>JAJYPA010000574.1 GCA_021795795.1 Pseudomonadota bacterium | reverse complement strand
TTCCTGGCCATGGTCTGCTCTCCTGCGATTGCCTGAGTGCTATACTGACCCATGAATGCGACCATAACCGTCGCATATGGACTGCAAGGAGTCGACCTCTCGTGCGCGAAGAAAGCCAGTTTTTTCGGCGCTTCCTGGTACTGCAGCAACTCTCCGGCAGTCGGCACGGCAGACGGAGTGTGGGTCAGCTCCAGCGCGTATTGTCCCAACAGGGCATCGAGACCACCCGACGAACGATCGAGCGGGATCTCGTCTGGCTGAGCCGACTCTTTCCTGTGACATCGGATGACTCCCGGCCTCGAGGATGGTTCTGGACGACGGATCAGGAAAGCATCCAGATTCCGCGCATGGATAGCCTGACGGCACTGGCATTGCTGCTGGCCTATGAGACCCTCCGCCCCATTTTTCCGCCTGCTTTGCTGGAGAACTGGGAGCGCTACCAGCGGGATGCAGAACGGGCCCTGGCCGCTTCCTCCCTGCGGAACTGGCGCCGCCATGTGACCGTGCTTTCCTCCAGCGTACAATATCCGCCCCAGCTACCGGACTGGACGCTTTCCCGGATCCTGGAAGCCCTGGAAAGCCGTTGCCAGCTAGCGTTCACCTACCACGCGCAAGGGCATGCAGACGGCAAAGGGCATCGGGTCAGTCCCTGGGGTGTGGTGCTCCAGGAAGGCACTTTGTACCTAGTGGCCTACCATCCTGGCCGGGAGACCCCATTGCTGTACGCCTGCCACCGCATGAGCAAAGTACGCCTGCAAAAAGAACCTGCTCAGGAGATGTCTACCGATTTCTCCCTCCAGGCCTTTGCTCGAGTCAATCTCCGCTTTACCGATCAAGGTTCACCCATCACCCTGAGAGTCCAGGTCAAGCGGGAGGTCGCCCATCTGCTGGAAGAGCGTCCGATTGGTGCCCCTCAGACGATAGAGTCCCACGGGCGGACCTGGGTGACGTTCCGAGCGGAGGTCGAGGACTCTGAAGCCCTTCGCTGGTGGATTCTGAGTTATGGCACCGGCCTGAAAGTCCTGGGGCCTGCCGATTTGGTGGAATCCTTGCGAGAAACCACCACGGCCATGGCCAAGCTCTATGCCCGCCGGTCCAGAGAAACTCGGGCGAAGCATCCCGCTCCAAAGGAAAAACGCTCATGACCATCGACATAACCGATCGCATTTGGGGTGGATTCCTGGGAGGAGCTATAGGCGATGCGCTGGGGGAACCCGTAGAGTTTCTGTCCAGAGAGGAGCGCCTTCAGCGCTGGGGACCCGCTGGCGTACAGGGATTTGTCCATCCGGACGGCATGGGACGATTTACCGACGATACCCAGATGACTCTGTTCACGGCCGAGGCGCTCATTCTCCATGCCAGAACTGGAGAACCCTTGTTGATAGCCCTGCACAAGGCCTATCTACGCTGGCTCGCCACCCAGAAGTTCCCAAGTCGCATTCCACCCGATTCCTACCTCCACGAGGGGTTTTTGCTCGACGAGCCGGTTCTGCATCAGCGTATGGGGCCGGGGCGAACCTGCTTGCGAGCGTTAATGGAGGCTACGGACCTAGGAATGCCGGTAGTCAACGATAGCAAAGGGTGTGGTGGGCTGATGCGGGTGGCGCCAATTGGTTTCTGGGCAGCGATGCATTCTACCGATTGGGATATCCGGCGGACTTTTACCGTGGCCAGCCACGCGGCACAGCTGACCCACGGGCATCCCTGCGGCTACTTGTCTGCCGGCTTCTTCGCAGTGTTGATCCGCGACGTTATCCTGGGAGTACCGCTGAACGATGCGATCGCAGAAACCCTGCTGTTCCTGGAAAAACTTGGGGAGGCGGGCGCGACCGTTCGTCAGCTGATTCTCCAGGCGCGAGAACTTGCAGGGAAGGATGTTCCCTGGGAACAAGTAACCCAGAGGCTTGGAGCAGGCTGGGTGGCCGAGGAAATTCTCGCAATTGCGGTGTATCTCGGATTGACCGCACCTGATTTCAGAACAGGCATCATCCAGGCAGCAAATCATCCGGGGGATGCGGATTCGGTGGGAACCATTGCGGGGCAGTTACTCGGAACAATATACTTCGACAAGGCTTTGTCACCAGGATACTCCAGTCATTTGGATGGATATCGTGCTATTGCATTGGTGATCTCAAATTATCTTCAATAAATTAGTTGCTGATCTACTCCTGCATGCGAAAAGGATTGTAGAAACAAGATCTCTTCTACCATGGGTGGTGAAGATTTTAGTCAAATGTAGAATCTCTTTTGTGCAAGGCGCGTGAGTTGTTTGAATATATTACAAATTCTGGCCTGTAACCACACTGGAGGAAAATCATGAGTAGCCGACAAGAAGACGCTCAAAACAGCCCTGTTACGGATAACGTAATTCTACTGAAACTGTCAGAGATAGCAGCATGGCAAATTGAGCATCTATCAGTCCAGTCCCAGCGAGTTTGTATGGCCGAATTACCGGCACTGCAACGCGGCGCAGTATGGAAGCCTGAGCAAATCGAAGCCCTATGGGATTCAATTTTGCAGGGATTCCCATTAGGGGCTTTTCTACTCACACCATTTGACGCCAACTTAGGGAAGCAAGACTTCCCACACCAAAAAACTACGTCGGCGCAAATATTGCCGCGCACGCACATGCTGCTCGACGGTCAGCAACGGGCCAATGGTATCGCCTTGGGCTTCTTGAACCCTTGGCACGATACGCCCCCTGCGTCTGACGTCCGCAGCGTTTTATGGATAGATTTGGTACCACCGCTAAAAGAGCGGGATGTGGCGTATGTGTTTCGTGTGGTGACACGCGCACATCCTTGGGGCTATTCTCTCGCGGATCCCGAACGCCCAGTCAGCCAGCACCAGATTCGCCAGAGCTTGCATGCTTTTAGAGCCGCGAACGCTCCGCAGTACAAAGAAGACAGACCAAATCAGATCCCGCTCCATGCGGTGTGGCCCTGGGATGCAAAAGCACCGGTGCCTGTATCTTTGCTGATACAGGCACTATATGAGACGCGGGGTATTGTTGCCGAAGCCAAAGAGCGTGCATGGCAAATCATTCAGCAGCTGCCCTTCATTCGGGTCGAGGCAAAAGAGCAACAAGATTCGCCATACAAATACGCCACGCATTGGTTGGAGCAGCAAAACGTCGTAAGACAAACATTCAAAGGTCCGGATACCCGATTGGATGAGATACTCGCATTGCTTTGGCAGCGCGTGTCCGAATACGTTATCCCTGCCAACGTCGTCCCCAAAGCCGTTATGGAAAATATGAATCAGACCACCGCAGATAGCGGTCTCCAAAGTGCTATCGAAACCCTATTCATACGTGTCAACAGTGCGGGTACGCCACTGGGAGGGGAGGAACTGATATACTCGCTTATTAAGTCTTCATGGAAAGATGCACCCGAGGCCATTGCTGCGCTTGCTCATAAATTAGCTACACCTGCCCGCACGGCAATGCTAGCAAGTCGCTTGGTCAGGGCGCGGCACCAAAGAGAACAGTATGTAAAGGGTCACAGGGAAGATACATCCAGACTTCGTTTGATTCCCACACCAGGAGTTGACGACTTTCGTCGTCTGATGCTTGGCCAGAATAATGAGCACAAAAGATTTGCTAAAGACTTAGAAGCCTATGTTACAGGCCAAGGGTTACAGGTATTCGAGTATGCTTATCGTTTTTTGACGGAGGATAAATATGGGCTGCCTCCAGTATTAGCTACAGAATTGGCACAAAAGTCACCAGACATCTTTTTTCTATTTCTCTGCTGGCTCGATAGGCGGCGTTTAGAGGGTAATGAGGTAGAAGGCATTGATAATATTAGCGAGCCTACCAAACGACGTGTCCTGGGTTTTTTGACAGCTTTATCATGGTTTGCCAAGACCGACAGCAAGGCTCGCGCGGTAGATGCCATCTGGCATGAGTTACAAACTATCGATTCAAAAGATTTGCAAGAATTTTTTAATCGTAAGCATTTTTTGCGAACCATGACTATAGATAATAATGGCAAGCAGCACATGATTCCGGTGGTTAGTCCGGATGTGCTAGAACATGCTTTAAAAGTGCGCATTTTGGGACATCAAGGCTGTCAGGATACCATTAGAAATCAGGACAGTGCTATCTGGAGGGGCTGGAATTGGTGGCAGTGGCTGATTGACAATAAGCGTCCCCAAAATATCGATGAGGCTCTTCATTTCGTGCTCCATCAAGAAAAGCTGGCTGAAGGAGAAACAACGTCAGATCGAATCAGAGATATGTGGGGCCAATTCATGGAAGCATTACGGCATAATAGATCTATGCTTCTTTATGTGCAGCGCGATTGGATTAAGTTATGGTTTCCTGATTTTGATCCGTCCCTTCCAGAATTTATGGAAGACAAGAATCGTCCTTGGGACTATGACCACATTTATCCGAAAAAACTTCTGCAAGGACAGAAAGGCGGTACGTTACATGGTATTCCTAGCATCATCAAGGAGTGGCATAATTCTATTGGCAATCTTCGCGCTTGGCCACTAGAAGCTAATCGCTCCGATAGTGCTACCCCTCCGTCCCAAAAATTAAAGGAAGAAGACAATCCGGAAGAAGAAGCCAGCTATGGTATTCCTCCTGAAAAAAAATTCGAAGCTTCATTTATCTCACGCGAACACTATGAAAAGTACTGGTCGCAGTGTAAAGGCAAAGGACTTAATGGCAGCGAGACATTCCCAGAGCGCCAAGCCTTAGTTAATGCTATAGTTTGGCGGTTTTTGGTCATTTACCGCCAGTGGTACAACGATCTCAAGCTATCGACTTTGTCGTAAGCAAGGTGTTAAACACCATGAAAATACATAAGGTAAAGTTGCCATGGAATAGGGTTAAGCGCCAATTTGCATGCCATCTTCTTTTAGTCGTAGTGCGTGTTAGATTGGGCGGGAATGACCGCTTTCGCTGCCTCCTAGTCGTTCGGATGTAACATCTCAGTCCGTGTCTGTGACCAACCCAAAGCCTCCACTAAACCCGGAGCGGTTCAGTTTTGGTATTGAGGAGGGATGTGCCATACCTATTCCGTCTCT
>JAJYPA010000573.1 GCA_021795795.1 Pseudomonadota bacterium | reverse complement strand
GATTAGGGCTGGCTGGTGCTCTGTGACAATCTCCCGCAGGCGCTCATAAATGGCGGTTGGTGCGATGTGTCGGCGACCTGTCTCGCGGTCTAAGGTTTCTATACCAAGTGCCGGGTTCTCGCTGGCGTCGAGCACCACCAATCGCTCGGCCAAGGCCTGAGGGTTTACGTCGAGGGCGCGACAGACGACGGCCAGTCGATGGCGCAACAAAGGCCCCGCATCCTCGCCAGAGAAAACCAGCACTCGGCCTAGACTTGTAGGAACCCCTAAGAGGGGTAAACCAGCTGCCACGGCAACGGCCAGTTGCAGCGCGAAGATACTCTTGCCGCTTCCGCCATGCCCAGACAGTAGGCAGACATGACCACAGGGCACCATGCCAACCCAAACAAATTCCGGCGGTGGCGAAGGGTTGTCGATTACCCCGGCCACGTCCACGCGCGGCAGGTCCGCCAGGGGCTGCGGTTCGAGAAAGCCACTATCTACACCAGCGGACTCAGATACAGACTTGCGGCGGCGTTCGCGCCCATCCCCGTAGGGCGGGACGCTTTGTGTCCAGTCGCTATCAAGCATGGGCCACCCCCTGCCGTTTTGCAGCCATAACATCGTTCCAATCGGTGCAGCCAGGCAGGATCACGGCAGGCGGTGGCAATATCTTTGCACGCGCGCGCTCGGCCGCTTCTCGAGCTTTCCTGAGACCCACGCTGTCAAAGTCCGGGCACACCACAATGTCCAGCGCAGGCCATCGGCGACGGGCCTCTGTGGCCACAGCTTGAAGGTTGCCGGCGTCTAGTCCGGCAATGACGCAGACGAGCGGGCGCAACGCTTGGAGAGTGCAGGCGGTGGCCCACCCTTCGGCAATCCATAGCTGGCGTTTTCCGTCTGGCTTCTCTGCAACCGGGATAAAAGCCCCGGCCTTTTTCATGCCGCTGAGGAATCGCTTTTGACCGTCCGGCCGGATGTACTGCACTCCGCGCAGATATCCCGGGAAATCCAACACTGGCAAGACCAAAGCGTCACCGCGTTGGCGAGCAATACCGGGCTCTAAACCTTTTCTGCATAGGTAATCGTGGTTTGGTGCGGCAGGCTTGGCATGCTTCCAGACCCATGCACCACGCTTGGCGGCTTCATAGTGTTGTGCTTCCCTTTCGGTCTGTGCGGTGGCCCGTTCCTGCTCAATTCGTCGGCGCAGGATAGCGAGTTCGACATGGTTCAGGGTTCGAAAGTGCTTGGCGCACCAGTTGACGCGGGCTCCGGTTCTCCATGAGCCACCAGAGCCAGAAGCGGGCGGGTCAAGGTGTAGAACATGCCAGCCGTTGCGGGTACCCCGTCGATCGCCATCGACGTGATGGCGATGTAAACGCCCATCCGCAACCAGTTCGCTGACACTGGATGGTGCCACACCAGATTTTTGGAGAACATGGAAAAAATCGGCGATGCTCATTGGGCATCCCCTTTCCCGTAGCTTCGAGAAATCCTGAGTCGGCTTTTTGGGGAGGGCATGGATTAGTTCTCCGCACTCTGCCGACGCTTCGCAATCCACTGCGCTAGGTCGGTTACCCGGTAACGGACCAATCGACCGACCTTGACGTATGGCAACGAGTAGCGCCCTGTCACCCTCCAGTTGGCCAACGTGGAGACTTTGACACCAAGCACCTGGGAGGTGAGCCTTTCGTCAATTTGGGCTGGGATAACTTCGGGTGGATAGCCCAAAGTTCGACCAATCTCGGCGACAATCGTAGCCACAGATTCAGTATTGCTATGCATTGGGGTTGCCTCACAGTTGTAGATATCGTGAGGCAATGATGGCGGGAGATTTCAGGGTGATGCGGCAAATAGACCTATTTGCCGTTTGCCGTTTTGAACAGGGCTATTTTTCCTTGCGGCAGCGCATAGCTTCCGGGATATCATTTTTCACGTCGCGGATGGTGCGCTCTGAGGCAGGCGTTCCTTGCAACTCGAGCAAGCGCTTAATTGTGCTGGTTAAGCCGCGATCCTTGGGGTTGATTCCGGCTTCCTTGCAAAGCGCGTGGATGATGGTCAGCAAGATCTTGCGGCTATTCTGTGCACTACCTGGCAATACATCAGTCCTGGCTGCCTTTTCTGCTTCCTCGTGCTGATTTTCTACGCGCCTAACCTCAGAACTGAGCACGACTAGCTCATCAACGGTTATGAGTGATGCAGTCTCGAAATGATACCCCTCTGGCAACGGTGGAAGCAGACCACCATGGGAGGTTGTTGAGTCCCAAGCTTCGTACATCCAAAATGATCGCTCATCGGGCACATCAAATATACTATTCTCGGTCCCAGCAAAATGGCTGACACTTGCCAACACGTTATTGCCTAGCCCTCTAATCTCTTTATCCCAGGTCTGGAGAGACTCTTTAGATAAAACAGCCATACCGGCTACGCTTATTTCAATTCTATGCGCCTTTATTTTGCGCCATATTTCGTGCGCCACACGCGATCGGCAACCCTCGAACAACCTTATTTCGTGACCTTCGAGTCCTTTTTTTGCTTTGCGGGCGACCCGAATGCAAAGATGACCGGGCGGCAGACTGGGGAAAAGATTTTCGACATTCTCTACCGTATCCGGATGGTCAGAATCGCCAGTAACCCACACCCATACGTTATCTGGTATCGGCCATAAGAATTGTAGTTTTCCTTCTGCCCCGAGTCGTAAAAGTTGTGACTCCGGGATACGCCATCTCTTGACTACTTCGGCTAACTCATAGTACTCAGGTTCTGGTAGTTTGATTGTCATTGGTGACCATAATTCACGATAACCATTATAAAGCGACTGCGATGATTTTTGCGTCTGCTATGCGTTCATTCAAGAACGCGGCTCCAGCCGCACTACGGCGCGGCTTCCAGTAGCGGCGGCGATCCGCGCAATGGTTCGCATAGATGGCGGGGATTTGCCACTTTCCAGGCGGGCAATAGCTGATTGGGTGGTACCCATGCGTTGCGCCAATTCTGCTTGCGACAGTCCAGCGCGGGTCCGGGCTTCGATCAACTCGCGGGCGAGGCTGAACTCATCCTCCAGCGCGTCGTATTCCGCCTTGAACGCGGGTTCTTTCATCCATTGCTCTTTCAGTTCCGATAAGCGGCTCATTGCAAGACCTCCTTGGCGCGTTGCCGTGCCGTCTCTATGGCCTGCTTGGGCGTCTTCTGCGCTTTCTTGACGAAAGCATGCAGGATGACCAGCCGTCTCCCTGTTGCAGTGACATATATCGCTCTGGCAATCCCATCCGGCGCTTTGGCGCGTATTTCCCAGAGCTTGTCCCCCCAGGTGCTTGATATGTGGCTCGTGGACCTGCTCCAGGCCCACCTGCTCAATCAGCTCCACTATCCGCAATAGACGTGCGCGCAGCGCGGACGGCAGGGCGTTGAGTTCACCATCAACACGCTGGTCAAGTGTCTCCGTGGCCCACTTCATAATATAGCGTTTTTGCGATGGCTAGGCAATTTTTTCATCGACGTGACCTCCACAGGTTTTTTGACTCCGGCAGCCACCAGAATGGCGTCGGTGCCTTTCTGCCAGGCATCGGCAACGGGGTCTTGCGCCAACCTTGCATAGACGGCGGTCGTTTGCTGCGAGTGGTGTCCCAGCCCCTTGCCTATGACGGCCAGAGATACCCCCGCATCGATCTGAAAGGACGCGAGCGAACGGCGCAAGTCGTGGATGCGTAGGTCATCAATGCCTGCCCGCTGCAATAGCCGTTGCCAGCCCTTTTTGGGTTCTACGAGATGGCCGGTCTTGCCAGGTCCGGGGAATACCCACCCCTGCGCCCCGGATGTCTCTGCGCGGGACTGCAGCACCTCTATGGCGGCGTCGGTGAGAGGTACGGCGATGCTATCACCAGCCTTGGCCTTGGAGCCAGGAATGGTCCACGTTTTGCGCTCTAGATTGATCTCCTGCCAATGCATCGCCAGCACGTTGGACCGACGTGCCCCGGTCAGCAGGGACAGCATGACATAATCGCGCACGTCCGGGCTTTCCTCGGCGGCCAGTGCCTCAAAGAATCTTGGCATTTCATCGGGGTGCAGGCGACGATCCCGGCTTTCTTCTCGGTTCATCTTGAGGCCAGCAGCCGGATTGCCCAGTCGCGGAATATCCAGTGTGTTGATTCCGAAATTGAACACGGCACGGACCAAGGCCAAGACACGATTGCCCTGATAGATTCCGGCTCCCGTGCTGACCTTCCGGTGCAGAGCGCGAATATGCTGACGTTCGATATCGGACAGTTTCTTCTTGGCGATCTCTTGCAGGTGCAGACGAAAGTTGCGCTCGTCGTTACCCAGGCTTTTTTTACCCTTGGCGCGGCAATCCTTCACCCATTCGCTGAACAAGTCGGAGAACGTCATCTCTGCCTTCTTGATGCGCCGCTGCTCAGCCGGGTTAGTCCCTGCGGCAATCTGGTTGATAATCCCCACGGCGGTCGTGCGAGCCGTCTCAATGGTCACGGTAGCGGCATCGCCTATACGAATTTCCTCCACCCTGCCGTCTACCTTGCGAATGCAGTAGAAGGTCTTGGTCCCGGCCGGGGAAATATATACGGCTAGGCCTTTTTGTTTTTCGTCATAGACGCGGCGACGCTTACCGAGGATTGGTTCCAGCGCCGAAAGACTGACTTTGGTGAAATTCATTTTTTCAGGCATCGCGGTCTCCTGTTGAAGTCCGGAACCAGTGATTTCTAGTCATTCGGCCGCGTATCCAGTCTATTATTATGAAAAACATTATGTTACAGGAAAGATAAGCAGAACGATCAGACCTACTGATTCCGGTTGGATCATCCAACCTATATCCAACCGATTTACGGTAAATTCATCAACTTTGGTGAAGGTAGTATCCGTCTAACTAATTGATAAGTCAAGATACATGAGCGCCGGTAAAACGTCGTAAATGTCAAATCCTAAGACTCTTAATCAGCGGGTCGTGGGTTCGATCCCCTCACAACCCACCATATAGAGCAGGCACTTAAATGGTTTTTCTAGGTGCCTTTTGTTTTTCATCATGAGGAAAAACGGGGTGCCGGTGCCGTT
>JAJYPA010000085.1 GCA_021795795.1 Pseudomonadota bacterium | reverse complement strand
GCAGTTCGATAATCCCGTTCAATGAGCGGGCCAGTTTCTGGCGCTCCACTTCAGAAATCGTCTGGTTGACCACTTCTTTCCCGTTCCCGTCGCGCCCGGCCTCGTAGTGCCAGATCATGGCCACGTCTGTACCCAGGGAAACCGCCGCATCCTGAAACAGTCGAATGGCGTTCGCCTTGTCCACGTAGGCGATAGACAGGTTTTTGTTCGTCTTGCGCTCGTTCTTGGCGACCGCCTCAGCGGACAATCGCTTGTAGATAGGCGTCAAGGAATCGATGGCGATCAACTGGATTCTGGCATCCCGGATATCCTGCGCATCCCGTCGTAATACTTGAGATATGGCCAGTGGATCCTGCCGATCCGGCACGTCCGGTATGAAGACTTCGCAGCCGTTCACTCCGTCGATCTCGCGTCCGCGGCCCTCCGTGTCCACCACCAGAATGGTTTTGGACATGGCCGTTAAAAATGTGCTTTTCCCAGCCAGCCGGCTGCCCACCAACGCCCAATGTCTGGGCGCCCTTTCGATATCCCGCGCTCTGATCAGTGCCATATATCCCTCACTCAATTCCGTGGATGACTCTCATCATCTAAGCACACCACCCGTCAAATCCGCGATTTTTGAGCGTCGGCCGCATTGGTCCACCGCTTCGGCGAAACGCCTGAACGCGCGGGCGTCCAGTTTGTTGGTTTTGTACAGGCCGGACACCGCGTCGCTGACATAACCGGACAGCACTTTCGCCGCCGCCACCTCGCTGATGGCTCGCAACCGTTCATACGCCGTTGCGAATTCGGTGGCGCGCTGGATAGAGGCCGTGGTCAACCCCGTCGCTTGCGCAACAGCCTCTTTCAGTCGTCCGCTATAACCCGCCTCCCGAATGCGTTTGCCCACTTTGTGCTGCTGGAAAAACAGCAAAAGCATTCTTTCGGCGGGGTTCTGCAGCAAGGGGCGTACCCCGTTATAGAACAGCGATGCATCCAGTCGCGGAGTGCTGTCCTTCAACTGGTCGTTGATCAACGCGATCCGCTCCAGGCACTGATGAATCAGTTGGGCAATATGTTCCGGGTCGTCCCAATCTATGGAGAGCACCGGCAAAAGCTGGTCCACCTCTTGAACTGGTTTGGGCTTTGCGTCCGGCACGGTATAGGTTCCGGTTTCCCGCAGCTTCGGCAGCACATCATGCGTCAGCCAATGCACGAACTTCCGGGCCTCCGGCTTGCGGCTTTCGAGAATCAGACCGTACAAACCGGGTTCGTTCACCAGCAATGCCAAGTTGTTGTTTCCATTGTAACCGTCGCCAACATAGAGTTGACCGTCATCAATCAAATCAGCAACATGCAGAAAGTCCTTTTTATCCAGCCGGCGCACGGCTTGTGTCACATTCGCAATCTCCAAGGCGGCGCAGACATCGGCCGCCACCCACCAGGGATCCCCTTTTCTGTCGCGAAGAATCCGAGTGCGATTTTTGCCGAACTTCAGCGTCAGCGCCTTCAAGCCGGGGTCCAACGCGACGATTAAATGCGCCGGAGAAGAAATTTCGTCCATCAAAAAGCCGAGTTTGACCAGTTCTGGAAAATGCGTGGTCCTCATCCAGGAGAAAAAGGCCTTGCCCATCGGCCCGGATTCGATTTTCTTAACCACCATCAACCCGCGGTAATTAATCGCATGCAGCATGACTTGACTGTATTTCGCGCCCAGCAAACGGTCTGGAACTCTGCTTCTGTCCGATTCTGGAATTTGGGCCATGAGTTCCTGGGTACGCGGTCGGCCCAAGACCTTGCACAAGTCCACAACCACCCAAAGTGGTGCGCTTTCCTCGTCCATCACCACCCGTATGGCTTGCCCGGTGGCTGGATAGATGAATTGGCCAGCGTAACGCATTAGCTTGCGACCTCTTGGGGGCTGTCCGCGGTAGTATCCAGAAGGCATCCAAACAACGACCCCTGGCGGTGCCAGGCGGCAACGGAAGGCGACAGCCAAAGACATTCCACCCGCTCACGGTCTTTCTTGGTTCCCGCGATATCGTGTCCCCGCACCCGCGCCACCGAATCCGCCCGGGCGGTAAATTGGATACGTTCCCATCCCTGCTCTTCAAGAGGTTTGTAATGGTCTGAACGGTAGCCAGACAGTACGGCGCCACCCTGTAAATTCAGTAGTGCTTCAATCAGCGATTGGTGTCCGCCGTCGCCCATCTCATCCCTATAGCGGGCACGCCCACTTTTGTCGGAACGGGTTTCATCAACATAGGGAGGATCAACATAAAAAAGGGCATCGGGCGAATCCCACCGTTGAATTACCGATACGCCGTCATCATGCTCGACCTGCACCTGACGGAAGCGATGGGCGATGGCGTGCAATTTCTCAACGTGGTCGGAAAAAATACGAGGCCGGTCGGACACGCGGGAATAGCCCCAATTCGATGCCGTGTTCCCATCCATAGATCCAGCACCGGATATGCCCTGGCACTGCGCCACGAAAAAGGCCCAGGCGCGCAGGACGGGGTCATCGTCCTCCAACAGTTCCAGAGCCAGCGCATATTCCTCGCGGGCATACAGCGTGCATTCCAGCTTATGCATGAGCGCCGCTTTTTGTTCGTCGTCACGCAGCACGCGAAAGAAATTGACGAGTAAACTGGAGGCGTCGTTATAGACCTCGACCTTGGCCGGATTCTTGTTCAGCAGCACGTTCGCGGCCCCGCCGTATGGCTCGACATACAGCGCGTGCGGCGGGAAGTACGGGATAATACGGGGTGCCAACGCGGTCTTCCCGCCCAACCAGGGGAACGGGGTGGCGTTAAAGAATGCACCCAGAGGTGGATGCTGACCTACAACCAGCGTCATTGTCCTTCCGGCACCAGCACAACCGCCGTGCCATATGCTGTGATGCTTTCCATGACTGTGCCCTGCCCTGAATCAAATTCCCCAGAATCGAAACGCATGGCGAGCACTGCGTTTGCGCCCAAATCCTGCGCATTGGTTCGCAAATCGGTCAGCGCGTCGTCGCGGGTCTGGTTGACCATATTGCGATCGCCGTTTTGCTTGCCGCCAAAAAAGGCCGCGATACCGCCCAGGCTGGTCCCAACCACGTTACGGGAACGCACCATCGTGCCATACACCGGTCCCAGCACTTCGCGGACGCGATAACCTGGCACTGTTTCTGTCGTTACAACTAGCAAATCCATGACGACCCCCTTGCTTTCCTTCGCTATCAGGACACATTAGCAAACGCCTCCGCCTATTCTGGATTTTTCGCGCATGGATGAGGACGGTAAAAAAGAGGTTTATTTGTATGATTTGATCGAAAAAAATCCGGGATCAATTTGATCCCGGACTTTGGGTTTCCGCCGTACATAAGGGGTTCTTTTGCCTGCCTACGCCGAAATAGTTCTGCGGTTTATCCCCGCGCACGCGGGGGATACTTTTTCCAGATCTCGCACGTGTCCCATTGACGCAGTTCATCCCCGTACGTACGGGGGGATACGCCAACCAGGCCATCAGTCAGGCGACATCGACAGGCTCATCCCCGCGTGCGCGGGGGATACATCATCGTGGAACGCGAGCAGGCGATCCGCGCCGGTTCATCCCCGCGCATACGGGGGATACACTCAAATATTTGTTCTACGCGACTTGAGTAACAGTTCATCCCCGCGCATGCGGGGGATGCTCCATAACGAAGACGGCGGGGGCGTTGCCGTACGGTTCATCCCCGTGCGTACGGGGGGCACACCACACACCCAGCGCCGGCATGAGCCAGCCCATGGTTCATCCCCGCATATACGGGGGAAACAAGCGAATAATAAGTGGTTCATCCCAGCGTGCGCGGGGGATACGAGGATAATGAATTCTGCACCACGAAGGCCGCCGGTTCATCCCCGCGCACACGGGGGATACTTGAAACCCAAGGACTCCAGCTTGTCGGCCAACGGTTCATCCCCGCGTACGCGGGGGATACTTTCTGGAGCATGTCCCCACCCACACTGTCCATGGTTCATCCCCGCGTGCGCGGGGGATACAATCCCCAGCTTGCTGACGGGTTGATGACGTCGGGTTCATCTCCGCGCACGCGGGGGGGGGTGCTTACTAACAAGGAGCATATTTCTAACATGTTCTGGTTCATCCCCGCGCATGCGGGGGATACTGGGGTGGTCCGCATACGAATATTCAGCAGGATGGTTCATCCCCGCGTACGCGGGGGATACGAAGGTTGGCAGAAAGAAATCAATGCCACCTATGGTTCATCCCAGCGTGCGCTGGGGATACGCGGATTGCCCATCTAATATTGTTGGGTATTACGGTTCATCCCCGCGCACACGAGGGATACGCTTCGAGCGATGAACTTATTTCAAGGGCGCCCGGTTCATCCCCGCATGCGCGGGGGATACAGAAACAGCCATCTGCCCTTATTTGCTCTTCAGGTTCATCCACGCATACACGGGGGGAGACGCAAGACTCCAGAAAATTGGTTGCTCCGGCACGGCTCATCCCCGCGTGCGCGGGGGATACTACCGGAAACGCGTTTGCCCTACGTAGCCCTGGGGTTCATCCCCGCGCATGCGCGGGGGATACACGTTTAACGGGTTGGCTCTGTCTGGTTCGTACGGTTCATCCCCGCGTGCGCGGGGGATACCGGGTCGCCCGCATCTATGTGGCGGTGCCAAAGGTTCATCCCCGCTCACACGGGGGATACTACGGACAGGTGCAAGGCCTTGCCTACCCCCACGGTTCATCCCCGCGTGCACGGGGGACACACAGCCATTGCCCCGAAGGCCATCAGTTTCCAGGGTTCATCCCCGCGTGCACGGGGGAGACAAACGAATGATAAGCGGTTCATCCCCGTATGCACGGGGAGATACACGATTACGTATCACCGGACCGATAGTCCAAACGGTTCATCCCCGCGTGCACGGGGGGGTACATTGAAGAGGATAGACAAGGCGGCATGGAGCGCGGTTCATCCCCGAGTACGCGGGGGATACATATAGGCCCCGGAAACATTCCTGACCCAGAGCGGTTCATCCCCATGTGCGTGTGGGATACAAGATGCGCCGTAAGATACCCCTGATCATTTTCCGGTTCATCCCCGCATGCACGGGGGGCACGTTGATCGCTGGCTCCTGAAATACCACTCCAGTGGTTCATCCCCGCGTACGCGGGGGTACGTTGAGTTCGAGTTATTCAAGCCCCGTGATTTCGGGTCATCCCCGTATGCACGGGGGATACACCGCTAGCAGCCTGTCGGATTATTCGCGTAACCCACTGATTCTATTGCGCCTGCCATTTTCTAGAAATTTATTAAAACGTTTAGCAATCAATGTGTTGCGTTTCTTCAAAACCGAAAGTCCGACAGGCTGCTAGGTATCTCCATAAGGAGTTCTTTGACGGTTCATCCCCGCGCACACGGGGGATACGGCACCGCGGGCGGCGGACTTACCACCAACACCGGTTCATCCCCGTGTGCACGGTGGGTTCAGGGCCAACGTATACGACCACACGGGGGAATATGGCTCATCCCCGAGTACGTGGGGGATACGGCCAGGCAGGCTTGGGCACCGGCCCCAACAACGGTTCATCCCCGCACATCCGGCGGGGGCGCACTGGTGTTCGACATGGCCGATACTATCAAGGGTTCATCCCCGCGTACACGGGGGATACGCTGAGACCGAAACGGGCGGCACTGGCGACCCCGGTTCATCCCCGTGCGCACGGGGGATACCTTGAGATTTTTGGCGCGCGTCCGCAAGCTATCGGTTCATCCCCGCATGCGCGGGGGATACTACGCGCCAAGGACCAGAGTGCGGGTATCCTCCGGTTCATCCCCGCGTACACGAGGGACACATTCCCCATCTCCAGGGCATGGTTGAGGCGCGCAGTTCATCCCCGCGTACGCGGGGAATACAAAAGCGAAAAACAGGAAGTGTGGTGCGTGTACGGTTCATCCCCGCGTACGCGGGGGATACTCGAGGGCAAACAGAATCGCGTCAAGCGTTTGGGTTCATCCCCGCGTACGCGGGGGATACTATTGTCAGTTGGCCGGGTGCAAACCCCAACGCGGTTCATCCCCGCGTACGCGGGGGATACGAGAAGCGGTTCTTTAAGGTGTCAGGGGACACCGGTTCATCCCCGCGTACGCGGGGGATACCCGATCGGTTTGCCACGCAATGAATATCGCCGCGGTTCATCCCCGCGTACGCGGGGGATACGGCAGCCTGACCATTGCCCCTTCCCCCATGGGCGGTTCATCCCCGCGTACGCGGGGGATACTCTTCTCACAACGTGCGGTTTTACAACGGGTTTCTGACGCATTCAAAATCACCAATTTTTAATTCAATGGTGTGCGTAGATTAGGCTGCGAGAGGGTGAGCTTTGTTAGCGCTTTCCTTATATTCAATCGCGCCTCCTATCAACCAGTTCACCAATTCGGCAGAAGCGTCCGGAAGATTCAGCCAATCCAGCAAAATACCGGACATGTGACACAACTCTTCGTCATTATCACGTTTGAACCCAACAAGTGTCTTGCGCAAGCGAGCGTCTTCCTTCGTACTGTAACAACGCACTCCTTCCTTCAGAGTAACGGCCTGCACACACTTCAGCACTGCCTCCCGCATGACAGTAACCGGGTCACTCGGCGAATCTTCGTCGGTATTTTTCGTGTCTTTGATCTTTTTCTTCGGTGCGGAACCAGGTTTAGCCGTGGCCATCAAAAAGTCGGATAGCAATTTCACACGGGGAAACCATTTTCCCATGTCGATAGACACCGACGATGCACCCTTACCATAAAAAAACGCGGTGGCGTCCATCGTAGGGCGAATACTCCCAAAGAAGTCAGAATATTTGTCGTTCGTAGCGAACACCATCACCGTGTGCCCTGCATGCAATCGATTCATGGCGTCACACACAGCGAGAAACCGCGCCGCCTTTGCCGATGGCGCATCGACGCGAGTAACAAAGGGATGCAAGCCGCGTTTATCAGGGATTTCAGGCCAACCTTTCATCGCTTCAGCATCCACCGCTCGTTCTTGTTCTTCCTCCATGCCGGACACTACCTGTGCCGCACTTTTCTTGGGTTTGGCTTTGACATTCTCGTTGCGGAACAACGACAGTCCATCCTGCGAAACCACCACCACCCAGCCTTTCGTCGCCTTGCTCAGTAGCGAAGAAAGATTGCCTGATCGTCCAAACGCTCTTGTCCAACTTTCGAAAAATACGTTGCAAGCCGGGCAGCGAGTGCCGAACTGTGCTTGATTGGGCCTGGTATCCAATACATATTCATGAGTTAGCGTCCCGCACACCATGCAGGTTTTACCATGATCGCTGGATAATGGGACAGGCAATCCATCGTTATGTGAAGATACACAGTCGTAATAAAATTGTGTGGCGTCATGCAAATCCATAAGTCCTCCTATGATTTCAATGGGAGATGACGTATCTCTAAATTCTGAACCGATATTCAGGCGTACGTAACCCTTCCCCACTCACGCGGGGGTATACAACTTCAGTTGGTAAAGATCGACAAACAACAAACAAAATAGGGCGAGTGCCTTTAATGGTTTGAAGGGCGATTAATGACACCCTTAAACAGCAACACTAACTGTTCCATAATTTCCGGCGAAAGATGGATAGAAATATGTAAGCCACCCGCCTCATCGCTTTCCAGGGTCATCCCACATTCTTGTGTCTGTGGCGTTTCACCTGCGTCCGACCCCGCGGAAATCGGCGCTTCATCGGCACATGCTGGTGCCTTGTCTAGGCCAATCGATTGATACACCTCTACGGCCTTACGGTCGCCCAACCGGAAGTTTAAGGCGGCATACTCCAGGAATTTGGCAATGGCCGGAACAGTCCGTTCTTCGCCCGTAATACTGGTTGCCAGATACCAGACCACGGCCGTATGACCAACTAGGGTCATGGTGAGCCGCGCGCCAGTGGATTGCCGTGCCCCGTCCATGGCAATACCATTCGTCACCAGATTGGCGTTTCCGGTCAGTGCAGTTATCCGTTCATAAATGGCTGCGTCAGCGCCATGCAACGCCACGGTCAATTTGGCAGAAACGCCATTCGATGGGCGGGACTTTACCCAGAAAAACTGCGTCTTTTCATAAGGTGCCGCATCTAGAAATAACGAAAACACGCCACGCACGAATGACGACATAATCTTGCGGTTAGGCACGCTACCGTACCGGTGCTGTATAAGCGCGGAAATCGCGTCGAACAGTAGTGGCGATACTGCGACGGTAATCCTATTAGTGGCGGACTGAATTTTTGGCTCATCAGGCTTCAGTGCCGGCAATGATGTTTTCACATGATCCAAGCGGGATGCCAATGGTGAAATGGCATAGCGCGTGCAGGTGTCCCCTTTTCGTCTGTTTCCTGTCAATATGCCATTTCGGTGCATGCTGGACAGAACCGCCTGTATCGACCCTTGCCCAATGGTCAATCCAGGAAACAGGCGACGTACAGCAACGTCCACCTCATGAAAATCCATAGGCGTTGCGGATTCCGCCAACGTCTTTAAGATCATGTCCGACAAGGTGGGACGGAAACTCGACCTCGCGGCTAGTTGATGGACGTTAAAATCACGGGCCTTGACTTGCATACCAGACATAAATAAATCTCCTTTCTAACCATTGACCGGCAAAAAAGCCGATTGTGCCGCTCCAGTGCGGAACGGATAGTGAAAGGACGCCGATCCACGCGTGACCATGCCCTGTGAGGCGGCAATCATTTCCGCGCAAATCTTCGTATCCGGCAAAGGCGTGGTCAGACGCTTTTGCTTGTCCAGAAAAACCCATGGTGACATTAAGGGATCATCACCATCTTTTTGATCATCCCAATCCGCTTCCTCCACCTGAAAGTGCAAAACCTCTCCATACCCCAGGTTGGTGCCTACCCCAATAAAGGGATCGCGCTCCAGTAGTTGCAGAGTGGCGCGAGGATCGCCTACCCCTCGAGCGACAAAAGTGCGGGCGGGCAGGATCGTCCATGTCTGCAAAGACGAAACCACCTTGCCGTTGGCCTTCATGCGCGGATGTCCACGCTTGACCGTGTTATCGGCTGCCTGCCCCGAAAATCCCAGGTTCACCAGACATTGAAAAATAGACTCCCCCTTGGTAACCGACTCCGCGTTATAAGGGGCCTGCCGGGACAAGGGAAACAGTCCACCCGCTGCCGGAATCCCGCAATGATGCAAAGCCAGCGGCAACTCATCATCCGCATTGCCGCCTGTCACCACCTGGCGATGGCGCAACAGACTTTCCATACGGGGCAGTCCGAACCGGGACAGAACCGTGGGTGATCCCATGGTGAACGTCGCTACAAATGGCATTGCGACAGCTTTTCGATGTAGTGTCATTTAAGCCGCTCCTTCCAGGACTTCCGCGCACACATCCATGATTTCACCCTGAAACCAAATGCTGTGTTCGGCGTACTGCTGATTGAAACGCGGAGGCAGGACAGCACGGATCGCCGCGAAGTGCGCTTTTGGTTTTTCGATCTTTCCCACCAAATCCAGAATATCTGGATTTTCGGAGTGTTTCATGGCGCTCATCACGTCCTCGCCCAACGGCATGCGCGGGTCAAGGATCCAGATGCGGCAACGATCGCCCGCATCACGAATCCCGCGGCCAATCCCCTGCACCAAACGACGGTACGCATGGGCAACGCGAAGCTGTTGCAGCAGGTATTTGGCGGTGGAAAGGGTCAACGGACGCAAATCGTCGACCCGCATCCGGCCTTGCTTCTTCACATTCTCGACCCACTCCGCGCTAGCTTGCACCATGACGCGCGCCCGCTCGTCATCGATAAGGCTATTCGGGGGAGCCATCGGCACACGGGTAATCACCACATCCTGACACCAGGTCACGCCATCCACCACAGGATTGAACCCCTCCCATGCGGAGGGCGTGACCACCATGCCTTGGTCGCCGGACAAAAACTCCGACCAGTAGTCACGAAAAGCACCGTTCACATGGAACGCCGCATCATCCACGTCGGACAGAAGATCGCCAAACATCGACACCTCGGAAAAACTTGGTGCCAATACCAGGGCGCGACGCTTTTTATACGCCAGATAACGCAATACGGCAGATACCATGTCCGTCCACTCCGGATTGTATTTCAGGGCATCGGATTCTTCCGTTTTCGGCAGCCATATTCCTTGAATGCCGGGAGCCGGAAGCACGAAAGAAACCTTCCCGAACCGTGCCACATCAACGATCTCCTGCGTGTCGGCGATGGCGGCGGGAAATCGATTTTCACGGCGATAGTGTTCCAGGTTTGTTAAGTAGGGACTGACCAGTGTCGCACTGGTCAGTACGCAAGGGTTGCTTTCCTTCTCGCGCACCCCATAGATTGTCGTTATCGTCGTGCCATCTTCCTGTTCCTTTTCGCGTGCGAAAGCTCTTCCGCACGCCTTGAATACCAGCCAGTGCGCGGAAATGCGCTCTTCGCAAAACGCCGCGTAACGACGGGTCGGTGACCAGCTAATGAAGCGCAACACGCCGTCATCGTCGGCGTCCATATCCGCATCCTGGTCCCGCTCCTTCCCCTTCAGCGCAACGCGAGCGAGTTCTTCCGCGATGTCCTCCAGCGCGCTGCGGTGATGGTTCTGCCCCGCATAACCCTTCAAAAAGCCGCGAAGCATCTTTATCGTGGCCGCTGGCATACGGATGCATTTTGCAAGATCTGCATTGGCGTCCATATTCTGACGGGTAATGGCCATGTCGTGCCACTCTGACTCTTCGCCAATTTCATGCAATGCCACATCCATGAAATCCGCATTCTCGGCAAGCTGCTTCATGATGCCCCACGCATTCCTCAGTTCATCGTCAGACAGGTTGTGCTGCGATTCCAGCGACGTACCAATAACTTTCGCGGCCTGACGCATCTGTTGAGAAACGCGGACCCGCAAAGCCAAAATGTTCTGGGCCACGGAATGCAGGTGGTCCGCCTCGTCGACAATGAGCGCGGCGCGATTATCTGGAGACGGGAGGAGCAACTTGCCGTCCAGAAGCGCATCCAGCATGACGGAATGGTGGTTCGTCAACACGATGTTCGGATGGTCCACCACATTGGCAAGATGCGCTTGGTAAAAGACCTGATCGTCACTCCCATGCTTGGAGCGCAAAGCGATGTCAGCGTCAACAAGACGGCGGCCATTTCCATGCGGAATGACCGGAAGTTTGTCGCCGTTCTTTTCGCGGAAAGTCGCTATGGTCGCGTCCAGCGGATCCCCACGTTCCTGAACACCGGCCAGGTAATTGACCAGGGCGTCCCATTCCGGATTGGATGCGGCGCCCTGCTTAATCCGCTCTTCCTCCCATGAGCGCACCAGGCTTCCCGCAATAAAATTCCCGCGACCGAACCGAACGGCCATCGTGGGGGTGTAAGCGAACAGGGACTGGAACAGCGCCTGTACGATTTTCCAGTCTTTCCCATTCAGCACCTGGTGCTGCAGGGCACGCGTAAACGTGCTGAACACCACAGGAAGATTCCGCGTCATACTCAGAAACGCTGCGGCGGTAAGCAGCACACGAGTTTTGCCGATGCCGGTATCGGCCTGTATCAGACCAATAGCCGGCCACATCACTTCGTTTACGGCGACATTCTTGCGCGACAATGCGTTGCCAATATGGCGGGCATACGCCAACTGATGCGGACGATGTCCTTCGCGAAGCCCCATTTCGGCGGCGATGCGAGCGTAATGCCCATTTATCTGAAACGCTTCTTCCAGAAAGCGCTTCAGGTCGGAATTTTTTGGATTGTTCACGATCACCCCTCCTCTCCACCAGATGGCAACAGCGTAAAATCATGTTCCGGAAATCCGTTCGCGGCTGCTTCTCTGGCGATCCCCAACGCTTCCTGAAGAAATCCTTCCGGTTGAAATATCCCTTCAGCCAGATAGAAGGAGCCATGGTTTTCGCCTGCGTTCAGTTCGCCGCGCATGGACACCAGGCCACGCCCTAACGAAGAGTGAGCCCCAATCACCGGATCTTCAGAAAACGATTCCAGTGCCGCCATGATTAACCCAAGCCGTATCAGATCGCCTTGCACCAACGTGATGCGGTGATCAAACACCGTGCCAGGTAGAAATTCCTCATAGGCGCCACCCATGTTTTTCAGTCCGTTCTTGTCGTCACTCTCGGCCTTGCTGCCTGACTGACGATCCAGCATGTCGAAGTAACCCTTGACCGTTTCCGGGTTGGCAACGCGCAGCGCGTTATCAGACAACGCTTTACGCACATATCCACCGTAAACATGCCATGGCTGGCGACCTTGCACAGGGCGGGGGAATAGATTCCCGACACGTAAAATGCCACCCATCCCCAACCCAAAGCCGAACATATCGAGAATAGGGTTTTTCTCGTGTACGGTAACATTGCGTTCATATGCATCAAGATGGGATATCTTGGCCTTGGTCTTGTCCTTGGCTTTGCCAGCAGACTCTGTGTAGCCGGCAACAAGGGCCATCAATTGTGACGCAGTCAATTCCTGGCCCGCATCGGCAAGTGCTTGTGCCACAAAAACGGATGCGTTTTCACGCAGTATGTGACGCATGGTGGATGCCTGCAGATACCGCTGGGTGTCATGGCCATAAGACCGTCCGAAACGCGGGAGACCAATCACCTTGGTAGCCTTCTCGCCTTTTTCGAATATTTGTTCGTAGTCGTACCCCCTCGGCCCGACCGCCACCGGTTGGTCGGCGATTACTTCGATATTCAACATCATCTTGATCTTGCTTTTCGCGTTCATCTAAAACCCCTTTGTTAGTAAAAAACCATATGAAAATCAGAGTGCTTTATTTGCGTACATGCCAATTTAATCAGGTTTGCACACACAATAAGGCTGGCAATTGCTACAAAATTACGATCATTCCACACCCAAACGCCTTGCCGCGGCCCAGGCCAGAGGCGTAGGCACACTGGAACTTCTCACGATCAGTCACTTGGACGTGCCCATTGATGATTGCCGTGTAAAACGGAAACGACCCATTGCTTGTGTCTCGGTAACGGAATACTTCAATAATGGGTTGCGCCAGGATATTTAACCGAGCACCATTTTTATCAAAAAGGGTTTGTGCAACAGTTATAGCGCCATTTGAATCCGTGGCGCAGACTTCCGAAGCCCCGCGATGTAGCAGTGGTCGTATACGCACGGTCATACGTCCGCCTGAAAAGCCTTCCGGCAATATGGTGCCTTTGTGGCGGGCAATTCCGGCCATCCGCGTTCGGCTGCCGTTCAGGAGACGGAAATCGAAAAGAACGTTTGCGGCAATGGCTTCACCCAGACACCCGTATACCGCCCTATGGATACCATGAGCTGTGCCATCACAAGTAACCGGGCCAAAATAGTTGTGTTGAGATTCCTGCTGAAACTCAGATCTAACGCTGTCCAAAACCTACCTCCTTTTGCAAAAACTGGGACCACCATGGCGCTGTATTGACGTCTGCATCGAATCGATCCAGAACGCCAAGCCAAAACATTCCAGGCATCGAACCTTGACTACTAGTAAACGAATAATAAGGTTCCATCCTATTGCACCTCCGGCGTAACCGCTGGCAACGGAGGAAAAGCTTACCCTGATAGCCACACCAAAACAGTGACAAGAAAAGCAAAATATTGACGATTACGGAGTTACCAATAAAACGCATCTCATAAACAAGACACCGGTTTTCTGGGTCTTGCATACCTCATCAAACCACACGCCTCGCCGGATTTGACCATTTTCGAGATCTCATCGACCAGCCAAGCGGCAACGCCACACTCTGGCCTGAGACCGTAGGCATCCCGTGTGCCTCTCCGGGATCAAATTGATCCCGGGGACGCCTGCAGCGAAAGCCAAGCCCCACGCGCTCACTACAAAACCCGGAAACAAGCAGCGTTTTCACCATACACACCAGTGCTTCGGCATGAAAAAATGGTCACGCTCGTCGTATCAACCGCGCAATCCGGCGCGGCGGAGGTGTGTATGGGGAATAGCGCATTCATCCGGTTCATCCGGACCGGCCAGGTCATGCCGCTGGGAGTGGTGACCGCCGCAGCCGAGAACCGGGAACACTATCTGAAGCCGTTCACGGGATCGGCCACCGTGGAATGCCTATGTGCCCATCCTCCCATCCCCATGACGGTGGCCCATCGGCGCGTCGGCACAGAAAGCTGGTATTTGTGCCCGGCCTCCGCGACAGAGAAACATCGCCATGCGGAATGGTGCCCACTGCATATTGGCGCAGAGAATGACTCTGCTGATAGCCTGGACGCTCCACCAGCCGTCACTGTCGAGGATGACCGGACCATCATTCGCGGCAGCTTCACCAGGACATGGGCAGAAGCCCAGCCGGGCGCAAAATCGGATGCAGAACGCTCAGAAACGGGATCTTCCAAAGCGTCTGCGCGGAGCGGACTCGCGGTCCTGCTCTGGGCGCTCTGGTCTCAAGCCCAACTCAATACCTGGAAACCGGTATTTATGGGAAAGCGTTTTTACGGCTCCATCCGCGGGCGCCTGCTTTCCGGCGCGCAAAAAATCACCGTGGAAAGCGGACGGTCCAATTGGAGCCTTGCCGACGACCTGCACATTCCCCCGGCCTGGTCCGCCAAGGATCAAGCCCAGAAAACCGCATGCGCGCAATTCGAGGCCATGCTGCGCGCCAAGCTATCCCATCATCAGGTGCTGTTCCTCGCCGGGCAGTTCCGCAAGATCGACGAAACGGACGCGGAAGGCGGGCGCATGATCTATCTTTCGCACTTCCGGCATGGGCTCTGGTTGCCTCCGGGGTTGGCCCAGCGACTGGAAAAAGCCACCAGCCAATGGGCGGGAGAACTGGCCGGCGAGGAAGGGGAACACCGCTTCATCCTGGCGCGGATACGAGCCAAAAAAGGACCGGTAGCCAGTGACGCTATGCCGGACATGGAGTGCATCGACATTGCCATGGAGCGATTCTCGCAGGAATGGATACCGCTGGACTCCGAGCATGAACGGCGCGTTTGCGATCTGCTGGTCGCGGAAGGCAGGGAGTTCGCCAAGCCGTTCACCCAGGCCAACCGCAAAGACTGGATCTCAGGTCTGTGCATCAAACTCGGCGTGACGCCGGATTTTGTGTTGACTGACCGCAAACCGGCGGTGTTCATGGAAGTGCTGGGCCGGATGAACGAGCCGGACTATCGGGTACGGACGGCTGAGAAAATGGCGATTTATTACAGAACTGGGCGCCCGGTGTGGACCTGGGATGTGCTGCACACAGACACGATTCCGGAGTTGCCGTAACATGGGAATGATATCGATCACCAATCTGAGACAGATCGTTGACCTTTTTCGTGACGATGAAAGTTCGCAACTGGTATCCGCTCGCTGGATCGGCAGCGCTTGTGACCGCATGAGCATGACGCGAGACCCGGTATCATTGCTTACGTTGTCGTCCATACTTTTCCGTCCGCTCGCCATGCTCAACAATCCGTCCGAAAGAATGGGCAGGATCATGGGGTTCACAACTGTTGCCATAATCATGGAACTTTATAGAGGTTGATGTTGTCCTATCAAGCATGAGACTCAGCGCATGGGCAAAGACGCAGGGTGTGACTTATCGCACCGCATGGGAATGGTTCAAGAATGGAACCATGCCTGTGCCCGCGCGTCAGTTGGCGACCGGAACCATCCTGGTGGACGTGCCCGAAACCCCAACCGGCAGAACGGTCGTGTATGCCCGAGTTTCCAGCCATGACCAGAAATCCAATCTCGACGGGCAGGTGGCGCGCTGCGTGGCCTTTGCCAATGGACGGGGATTCGCGGTGAGCGAGACTGTTACCGAAGTGGGATCCGGCATGAATGGCCATCGGAAGAAATTGCTGCGTCTGCTGGGCGACCGCACGGTGGAACATATTGTCGTCGAGCACCGCGACCGGCTCATGCGCTTCGGCGCGGAATATGTGGAAGCGGCGCTGGCCGCCCGCGGTGGCAAACTGCTGGTGGTGGACGAATCCGAACTGAAGGACGATCTGGTGCAGGACATGATTTCGGTGCTGACGTCTTTTTGCGCGCGGTTGTATGGGCGGCGGTCCGCGAAACATCGCGCGGAGAAAGCGGTGGCCGCCTGCGCCGCGGAGGATCCGGCATGATCACGCTGCATACGCGCATCCGAAATCTTCCGGCGGCGACAGAGTCGGCGCTGTCCGCCTACTCGGAACGATTCAACCGCGTTGCGCATCACCTGTTGTCGGACATGCAGCGTACCGGCAAAGCATCCACTGCTTTCAAGAACGCGTATCTCGCGCGCTTTGGACTTACCGCGCGCCAATTCAACGCCGTCCGCATATGGGTGGACGGGTTGATCAAGAATCGCGTCGCCAATCTCCAGTTGCAAATACAAACCTTGTCAGGAAAACTGAACAGTGCCGCGAACACCGTGCGGCGCATTGAAAAGCAGATCGCGGATGTTGCCAACGATACTGACAAGACCAGGAAATTACGATTCAAACTGCATCAGAAAAACCGGCGGAAAGGCAATCTGGAACAGCGGCTCGCTTTGGCCCAGACCGCATTGAAGGAACGTCCAAATGGCATTTGTTTCGGAAGCCGCGAGTTGTTCCACAAGCAATACGCGCTGAAAGAAAACGGTTATGCCGATCATGCCGCATGGCGACGGGAATGGCGGGCGGCGCGATCCGATCAATTTCAGGTTCAGGGCTCCAATGATGAGACGGCGGGCTGCGATGGTTGCATAGCCGCCATTCAGGAAGACGGCTCGATTCTTCTGCGCCTGCAATTGCCCAATGACGGCGGTTTTCTGAAAATAGGCCCGGTGCGCTTCCCCTACCAGGTCGACAAATTACATGCCGCGTTGACCGCGCATGCCACGATCAACAAGAGAACCTTGCCCCTCAAACCGTTGAAGGGCAAGAGCCAGACGGTGGAGAGGCAACGCCGTTTCCGTATTTACCCCGATGAACTCACGGGGCTCACCTGGCGTTTCCAGCGTGACGACCGCGGTTGGCGGGTGTCCGTGAGTTTTACCCCCGTCAAGCCGCCGGTCGTCACCCGTATCGCCGCCGGCGCCATCGGGGTAGACGTCAATGCGGACCACCTGGCTTGTGCGGAACTGGATCGTTCCGGCAACCCGGTGGAAACCTGGAACGTGCTTTGTGTCACTTACGGCAAAACGACGGAGCAATCCGAAGCCATTATCGAGGCCGCAGCGATTGGGATCGTGCGCAAAGCCAAGACGGCCTGCAAGCCCATCGTATTGGAGAATCTGGATTTTGCAAAAAAGAAGCGGGCGCTGGAAGAAGATGGCGGCAAGCGCTATGCGCGCATGCTGTCCAGCCTGTCCTACCAGAAGATCCAACAGGCCATTCTGGCGCGAGCGGCAAAGGAAGGCGTTGAGGTGCGTGAAGTGAACCCCGCGTTCACGTCCGTCATCGGACGCATCAATTACGCCGATCGTTATGGTTTGACCGTGCATCAGGGCGCGGCGGTGGCTATTGGCCGCCGGGCATTCGGCCTTTTCAAGAGTCATGAAAAGACCGGAAAACCGATCAAGAAATTTGGCTTTCGGGAAAATGTGCTGTGCCGGAAGGCGGACGACGGAGTGAAAACCGTGGTCGCGCCGGATGGCCGGGGCGGCCATGTCACCTTTCCGTATCCTGAATGGAATACGCGAAAGCATGTATGGTCGTTGCTCAGCAAGGTATCCCGGGAACTGAAAGCGGCGCTTGCAGCGCGCGTTCGCATGACGGGGCGAAAACGTCTCCGATCCTCCAGTGACGAGCATCCTCCTGGAGGGATGGTTACCGTTACCTAGTAACCTTATGCGCCTGCCGGTGCGATTCCGGCACGCAAATCGCCGCTCTCATCGTTCGAGCGACGTCCTGGAATAAAATTCCATGGTTTTATGAACGGTACATTCAGCCGTATGAGCCATTACCGGTTTCAAATCCGAATTCCCAGAACGACGCGATAACGGCGTACCAAGCCGCCGTCGTGGACAAGATCACCAGCCGAATCGAGGAGCAATCGGAAGCCGAAACCATTGGCGCAGAATTCGTCCGCATGCGGCGAATTACCGACGAGAACAATCAAGAGATCGTGACCATCCAGCCATTCATCGTTCGATGCGCCGTCGTCTTCGATCCTTCTGGTGGAAGAACACTAACGAGCATGGCGGACCATCAGGAAACGGATAACCCATTCCAAAAGGTCACTTACTCCGGAGGATGGGTGACTCCTGAGATGCTGTTCAACGCGCTAGACCTTTGGCTGGTCATGGACCACGTCAGAGATTCAGAAGAGCGTAAGGCACGGTTTCACGATTATGGCACAGAACTGCATGCAGTGACCCGCATCATTGAGCAATATGGACAGCAGATCGAACCAAAAACCATCGAACACATGCAGGAAGTCCTCTGCGAGATATCTACTTCGAAGAAATACACCAGCATTGGAACAGTGGCAGTCTTTATGGCTGGCGCTTGTATGAGAGTGTTCTGGGAAGGAATTGGCCCATGGCGAAGCTAATGCCAAACCCCAACATCCTGGACTACTGGCTATCCGTGGAATATTTCCAACCACAACCCGTTCCGAGAGTCGAACCCAACAAAAGCGACAGCCCGGTTTTCGAGTTGACTGCGGATAGTCCACCCAACCTAATGCGTCGCCCCGTCCGTCCGCTCCAGCAACGGCACCACACGCTGCAACCAGTCGTAATCCCGCGGCAACTGGAAAAGCCGTAGGGCGTGCCCAGACTGAATGTCATCCTTCACGCTACCGAACCCCCTCTCCATGAAGTCCATCTCCGCCAGACGCTCGTCGTCGGTTTCTTGCGCGATCCGGTTCAACCGTTCAAGGCTCTCGGCGTCATCGTCACCAATGAAGTAGCACCGGCCCGGCTTCCCACGTCGCCCTACCCGCCCGCGCAACTGCACCAGGCTCGCCACCCCCATGCGGTCGGCGTTGGCGACGACAATAGTGTCCACCCCATCAATGTCCACACCCACTTCGACAATGGTTGTGGATAGCAGCACCGGGCTTTCCCCGCTGGCGAACCGGCTCAGAATCTCCTGCTTTTCCGTGTCGGACAATTGTCCGTGCAATACGCCCACCTTATCCCCGAACCCCGCCCGCCAGTATGGCATGGCCTTGTCGAGATCCACGCCGCGGCGAATCTGGCTTTCCCGGAATAATTGCACCGAGTCCACGAAGCCGGAACGGCACAAGCGCAGTATCTGATCTGTGGATCGCACCACCGTTTTGTCTTCCACCTGATGCACGAAATGATGCTGTTCCAGGGCGTACAACCGATGGTTCTGCGTGGGATCCATGCCCCAGACCGGAAACCCGAACAGTCCACCAGGCGCATTGTTCGCCCACCATTTCGCCGGGTTGAACGCCTTGTTCAACCGCAAAAACCGAATCCGCGCCCCCTCCGGAAAACTTTGCGCCGCCACCAGCGCCTGCCGGTGGTCGATCGGGTTATCGACGCGGACCACCTGATCCTCGCCAAAATCCGGGGACTGAATGAATACGGTCTCGCCCAGAGGGGGCAGCGCCTCCAGGGCAATACTGCCATACACCAGAATGGCTTTGCCCCCGGCATCCACGGTGGACCGCACGGCCTGCACGGCTTCTCGGGATTTCGATTTCTCCAGGGCAACGCACTCCACCTGTCGGCCCATGGGATTGGATTCCAACCGCAGTATCTGCATGCCGCCAAAGCGGATCGCCGCAATCGTACCGGGAATGGGTGTGGCCGACATCAAAATCCGATTTACCGACGCCGGAATGTTTTTGGTGTCCGCGCCAAAGCGGTGCTCTTCGTCAAACACCACCAGGCCAACGCGGTCCCAAGGGGTATTCGGCCCCACCAATCCGTGCGTGCCCACCACCACGCCCCGCTCAGGCCAGTCGAACTTCTTGCCGCTCTGCCCGCGCACGATAAAGACATCCAGATGTTTGGCCATATCCTGCAACCGTTCATGCAACTGGTCGGCCAGAATGGTGGTAGGCGCCACCAGAATCGCCAGGCGCTTGCCGTCCAACCCGCCCTTGGCCTGCGTCAAAGCCGCCAGATAAGCCACGGCGGACTTGCCGGACCCTACCCCGCCCTGTATCAGGATGTTCGCCGGAACGGTGGAGGCCAAAGACGCACGAATGGATGCTTCGGCGGCCAACTGCGACGGTGAGAGCGTGAACGGAAAGATGGACCGCAGCAACGCCGCCCGCACTTCGGACAATTCGGCCTGGTCTCCCTTGACGTCCGTTCGCACCACCTGCTTCTGCGCGACAATGCTTTCACCCAACTCAAAAACGCGCAGGGTATCCACCGCATCCGCAACCGCGTCCAGATCAGACGGCGTATGCACCCGGTGAAACGCCTCCCAGAGCGTGGGCAGATTGAGCGCGGTCGGCATGCGCCACAATGCCTTTGGAAAGAGATGATATAGCTGTTCCTCTGTCACCGATCTCGTCACCGATTGCACCGCCTGCCAAATACGCGCACTGCCGTACTTCCCGATTTTCCGGTATATGGGAACCAGCCTGCCCATGTCCTGCGAGGACAGCAGCGCGGGTTGCGACAGATAGCACAATCCATGAAACCATTTCGGCTTCGCCTGAAACACAAATCGGGACCCGATTTTGAGGAGTTGCTTGTGGTGCGGAGTGACCACAAAAAAAGACGCCCGGAACGGCACGTTTTCCGCATCCCGGCATTGCACGGTCCAGTTGATACGGTTTCCGCGTCCTGGCCGCTCTTCTATGCGTTCGATGATTCCGGAAATGTGCGCCAACTCGTTTTCCACGGCGTCGGCGACGATAATGGATTGCCGGCGATCTTCATAACGCATGGGCACGCAGAACACCACGTCGCGCAACATGGTGAAAATCCCGTTGCATGCATCCGGCATGAAATAATGTGGAACGGGCGTTTCGCGATATCCGCCGTCCCGCGCCCATAAAGTGGATTGCTCTAGTCGTCCGCCATGGCCTTCCGTGGTTCGCACAGCTTCCATGTGTTTTCCCCGAATAACGGAAATTCAGGTAAAATATAACACATCAAAATAATATCGCAAATCATCAGGATAGATGATCTGGTTTCAAGATTTTGCGAAACCAAACATCTCTTCCCAGCGGACCCTAACCGCTCACTTTGTGCAATCGGGCGTCTACGGTCACGGGATCGTGCAATCGTATTCCGGGAACCACGGACTCAATGCCGTTGAACACAATGACCCGCCCGGCGTCATTTTGGGTCTCGATGCGCTTTGGGGTTACGGAGATGACGCGCAGGACCGGCCAGTCACTGGCATATCTCACCAGATCGCCAGGCTGTATTTTCTCCAAACCATGGATCACCATCGCATCAATTTCCTGGTTCAATTTGTGCGCCGACGTTTTTGCGGCTATGCGCTTCAGGGCGCGGTTGTATCGGGAGAAGCGTTGCATGGGAAACTCCGTATGAACGATCTTGCCATCATCTTGCCATACGCGTTCTGCGACTCCGTGGTTTTAGCGGTGGAGATTGGTGGCGTTCAGGCATGTGT
>JAJYPA010000084.1 GCA_021795795.1 Pseudomonadota bacterium | reverse complement strand
TGAGCAGTATCCCGCTCGCCACCCCCAGCAGCGTGCCGAACACCCCGATGAACGCGCCCTGCACGATGAAGATGCTCATGATCGACCCCGGCTTGGCGCCCAGCGTACGCAGGATGGCGATGTCGGACTGCTTGTCGGTCACCGCCATCACCAGGGTCGAGACGATGTTGAACGCCGCCACCGCGACGATCAGCAACAGGATCAGGAACATCATGCGCTTCTCGATCGCCACGGCACGGAAGAAATTGGCGTGGCTTTGCGTCCAGTCGGTGAGGTAGTACTGGCCCGTGAGACTCTTCGCCAGTTCGCGCGTCACGAACGGCGCGCGAAAGAGATCGTCGAGCCTCAGTCGCACGCCCGACACGTCGTCGCCCAGCCGCAGCAATTTCTGTGCGTCCTGCAGGTTGATCAGGGCCAGTCCGGAATCGTACTCGAACATGCCGGCCTCGAAGATGCCGGTGACGGTGAACTGCTTGACGCGCGGCATCACGCCCGCCGGCGTGATGTTGCCCTGCGGCGTCAGCAGCACCAGCTTGTCGCCGGGCACCACGTCCAGCGCACGCGCCAGTTCCGCCCCCAGAATGATGCCGAACTCGCCTGGCTTGAGATCGGTGAGTTTTCCCGCCTTCATGTGCCGCCCGAAATCGGCCACCCGGTTTTCCAGTTCCGGCAGCACGCCGCGGATGATCGCGCCGCGCACCATGTCGCCATTGGCCAGCATGCCTTGCGAATTGACATAGGGCGCGCCGGAGCGCACTTCCTTGTTCTGCCTGGCCTGTTCCAGCACGCTTCGCCAGTCTGCCAGGCGATCGCCCGGCCCGCTGATCTCCAGATGCGCCGCCACGCCGAGAATGCGCGCGCGCAACTCTTCCTGGAAGCCGTTCATCACGGAAAGCACCACGATCAGCGCCATCACGCCCAATGCGATCCCGGCCATGGAGACGATGGAAATGAACGAGATGAAATGGTTGCGGCGCTTGGCGTGGGTGTAGCGCAGGCCGATCTGGAGCTCAAAAGGAAGCACAGCATGACTCGCGGAAGGAATATCCGAAGTATGCCATAGCTGCTTTTATGCCCGTCGGTCTACCCCTGCCGCCGGCCGTCTGAACGATGCTGATAACAATACTTCAGGAATTTCGCGATATCCACCGTATAGCGTCGCGCCAGTCGTTTCGGTTCCAGGCATAAACGGAAAAACCATTCCATTCGCATCTTTTGTACAAGAACAGGCGCCCGGGGCTTATCGCCGGCCCAAAAATCGAACAATGCTCCCACCCCGGCCAGAATGGGGACATTCAAACGCCGGCGATGATCGAGTATCCATTCTTCCTGGATCGGATTGCCGAGCGCTACCAGCAGGATATCAGCCTGCGCCCTGTTGATCGTGTCCATCAGATTCGGCTTGGTTTTGATGCACTGGTAACCATCGCAAGTTCCCACCACTGTCTGACCCAGTTGCCGCGTTGCGTACAACGCCGCTTGCCGCAACACCTCAGGTTTGCCGCCCACCATGAACACCCTGAGCGGCGTGGGCGACTGGCGGAACAAGAACGGCACAAAGTCGGTGCCATTCAGGTTTTCCTTGAAGCGTTCGCCCTGCATCAAGCGAGCGGCGATCTCCATGCCTACACCATCATTGACGATGACAATCCCTTCCTGCGCCATTCGCGCGCGCAAATCCCGGCACTGCACGATGAAGTTGGTATTTGCAAAAAATAACGCAACCTGCTCGCCTTGTTGCCGCCGCATGAGCAAGTTCGCAGCCAGTTTGGCCGACGTGGTTTTGAGTACGGCGAAACCGCCTATTCGAACATTCTCTTGTGTTGGCATGGCCGAATTCCCATCGTGAACATGCGCGCATTGCGCATGGCCCGGATTTTCAGATTGCCGCTTTCAGCGGCTCGGACATCCCCGTTAGCGGTTCCCGGGCAGGTTTCCGAATTCGATGCTCCGGATGTCTTTCGGAAGGGCGTGACACGTTCGTCCTTTGCCTATGACAAAAGGGAAAAAACGCCGTATCAACGCTGAAGCCGGATAGCTCGACAACAACGCTGCTGCGGGGAATAACAGCGTCCAGATAAAAGAAGATTCCTTGAAGCCGCGAGGGAAGCCGAACGCCACGACCGAGATCCCGGTGAACAGGCTGAACATCAACAAATGGGTGGGGAAAATAATGATGGTGTTTTGCGACAGCCACCGGAACACACGCATTGCCGGCAGCCCGATGGAAAAGTAAAACAGCGCAAAAATCCCCAGATAAGCGCCTGGAAAGAACAGAGCCCGGTGGCTGCCGAAATGGAGCGTGTTCAGGTCCACATCGCCATTGATGTTCGCGAGAAACGCAACGGCCGCCAGCATCAGGGCCGCAAGAATTCTCGCGCCGGTCTTGGAAACGCTATCTAACGCCGCCTTCTGATATCCGCGAAAAAAATAGCCGGCCGAATAGAATGCGATGGCCACGACCGCGTTATCCAGTCCCCAGGGCAGACGTGACCAGGACCGATCGTAGAGAAGGGTAAAAATGAAACCCAGGCTATTCAGCGCGACCAGCAGAAAGGCTGCCGAGAAGTATTTTCTCGCAGCAAAAAAAATCAATGAAGTCGCGAAAAGACACGTGAAGAACCACAATACCACGTTGACGAATAGCGCGTCTCCATTCCCGACCAGAACGCCCATTAGGGGTTCTCGCCAGCTCACCCCGACGTATTTGACCGCACTCGCCGCCATGTCATGCGTCGGCAGCCAATATAGATAGGACAGCACGAAAAAGAACAGGTAAGGAAGCGCAAGTCCTTTCCATAATGCGAGAAGGTACGCCCTATAGGGCAGGGCCAGCTTGGCTTCGGTCAACAGCAGCCCGGAAATAAAGAAGAACAGCGGCATGTGAAAGCTGTAGATCACATGCTTGATGAATGGATTCAAACCCGGGGAATGTCCGACGACGACCAGCACGATCCCGATGGCTTTCATGGTGTCCACATGCGTGAATCTTTCCGTCCGCGTCTCAGAAAACGATTCCGGATTCAGGTTTGCATTGACCATCGCTTTCACCCCTTTACAAGGGGGGCCTCAAGACTTTCCCTGTACGCTCATCCTCGCGGACAGCACGATATTCCAGCCCGCGACGCATATCGAATCCGGGCAAGCCTCGCTCGTGCTCGGCCAGCCACCGAACCGCGGCGGCGCCGGCGCCATAGGCGAATAAGCCGGCCATGCCGGCAACGATCAGCGAAGGCCATTCCGTGACTTCCATTCCTGTCAACGGCAAGAGGCGTATCAGGATGGCGCCAAGCACGGCGCCTGCTCCCGCGGGGAGTATCGTCAGCGCGAAGCTGCGCAAGGACATGCCTAGCTGTCGGCCGATCGCGAACTTCATTGCCACCATTCCCGCCACGCTGCCCAGTGCAAAACCGGTGGCGATACCCGTAGCGCCGTTCGTGCGCGCCAGCACGCATGCCAGAGTCGTCGCCAACAACATCTGCGCGAGCGCGAGTTTGGGAACGCGTGCGCTTTGACCCGTCGCGAACGAAAGATTCTGGCCGAGCGCGAAAACCGCCTGCCCCATATAAGCGACCGACAACCAGCCGAACAAGGCCGCGCTGGCGCGCCATTTTTCCCCAAAGACGATGACGACCATCGGTTCGGCCAAGGCGGTGACGATGGTATAAACCGGCGCCAGCATCAAAAGCGTCATGGCCAGCATACGTCCATAAATGCGACGCAAGGCGGCCGGATCGCGTTGTTGCTGTACAAACAAAGTGACGCTGACGCGTCCCAGCGACGCGCCGATGACAAGATAGGCTGCCGATAGCACACGTTTGGCCAGGTTGTATAAACCGGTTGCGTAGGGCCCGAGCAGCACGCTGACGAGCGCGGCATCTCCGCTTGTATTGGCGTAGTTCAACAATGCGGATGCACTCACCTTGTTCATCTCGCTGGCATGTCTGCGGATCAGCGCGTTCGACCACGCCCAATGCGGCCGCCAGGTACGCCATTCGGCGGCGACAGCAATCAAAAGCGCGACGATGCCGGCGGCAAGCTGTTGCGCCACGAGCGCCATCGCCCCCGCGCCCAGGTAGACCATCAACAACGCCACCGCTCCCCCTGCGCTAAGCGAGCAGAGGGAGCGGATGGCCAGCAGGCGAAAGTTGCCTTCGCGCAGCAATCGGGCCTCATGGGCCCGAACCAGGCCAAACAACACGATGACGAGGCTCATGCCCAGCAGCACCGGCATCAGTTCAGGCGTTCCGAAAAAGCGCACCAGCACAGGCGACGCGAGCGCCATCGCAGCCGCCAGCACCAGCGACACGACAGCGCACAAGGTGAAGAGCCAATCGAACAGTGCATCGCTCGAGTCGGCGCCGCGCACGACCGGCATCGCGATCGCATCAAGCAGCGTCATGCGAACGAACTGCACCATCAGGTGCGCGATGGCGAGCAGGCCGAATTCATGTGGCGTCAACCAGTGGGTGAGCACGGCGAAGATCGCGAAGGACAGCGCCTGCTGCGCGAAGTTATCCGCGATAGACCAGGCCGATTGACCCTTCCATGCATTCATGGCTGTGACCTCGCGGTGCGAGACCGAGCGGGATCCGCCGCTGCGATTTCGCGCGCGGCCGGGTTGGTGGAAGAGCGCGGAGCCATCGATCGAAGGCAAGATGCGGTGTGGGCGAGAATCCTCACGCGACCGGATCCGCCCCGGCAAGCCATCCCCGAATGCGGGATTGCAGGCTATGCCACTTGAAACGCGCCTGGGCCGGCCGACCCGCGAACAAGGCAACGAGCGAACCGATCAAGGTGCGCACGCAGACCCAAGGGAAATACCAGGCTGGAAATCCGGAGCGGCGAATCACACGCCCAAATCCGCTTTCGTAGCGGCCTTGCCGTTCGCGCGCGGCTTCGTCGAACGTGCTGACTTTAACCGGATGTCGCAGGACCAGTTCGCGATCGAAGATGATCCGGCCTCCCGCACGCAGGCCGCGCAAAAGATAGTCCGTTTCCTCGCCCGCGCCCCAGACTGTGCCGGAGCCCACGCCCAGCGCCTCGTCGAAAGGTCCGATGCGCTCGACCAACCCGCGACGGAGAAAAATGCTGAACGAAATGGCTCCACGCCACACGGTATAGCGGTTGAGGACTTGCGATCGCCCGAGCCAGCGCCCCTCGGTACGGCCGTTCTCGTCGACGAAGCGCCCTGTCAGGCCATCGAGGCCCGCGTCGAGTTCGAAGCGGGACGCGACATAGGACAGCAATCCGTCTGGATACCAGCAGTCGTCGTCTGGAAAAGCCACAAGATCACCGGTGATGCGCCGCAGTCCCGCATTCCGCGCGCGCGACAGCCCCTTGGGCGAGACGACGCGTTCGATAGGAAAATACGGGCGATACGCCTCGATCAAGGGCAACAGTCTGTCGTCGGGATTCTGATCGACGATGACAAGTTCGACGGCGGGATAGTCCTGTCTCTTCAGCGACGCCAGAAAGCGACCGACTTCTTCGGTGCGGCCCAGGGTGCCCATGACCAGCGAGAACTTCGGCGTGCGTCGCTCTTCGCCTTCGAAGCGCACCGACGGCAGATGACTGAGCCATGCGTCGTAAAGCGCGCGGATCTTCCCGTAGACGTTATCCAGATAACGTACGTTGCCCCCCATCAGCGCGGCGGCCAGCCCGACGTGCAAACGATTGGTCCATACGAATTGGGCAGGCTTCACAAACGCCAGCAGGTCGCGGCTCACCAGATCCGATTCCTCGCGGAAACGGTATTGCGAACCGTAAAAACCAGGGACATCCCGACGCGGATCGCCAGGTTCGGCGAACGTGGCTTCCGTATCGGCCCGCATCACGCGCAGGGTGCCCCCCTGCGCAGGACGCAGGCGCCGCAGCGCCATCCGCCATCCGAAATAGAGGTGCAGTTGGCCGTGGCGCGCAAATCGGGCCCACACGCGCAGATCGCCATAGCGGCTGCATTGCGCGAAGAGCCGCTGCGGATCGACATAGAGGGCCATGTCGGGCGCGAACATCACTTCGGCCCGTGTTCCCGTGGCTTTCACGCGCGCCAGCGATTCGAGGTCGCGACATACCAGCGTGAAACGCGCATCCAGGCGCCGGAGCAGATCCTGATGACCGCGAATGGAGTGCGGCAACACGAGCGCACGCGCCACGCCGACTTGCAGACAGCGCTCCAGAAAGTCGCGGCAATTATCGTATTCGGGAACCAGGTTGCCGCCCCCGCTGTAGATTGCCGTGTCTCCGGCAACGATGCCGCGCGTGGACGCGAACCGGGGCGCGATCTGGCAGTCCTCGAAAAATTGCCAGGTTCCGGCGGCAATCAATGCATCCCCGGCATTTCCCTGGTTGGGAACATACTTGAGCGCACCTGAGGCGTCCGCCCCCAAGGCCTCGAGCACGGCCCTCAGCGGTTGCCAGGCGCGCGTATCTTTAACGAGCATGGCGCCATCCTCCGGAAGATGGGGTCAACCCATTCGAGCCTGCCTCGACGGCGCGTCGACCCGGTTCGCCGATCGGTCCGGCCCGGCGGGGTGAAGAGAGATGCGGAATTTTCATGGCACGCGGCTTCATAGGTACTTCTTCAATATGGCGGTTTGCGGTGCATCCTGTCCGTTCCGCGGTTCGATGCTGAAAGGATACGGACCCCACCAGCTGCCCGCCGCCCAGTATGTCCATCCACGCCAGACGCGCGTGTCTTGCATATGTCCGAGGATCGTATCCAACGCATCCAGGCACTCCGGGCTGGAAGGCGCGCCGAACTCACCCAGAAAAAGCTTCTGTTTGTTGGTTTTTGCCCATTGCGTGATGTTGTCGAACATGGACGACAATTTGTCGACCGGCACGCAAGTCTTGCCAGTTCCGGCGTAGCCGGCGTCGGCGTATTGGTGGACTTCAATCAGGGTGCGATTCAGCGGATCCTTGAAATTCGCGAAAGCCGCCGCATTCGAGGTTATTCCGATTGCCTTTTCCCACTCATGTATGCCGCTCCAGCGTCCGCCTGAAGCCAGCAGGAGATTTTTCGCACCCGTTTCTCGAATCGCGACAATCGTACGTTGCGCCGTATCGGCCCATTGTTCGATGGGCAACTTGGCAGGTTCGTTCATCAGGCCGAACGCGATGGTGTCGGCGTCGGCGAACCGAGCCGCCAGCCGCGTCCACAGATCGACGAATGCCTCGACAGGCACATCTTTCGTGCCTATGGCATTGCCGCGATAGGCCCCGTAGTTATGCACGTCGAGAATGATGCACATGCCCTGCGCCCTGGCCAACGCCACGGCAGCGGCGATATTCTTCAGCTCAGCCGCGTCGAGCTCGCCAAATAGGACCGGCTGAATCCTCTCCCAGCGGAACGGCAAGCGAATCGCATTCATCCCGATGGAAGAGAAGTACGCAAACTCCGCCTGGCTGGGATAGACATAGTCCTTATAAAGCGTGCCCGGCAGCTTGGTGCCATTGAACTCCGCGCCCGCCAAATTCACGCCCTTTAGTACGCTATTCGAATCGCAACCTGCCGCCATGCCCGAGGCGGCCCACCCGGCGATGGCGAGCGCGCCCAACAGGCATACTGTTCGTTTGATCGTGCATACGGTCTTCATGGACATACGGCCTTCCTCAGGTTTGGGTCAACCAGGGATCGATAGATATCAACGTACTGGTCGGCGATGTGTTTCCAGCTGTAACGCTCGACAAAAGACCGGGCGAATGCCCGTCTCTGCAGATAATCGTGTTCGCCCCGCGCGTGAAGCGCCAGCAGGGAAGTGACGCCGCGCCCAATCCGGCGCTTGTCAAGCAGCACCCCTTGGCCCGCTTGTTCGATCAGGTTCCGGAATGGGGGAATATCGCTCAACACGGGCGTCAATCCGGCGCTCATCGCTTCAATCGGCGCGATGCCGAAACCTTCGTGATGCGATAGACAAATGAAATAACTGGATTGCCCGATCAGGCATGCCAATGCCTGATCGGAAGGATTGGCAGCCAATCGAACAGAATCGGCAAGCCGATGTTGACGTATCCGATCTGCGAGCGCGGCCTGGGTATGGTCGTATTCGCGCCCCGCGATAATCAGTTTCCATCCAGGTTGCCGAGATACCAGCTGACGGAAGAACTCGATGGTTTCCAGGAGTCCTTTATTTTCCGACCAGCGGCCGAAATAGATCAGCGTCGGGGTCAGCTCGCGCGCCGATCGATCCGCGTATTTCTCAATATTGACTCCATTTTCGATCACGATTTTTTTGGGCGGTTGGACGATGGCGTTGAAAATCCTCCCATCGTTTTCGCTGGTCGCGACAACCCGGTCGTATGCAATGGACGACAACCGGGTAGCAGTATTGAAATAAACTTTCTTGAGCGTGGAGGCAAAACGGGTGTGAAAGAATCCGCCATGCGTGGAGACCACCAGGGGGCGACGATGGATCGGCCGCGTTGCCGCCAGGAAATCGAAAAAGAAGTCGATGCCATGCACATGGATCACATCCGCATCGCGCACGTGATCGAGAACGCCAGGGCATAAGGGATATCGGCTGGAACCCCAATAGGGCAAACGGATCACTTGAATTCCGTTTACCACTTCTTCGCCGGCGAGCGGCCGGGCGGCGTTGCGAAACAAGCGATCGAGCGTCACGATGACCGGCAGCTGGCCATGCCGTTTCATTTGGTGCTGCGCAATGTTCTGCACCACATCTTCCATCCCGCCCACCGACGGATGATATTGGCGCACCGCATGCACGACTTTAACTGGCATAGTTCAGCTCGCTTTCAGCGGTTTCCCGCGTATCGGTCCGGCAGGCACGCGGCACTTTTTCCGCGCATCCGCCCGCACAGCTGCCAACCAGGAACCACAACAGACCAGCCGTTTTCAGAGCGAAAAAGGAGGTCCCACTTACCGTGAGGATCAGAGAGATATACAAGGCTGCGTAGGCCCGAAAACGTTCTCCGCACGCATCTTTCATCTTGATCATCCATAAAGCGCCCCACAGCGTCAGACACAGCAGCACGCCCCACCGGGACAGGAGATAGGCGTAGCCCATATCGCCATAAGGAATATCGAACCCCTGTACGCCTGATAGCTTTGCAACATCGAATGTCAACAAGGTATCGCCCGTCCAGAAAAGACGGCCCATGATGTTGTCCGCAAGCCCGCCCTTATAAAGCGATCCGACGAGCAGCAGCGCTGCGATCGAGATGAGCGGCAAGATGATGACGATCCGATTGAAACGTCCTTTCACGAAGATGCGCATGGCGACCAATAACGTCACCACGATCAGTCCGTAGCGGGAGTCGCTGAGTGCGACCAGGCTGAGCGCGGACAATAGAAAGAACAACATGTTTTTGTAGTCGGCGGCCGATTTGGACAGGCCCCACGCGGCCACGATGACCGCAAAATTGCCCAGGGACACCGGCTCCAAGAACACTGAAGAAATGCGATGGGGGCCCAGTAGCGAAGGGAAAACCGTGCGGCCTATGCCTTCCGGCCGCAGACCGTTCAGGTTGAGCGCGCTATCGCTGATGAAATTGGTGTCGATGGTGACCGTGCCAGTACTGACGTAATAGGAAAAAATATTCAGCAAGCGGGTGTATTGAGGCAGGAAAAATAATTCGAAGAGCCCCACTATCACCACGGTGATGACCAGGATTCTCAATATCCGGTCTGCATACCGGATGTCGGCCACATGGCGGCCAAGCCAGAAAAAGAGTAGCGGAATGACGATATCCCTGAATCCTTTGAGCTCCAGTGCATTCCGGAAAATGGACAAGAGCACGAGATAGGCAAAAACCAGCGCCATGATCGCGACAAATTCGAGCTTGATGCGTCTAGCCAAGACAAGGACACAAGCGAGATAGATCAGAACCTCCGTAAGTGCCACAACCTGTGCGGAGGTGTGATACAAATGGGTGTGGATCAGCGCAAGCACCGCCTGGTAAATCACGCTGGCGATCAGGATCGTCGACACCAGTCTGGTCGAATCCACTCCCCTGTCGGTGCCGGACAATGAGGGGCCGGGAAGGTGTGGGAAGGATCGCATGAGGCCGCTAATGCTGATTCAGCACGGTGCCTACCAACACCGCGCCACTACTCTCTAGATCGGCCCGGAATGCCGCTGCGGCAGCCAGCCGGGTATGGTCCTGGCGCAGCACCAGTAGCGCCCCGCCAGTACGCGCCGCAAGCGTCACGCCATCGGCGCCGGCGGCTGCCGCGGCCGTATCGATCAACACCACGTCGTAATTTTTCGACACCCCCTCCAGCTGCAGGGCAGTAGCGGGACGCGCCAGCAACTCCGCCGAGTTCGGCGGCACAGCGCCCGCGGTCAGTACGGCAAGCTGAGGGAAAGCGGGAATGCGGGCCGTTACAGCGGAGTCGCTGCGCCCCGCCAGAAAATCAGATAGCCCCGGGCGATTGCCGAGATTAAACAAGGCATGCTGACGCGGCCTGCGCAGATCCGCATCGATCAACAAGGTCCGTACGCCGAGCTGGGAAAACACAACAGCCAGATTGGCGGCCAGATAGCTCGCCCCGTCGCCTGCATCGATTCCCGCAATAACCAAGGTCTTATGCCCTTTCGAAAACCAACGTAGCATCAACTGGCCGCGCAAAGCGCGCATTTGCTCTACCTGGCTGCCGACAGGCTGATAAGCGGCAACCAGTTCGGCACTGAAATGTGCGTCGTCAGGCGCGAAGCAGGGAATGGAGAACTGTTGCGAGAGCGCCTGCTGAAGGTCGGTTTCGTTGATCAGCCCGAGCTTGAGGGCGATTTCACCAAATCGCAGATTCTCCGTTTTTTGTGCGTTCAACACGCGCCCCGCATCCGCGACAGTCAGCTTTCCGGCCTCTTGCAACAAGCGGCCAACCTTCTTGGGTTCTTCATTCACAGGCGATAAATCGTTCATGAATTTCGCAACATTCGGTGAATAGGACATACCGGACTCCTTGTTGACGCCCAAGGTCACACAGGCCGGGGCGCGGGCAAGCCGAATCCGTGCCGCAACGGCAACAACGCTTTATTGTGCGCGGCCATCACGCCTAATACCGGCACGCCTAATACCGCTAACGCATCGCGTTCAGAGCGTACGCGCGGATCCGACATTTCCTTGATCAGGGCCAGCCCGATGCCGAGCAGCGTGCCAAGGATGACCGACAACGCCGCATTCAGGGGCAGGTTCGGCGTTGATGGCGTCAACGGAATGACGGCGGCACTCAATACGGATACGGCGGTTTGATCCGCGTGGCTTTCCATCCGTGTCTGGTTGAAGCGTTCGAGCGCCTGATCGTAGATACGCTGCGCACTCTCGACTTCTCCGGCCAACACCGCCCCGACGTCGCGCTCTGCATTGAGTTTCAGCACCTTCGCTTTTTGCGCAGTCAGCGCCGCGCGCAATGCACTTTCACGTTGACGCGACACGCTCAGGTCGTTATCGATGCTCTGCCGCACGGTATGGACTTCGCTTGCGAGCTTGCTGCGCAAGCTGTCAACCTCTGCCTTGGCAAGCTGATAATCCGGATGATTCCTGCCGACGCGTTCGGCCTGCCGGCTGAGTTTTGCCTCGCTTTTTGCCAGTTCTTCCTTAAGCCCCTGGATCACCGGGTTGTTAACGACGCCAGCAGACGCATCGCCAGCATGATTCTGGATCGATAGGCTGTTGTAGGTTTGCCCCTGCGCGGCAACCAGCTGACTGGAAAGCTCGGCAAGGCGCGCGGATTCGACATCGAGCTTCTCGTCCAACGAGACGATCTCGTTGTTTTGCCGGTAACGGGACAATTTGGCCTGACTCTTTTCCAGATTGCTGCGCAGCGCGCCCAATTGGGTGTTATACCAAGCCGCCGTCTGACTCGCGGGTTGCGTCCTGAGCTCCAGATTGGTCTGGATATAGGCTTGTACAAAGGAATTCGCCAACTGCGCGGCGCGTTGCGGATCGTCGGCCTTGAAAGTAACGTAGAAAACGTTGCTCTCATTTGATGGTTTGACGTCCAGATGCTGCAGCAGCTGATCGGCCAACCAGTCACGAAAGGATGTTGTGGCCTTGGCCTCGCGCTGGAATGCTTCACGGTACGTTGCGTCCTGTACAAGCTTCAGATTATCGACCACTTTCAATGCCACCTTGTGGCTGCCGATGACGTCCGCTTGCGTAGCCAGATAACGGGAGACGAGTTGGCTTTGCATCACTTGTCCGGTGACCGGGTCGGCGCCATTCACGTTTACCACCAGCGAAGCCGTTGCGCTGTATGTCTTGGGCAACACCAGGCTGATGACGCCGACCAGCGCGACACTGAGCGTCAACGTCACGAGCATCAGCTTCCTGTGCGCTTTGAGTATCAACAGAAATTGCAGGGTATCCATTGGCCTCCCGCTGAAACCACGATTAAAAAAGGCTTTCCTTGACATACACCACATCGTTCTCCCGCACCGGGTCGGTCAGCGCGGCTTGAATCTTGACCGGCCGCCCATTCGCGTCTTGTCTGCGAATCTGGATGCCGCGCTGCGTGCCGCGCGGCGTGATCCCCCCCCCCAGAGACAGGGCCTGCATCACATTCAGATTTCCCGGGAGCCGATAAGCGCCCGGTTTCTGTACCTCGCCGTAGATGTAGAAAACAGCGGCGCGAGGAACAAAAATAACGTCACCGCCCTTGACCTGATGGTTCAAGTCGACTCGCCCGTCCTGAAACAAAGACTTGGTATCGATCTTGAATTGCTGGGATTTGCCATCCTGATTGCGAATCAGGATGATCTCGTCGGCGCCGTCTAACGTTGCGCCGCCGGCCAGCGCGAGCAGATCGGATACCGTACTCGCGCTATCGAGTGGATATTTTCCGGGCTTGTTGACCTGCCCCAGCACCGAGACCTGCTTGCTCCGGTATTCCGTGACGATTAGATTAACCTGCGGTTTTTTGATGAAATCGCCTTTTTCCAAGGCATCAGCAATGAGGTTCTGCGCGGCTGCGGCGGTTTTCCCCGCTACCGGCACGCCCCCTATCAGCGGAAAGCTGATCCTGCCTTGCTCATCCACGCGCGCATCCGTCAGCAATTCCGGATGGTCGTACACCGTGATATGAACAATGTCACCGCTCCCCAACTGGTAATCCATCGCCGTGGCCTGCAGGGGAAAAACGGCCCACAACAAAAGTCCCATATGCAAGATCGCTCTCATCAGAATCCTTGCTTGGAATTCAAAAATCGTGTCGTTCAGGCACATAGGTTTTCTGGCCTCTATTATTCCGGGAATACTCATCAGAAATGGCTGCTCAAGCTGATCAGGGCGCTGCTGTAGCGGTAACCCTGGAGCGCCTCGTTGGACTGACGTACGCCGCGCCGCAGCATCAATCCAATCTGCGTATTGCGCAGCACGGCGTATTGCAACCCCGCCTGCGCCATCGTGAGCCGGTCTTCTCGAACCGCTTGCGTTGACAAAACAAGTCCGGGATCACCGGCATACTCGATGCGGTCGTGGCTGAGACGCGTGTTGAAAGTCAACTTCGCGGTAGGCTTCCAGTCCGCACCCACAGCAATGCCTTGATTCAGGGCGTAACTTGCCGTCGTGTTCTCGATCGCGGAGTTCTCTACCGCACCGATGTTGCGATAGATCGACGCGTTCAGAGTCGTTCTGCCGGTGGCGCTCCAATCCAGTGACAACAATCCCGTCAATCCGGAAAAGTCGCGCTGAGGAACGTCGGTATAACCGCGCTGCGTGAAATTCAGCTTGCCGGTCATCGATGTTTTCTCGCTCAGCTTCCATACGGCGGCTACGCCGTTGTCCCACTGCCGATAATCATTGTCGACCCGCACCAAACCAATCAACTGCTGGTTGGGATACCGCCCCTCGCTGCGGCGGCTGACCCAGGCCACGGTCGAACCCTTATCGGTCCGATACTGCAGGCCGGCATTGAGGGTATCCACCGTCGCGTCCTGCGGCAGTTGCACTGCCGCATCGTTGCTTGTACGCACCCTTTCCAGGCCGAACTGTACTTGCCACGGATAGGCCAGTTGGATTGCGCCATTCGCCGCTCCCCGGCGTGTTCGTATCTGGTTCATGACAGGCTGCTTGACATTGGCGTAGCTTGCCTGCGCAAGCGTGTCTGCCACGCTGACATCACCCGTTGCTCGGCTTCCGATCTGCCAATCCCATTTCAGGTAGGCATCGTGACCCTCGTTATCGAGCTGGCCGTAGGTATTGAATCGTGTCTGATTGAGCTCGACGTGTGCCTTGATTGCCTGGCGGCTCATCTTAAGATTCGCATCCATTCCGGCTCCCAGCGTCAGATAGGATTCGGCCATGCTGGATGTTCGCAGCACAGCGCGAGCTTCCTGATCATTTTGCAAACGGAACAGATTGCTGTCGTAGCCATAGAGCGCGCGCACATAAGGCATGAACGTCTCGTCTGGCCGCTGGTCGGTTGTGTCTGCTGCCCATGCGGGGCTCGCGACCATGCCCAGCATCGCCAGGAAAACGCCTATTTCAGTGGTCGCCAGCTGTTGCGGAAACAAAATCCCGGTCAAGCGTTTTTCACGACGTAGTGCGGCCTGTACCCGAGCGAACGCTTGCTCGCGCTCCCGTGCGCCCTGCACGACATCGAGTGCATCGGGCGGCACGGCGCACTTCCATCCGCATCCGGTATTGCCTACCCTGGTTAGGGGATTGCCCATCATGGAATTCGAATCCGCCCGCATCGAATGAGATTCCTTAATTGAGCGTCGGCAAGCGCTTCTTGCCTGCATACCATAGCCGCATGTTTATCAAACCCAGGAGCGTCGCAAAAAGCGCCAAGCCATTCACTTCAGATACGTGAGGTGCCATCGCCCTACCATATGCGCCGCCCATGGCAGGCCCGACATAGCGCGTATCGGGCGCGTTTGCGGGCATACGGTAGACGGCTACGGCAGCCGAGGCCTCATACTTCCCGCTCAGCTCCGTCATCCGGATCCCGGATGCAAGCGCATCGACCAGCGATGGCCCCGCGAGGATCGCTATCGACCAAACTGCGACTCTGATAGTGCGATGTATTTTCATGTGCATGGCGGATTCCCGGAATTCGAACTCAAGGACTTGGGGCCTCGACTGGGCAAACAATAGCCCCAGGTTAATAAGCCTGTGAGTCTTTGATGACCAGTTTCAGGGTCTTTAAAATAATGGCTATATCCATCCTCAGCGACCATCTCTTCAAATACGCAATGTCGTAAATCACGCGGCTTTCCATCTTGTCGATCGTGTCGGTTTCGCCTCGGTAGCCATGGATTTGCGCCCACCCGGTAATACCCGGCTTGACCTTGTGACGCCACATGTATCCATGGATGAGCTTTCGGTAGTGTTCATTGTGAGCAACCGCATGGGGGCGTGGCCCGACGATGCTCATCGTTCCCTGCAACACGTTGAAAAACTGCGGAAGTTCGTCGAGTGACGTTCGGCGCAAGAAGGCACCGACCCTGGTCACTCGCGCATCATTTTTCGTGGCCTGAATGACAGCATGGCTATCTTCGCAAACGCTCATCGAGCGGAATTTGTAAACCTGGATCTCATCGCCGTCCATGCCATAGCGACGTTGTTTGAAAATGACCGGACCCTTGGATGTAAGCTTCACCAACAGCGCGATGAGCAGCAGCAACGGCGTGATCGCCAACAAAATAAGGCTGGCTGCGATTATGTCGAAAATGCGCTTGTTGACTGCATTGATACCCGTCAGCGGCGTTTCGAAAACCGATATCACGGGAATTCCGTTTACGTTGTCCAGGCGCGCCTGAACCAGATCGAAAACAAACACATCCGGCACAAAATAAATCGACGCCGTAGTGTCTCGAAGGGAATTGACCAAATCGACTACACGCGGATGCTTGAATAACGGGAACGTAATGTAGACCAGGTCGATTTCATGTCGCGCCACATAAGCAGTCACATCGTCTATGCCGCCGCACACTATGTTCTTCAGCTCTGTTTCGCAACGATCACCGCAACGATCATCGAAGAACGCCTCCACCCGGATCATCAGACTGCGCTGCTGATGTATCCGTTGAGCCAGCTTGTAACCAAGCTCGTTGGCGCCCACGATGACCGAACGTCGGATGTTGCCGCGCCTACGCAGAAACTCGAGATAGCCGCGCACAACCGAATGTCCGAAAAACAACAACAAGGGGGTTATCAGACTCCACCATACCAAGACCTGGGTGTTGTACGCACCCAGCATGCCGCTGAGCACGCCGATCATCCCCAGTAGAAGCAGCACGATCAACCAAGCGATCAGCAAGCTGAATACATGTTTACGTTGAGCATCCGGGTCGGAAACCGCGGGCTCGAAAAATTCGAAGTTATCGAAAACCTGAGAGGCGATCAGGAATGCGAAGCTGCCCAACAGCAAATACAAGCCATCGAATTTCTGTTCCTCCAATACAACCACCATGATCAGAGAAAAGAAAATTACCAGGGGGTTCACCAGACGCCTGGCCAGGCTTAGAGCCGGATGTTCATAGCAGCCAAACATTGGGCGTTTTTTATATCGTTGATGCTGGATCTCGCCCGCATGAATACATGCGGGTCGTGGTCCGGCAGGCAATGGGATCCCCTGAGGGAGGTCCTTCAGCACACCCCCGGGGACTCTGCTTTGTCGTTCGGCTTGCAGCGCCGTCCAGTTGCGCTTCGAGTTCACCCCACCTTGGTTCATGCGTTTCACGGCATGCGCCGTGTTCCGGATAGCGCCCCGCGCGCCCTCCATCGCTGTTGGCGGATTTGGAAGGCCGATGCACGCATACCGCGTCACGGGAACAGTCGGCGCGGTCGTCCGCGAGCCGACTGACCGTAGCGAATCCGACTCCGCGGGCACCGGCCAAGCGCGTCAGCTTGATATGCACCTGTTCGGATTCTTTCATCATTTTGTGCATTGGAGTTTTAGCGTGCTGCTTTTCGACATGCGACCCCCCATCGTTAGCAGATGTCGTACCAGGACAAAAAACCTTTATTTTTCATATTGTTGGCAACAACACGCCCTGCCAGCGAGGCCCATAGCGTCGCTTCATGACGACATGAATTCCCGGCTTATAAGCAAACCACTGTAAAGACACGGTTTTTTTTGTCTGTGATTGACGACGCAGTTGAAATGCCCGCCAATAAGCCGAAAATCCATTTGAATCAGCACCGCCAGCGAGTGCGGGCCCGCACTTAAGATTTCACACCGAGGAATCGGCAATTTCATATAGGCTGACGCTTAAGGGGGATTGCCGAACTCATCACCGATTCCATGAAGGGGGCGATCTCGGCCAGAACTCGGGGCGGTCGCAAAGGGCGCGCTGGATTGCCCTCAAAGAGAGTGCCACGCGCGGCGATGTGCGTGCGGGCAACATCTTCCCGGGGGTCTGCTTTGCTACACTCGTCGCAATGCTGCTGCTCATCCCCCATCTCTTCCCCCCTGCCCGGCTGCTGGAAGCCGCGACGCAGGATCTGCATCTGCCTGCATTGCAGACCTTGCTGGCGCGCGGCCATTGCCAGCTCAGCCCGGCCGAGGGTGTGGAAGCCGCCTTGTGCGAGGCGCTGGGTATCGCCCGGCAGCAGGACTGGCCAGTTGCACCGATCGCCCTTGAGGCGGATGGCGGCGTGGCCGGCAAAGCCTACTGGCTGCGTGCCGACCCGGTACATCTACGGGTCATGCGCGACCGCATCGTGCTGGCCGACAGCGATACGCTGGAATTGACGCAACCCGAGGCTGATGCGTTGACCGCCGCAATCGGTCAGCATTTTGGTGCGGACCTAAGCCCGATAGCATGCCATCCCACGCGCTGGTACCTGCGGCTCGACCCTGCGCCACGCCTGATTACTCACGCAAGGTCTGTCGCAGTCGGCTGCGATATCGATCCCTTGCTGCCGCACGGCGACGATGCCATGCAATTCCGCGCATGGTTGAACGAAGTGCAAATGCTGCTGCACGACCATCCGGTCAATCTGGCACGCGAGGCGCGCGGCGAGTTGCCGATCAATGCACTGTGGCTGTGGGGGGGCGGATGCCTGCCGGTCGCACCCACCTCAACCGCTCCGCTGTATGCCCGGAACGCCGATGCACATGCACTCGGTGCATTCTGCGCCATGCGCGTACTGCCCCTTCCTGAGCAGATGGACATCTCCCTGCTCGAAACCGCAGGCGTGATGTTGTTGGACAATTTGACGCACGCGGGACAGTACGGCGATGCCTATGGCTGGCGTGAAGCATTGCGTGGCCTGGAACGCGACTGGTTCGTTCCATTGCATGACACACTGCGCAGGCGTGGTCCGCGGGGACTGGTCCTGAACGATCCGGTCAATGGAAAGACGCTGCGGCTTCACGCCAGCGATGCATGGAAATTCTGGCGACGCCCCCGGGATCTGGGCTCGATGCTCGCCTGAATGAAAGACCCTGCCCGGCAGAGGCCGTCAGATCGGCACCGCCCATAAATCGTGTTCGTCGGCTTCTTCCACGCGTACCTTGAGGCGTGTTCCAGGCTTCAGATCGAACACGCCTTCCAGATACACCACCCCATCGATTTCCGGCGCGTCGGCATGGCTGCGCGCAAGCGTGCCAACGTCGTCCTGTTCGTCGACGATCACCTCGATCTCGCGTCCTATCTTGGCATCGAGCCGTGCCGCCGATATGTCTGCCTGCACGTCCATGAAGCGCTCCAGGCGCTCCTCTTTCAGCTCCTCCGGAACCGCGTCGGGAAGCGCGTTCGCCACAGCGCCTTCCACAGGCGAATACTTGAAACAGCCGACGCGATCGAGCTGCGCCTCCTTGAGGAAGGCCAGCAATTCCTCGAACTCGGCCTCCGTCTCTCCGGGGAAGCCGACGATGAAGGTCGAACGCAGCGTAAGGTCGGGCACGGCTACCCGCCACGCCTGGATGCGGTCCAGTGTCTTCTCGACCGCGCCAGGGCGCTTCATCAGCCTCAGAATGCGCGAGCTGGCATGCTGAAAAGGGATATCGAGGTAAGGCAGGATGATGCCGTCCGCCATCAGCGGGATCACGTCATCCACGCTCGGATACGGATAGACATAATGCAGCCGCACCCAGGCGCCGAGGCTGCCCAGTGCACCGGCAAGTTCGGTCATGCGTGTCTTCAGCGGGCGGCCGCTCCAGAAGCCGGGGCGATATTTCACGTCCACCCCGTAGGCGCTGGTGTCCTGCGACACCACCAGCAACTCCCGCACTCCTGCCTTCACCAGCGCTTCTGCCTCATGCATCACCTCGCCGATCGGGCGGCTCACCAGATCGCCGCGCATCGACGGAATGATGCAGAAGGTGCAACGGTGGTTGCAGCCCTCGGAAATCTTCAGGTAGGCGTAATGACGCGGCGTGAGCTTGATGCCGCCGGGCGGAATCAGGTCCTCGAACGGGTCGTGCGGCTTGGGCAATGCAGTGTGCACCGCCTCCATCACCTCGTCCAGCGCATGGGGGCCTGACACCGCCAACACCTTGGGATGCGCTTCGCGCACCACCTCGCCCTTGGCCCCGAGGCAGCCGGTGACGATGACCTTGCCGTTCTCCGCCAGCGCCTCTCCGATCGCCTCGAGCGACTCCTGCACCGCGGCGTCGATGAAGCCGCAGGTATTGACCACCACCACGTCGGCGGCGTCGTAGCTGCCGACGATGCCGTAGCCCTCGGCGCGCAGCTGGGTCAGAATCCGTTCGGAATCGACCGTCGCCTTCGGGCAGCCGAGTGAGACGAATCCGACGGTCGGCGTGCGGCCGGCTTTAGCTTTGGTTACCATGACGTTCGATCCTGATGGAGCAGAGAGATGTATATCGTAGCGATTGGCTGGGCCTATGTAATTCTGATGATGGCGATCACCGCCAGCACCATCGGCAAGGCGCTGGCCATCCTGATTTTTCTGGGGGTATTGCCACTGGCCTTGTTCGTTTACGTTGTCGGCGGTTCGCGGCGACGCCGGCACTCAATGACTCTCGCTAATGAAGTACCCCGTCAGGGCGACGGTAGCAACCCCAAGACCGATTAGCACCATCTGCTGCAGGGTCGCGCCGATTTCCGCCCGCTTGTGCAAACCGGGAATCAGGTCCGACAAGGCCACATACAACATGCTTGCGCCTGCCAGCCCCAGCAGCACGGGCGTCCATCCTTGCAGCATCGACAATGCGTAATACCCCACCAATGCTCCCAGCATGGTCGCCACCCCCGTCAGGAAATTGAGCGCCAACGCCTGGGTGCGGGTATAGCCCGAGTGCAGCAGGATCAGGAAATCGCCGATCTCCTGCGGGATTTCGTGCGCAATGATGGCCAGCGCCGTGACCGTACCCAAACGGAAATCGACCAGGAAGGCGCCGGCGATGATGATACCGTCGACAAAGTTATGGAAGGTATCGCCGACCGTGATCATCATGCCTGACCGTCCATGGTCATGGCTGTGGTCATGACTGCTGTGGGCTTCGCACACCTCGTCGTGGCAATGCCGCCACAACACCAGCTTTTCCAGCAGGAAGAATAGCAGGATGCCGCCCAGCAAGGCCTTGGCGACCGTCTTGATATCCCCGCCCATTTCGACCGCTTCCGGCAACACTTCAAGCAGGGAGGCGCCAAGCAATGCCCCTATGGCATAGCTGACCAGCACGGGCACCCAGCTGGGGCGCGCAGAAAAAGCCAGGGCCGCAGCCAGAAGCAAGCTCAGCACGCTGCCCACGGCAGTTGCGATCAGAATGACTGCAAGGGTAGACATGGAATGACAGAACCACCAAGAAAGTGGGGATTATACTGGTGGAGGACGTCGAGACCGATCCCGGCGATCAAATCCGGTAGGCGGGTCCAGAATCCGACACAAATCGAAACCGCCACTCGCCTGAACCAGGTCAGGCGGAACGCAGTCAGGCGAACGCAAAACTTGCTCGCATTCCGCAGTTCCGCGAAGCGGCAAAAGCGGGGTGGCGTCCGTAACGATACGACCGAAGCCGAGAAAGCTTCGGTCAAAACAGCGATTTCTATTTCTTGGCTTTTTCTGGGCCCACCGAGAGTTCACCCTTCAGTTTCTCGACGCTGGCACGGCCAAACCCCTTGACGTTATCCAGATCGTCGAGGCTCTTGAAATTGCCGTGCGCTTCCCGGTAGGCAATGATCGCCTTGGCCTTGGCTGGCCCCAACCCCTTGACCGCCTCGAGTTCAGACTGTGTTGCAGAATTGATATTCACCGCCGCAAACGCTGAAGACACCATCAACCCACCAATCACCAATGCAGCCATAAACAGCTTATTCATACTCCCTCCTTGTGAAGATTTGTAAGCGTGGGAACATGCCCACGCCGCAAAACTTACCTTCAACACGCCGGATGCGCCATACAACTAAAGTTGTAGAGATGGGTTATTTGTTTGATTCCAATATGAAAATAATTTTGAAAAGCAGATAACGAAGGGGACTTGCTCAGTATCTTTCTGGAGCTGCTTATTTGCGGGCAATAAAAAACCCCCTCCTGTCTGGAGGGGGTTTTTGGCACCGTTTGGTGCGGATAAGGAGTCTGACGATGACCTACTTTCGCAGGCGAGGTGCCTACTATCATTGGCGCGGGAGCGTTTCAC
>JAJYPA010000083.1 GCA_021795795.1 Pseudomonadota bacterium | reverse complement strand
TTCGCGTTAAACGCGGCCGAGCAGGTCTGGTTGGTATTGCCGACCAAGGTACTGGCCGATTTTCTGAGTGACCACGCCTCACAGTTTCCTCATGATGCCATCGTCGTGAACGCGTCCAAGGGCTTTGAGCAGGGTACCGGGCGGCAAATCAGTCAGATGGTTTCCTCCTGCCTTCCCGAACACCCTTTTGTCGCGGTATCCGGCCCGACCTTCGCGCATGAAGTGGCCACGGCAAAACCCTCCGCTATTACCGTGGCCAGCGTGCACGCACAAGCTGCTGAACGGATCGCCGCCACGCTGCGCAATCCAACCCTGCGTACCTATCCGACTGACGATGTCATCGGCGTCGAAATTGCCGGTGGACTCAAAAATGTACTGGCCATTGCGGCGGGTGTGGCCGATGGCTTTGGTTTTGGTGCCAATGCCCGGGCGGCATTGATAACCCGGGGGTTAGCTGAGTTGATGCGCCTTGGCGCGGCAGCGGGCGCCAAACCGGAAACGTTCATGGGCTTGGCGGGCGTGGGCGATCTGGTGTTAACCTGTACGGACGATCAGTCGCGCAATCGCCGCTTCGGCCTGAAGTTGGCACAGGGATATACCCGTGAAGAGGCCGTGGCGGCAATCGGCCAGTCCGTCGAAGGAATCGGCGCGGCCGCCGAAGGCGAGCGTCTTGCCGGGCGTTACCAAGTGGACATGCCGATTGTGCATGCGGTGTATCAGGTGCTCTACGAAGGGGTTCTGGCGCGGGAGGCCGTCAGCCAGATTCTGGCGCGTGAACCCCGCCATCAGGAGATTTAGTCTAGTGCGCCACTGTAAAACCGGCTTGGTTTTGGCTGGCTTTTATGTCGCTATCATTATTGCGTGTTTTGTTGTTGCATCTAACGCAGGCGGCGACACAAAGGGCCGTTTTGTTTTCCTGCAATTGCCTTTGGCTCTTCAGATGGGTGGGCTGGATGCGTTAGGGTTGCGGCACTGGTTATATGGACTCGGTTGGACCGAAGCTTATTTATGGATTGGTTTACCCACGCTGGTGTTGTTTTATGCCGCGGGTTGCGGGTTAGGTTATTTGGGGCGCCTTGTGGTGCGGATCGCCGCACACAGGGTTTAATCCCAACACGTACAACGTGCCATTCTCGACCCGAAACTGCACATCAAATTCAAACAATGGGCAACCATAAACACGCTCGGGATCGTCATGGAACGCCGGTCTTGGATCAAGCGACAGGGTTTGCGTGATCACCAGACGCTGATGGTCGGTGAGCCTGAGCGCTTCGCCACTCGGCAAGGTGGACCAATCCACCCGCAACCGCTCGGGTTCGTGCTGTGCAAATCCGCTGTGTGAAGCAGCCGGGCAGTCGGTGAATGCGATATGCGGCTTGATGTCGATGATCGGCGTGCCGTCGAGCAAATCCAGTCCGCCGACACGAATTCGCACCCGGCCGGCATGGTGTTCGACCGCGAGCAAACGCACCAAGGAAAGCCCCAAGGGATTTGGGCGCGCGGGCGAACGCGTGGCGAAGACACCGAGACGGGCATTACCACCCAATCGCGGAGGTCGCACGCTGGACACCGGTTGGTGTGGCCGATCATGCACCTGCCAGATCAACCACAGATGCGTGTATTGCTCGATTCCCGCCCAAGCTTCGGCACGATGCCAGGGTGCGTGTGGCTCGATCCAGCCGATGGCATCAGGCACCAGCCCCGATTGCCGCGGTATACCGAAGCGACTCTTGAACGGACTATCAATGGTCGCGATTGGGGTGATTTCAAGGGTAGGTGATGTCATGGTCGGTCGGTATCCGTCGCCCCGGCAAAATCCAGTTGCCGCCAGACTTCATAAACGGCAATGGCCACGGTGTTCGATAGATTCAAGCTGCGGGAGTAGGGCTTCATGGGCAGGCGAAGGCGTGAACCGGGTTCAAACTCGGCCAGTATTTCAGGCGGCAGGCCCCGGGTTTCCGGCCCGAAAACCAGCGCGTCGCCCACTTCAAACCGGGTGCGGTGAAACGGGGTGCCCCCCTTGGTGGTGAGTGCGAACAGCCGACGCCCACTCAATGCCGTGCGTAAAGCGGCCCAGCTCGCATGGACGGTGACTTCTGCAAACTCGTGATAATCGAGACCGGCGCGCCGCAGTGCCTTGCTCTCCATCGAAAAACCCAGTGGTTCGACCAGATGCAGCCGCACGCCCGTGTTGGCACACAGACGAATGATGTTGCCGGTATTCGGTGGGATTTCTGGCTCAAACAAAACAACGTCGATCATAGAGCGGGATTATCCTGTGCCTTTGGCAACATGTCGTCCAATTATTGCGTTGAAAAATCTAAGAGCCCGTTGGACTTTAGGAATCGTAGCGAAAATCGAGCTGCGCGAGGGCAGAGTTTGCCGCTTTTGCAGGGAAATAGTGGGCTCTATTGCCCAAAAAAGCGGTGAAACATGAGCCGTCCAGATGGATTTGCAGCCGATTTCCCCTAAGGAAGGCCCGCACAAATGCAATTTGGCTGAGTGCTGCCTTGGCTGGTGTAAAATGCCGCCCACTTCACTTTCTTTTTCGCATGATTCAGCCAAAATTCAGGATGTCACCCATGAAAAATATCCGCATCACCCCGCGCCGCGCCTTGTTGAGTGTTTCGGATAAAACCGGCCTGCTGGCATTCGCTCACAGTCTGAATCGGCATGGCGTGGCGTTGATTTCCACTGGCGGGACGGCCCGCCTGCTGCGCGATGCGGGCCTTCCCGTGACCGAAGTGGCCGATGTGACCGGTTTCCCCGAGATGATGGCGGGACGGGTCAAGACACTGAACCCGAAGATTCATGGCGGCATTCTGGCTCGTCGCGGTGAGGACGATGCCGTGATGGCCGAGCACGGCATCGAGCCGATCGACATCGTGGTCGTGAATCTCTACCCGTTCGCCGAAACCGTCGCCAAGCCGAACTGCCCATTTGATGATGCCGTGGAAAACATCGACATCGGTGGCCCGGCTATGGTACGTGCGGCGGCGAAAAATCATCAAGATGTTGCGATTATCGTCGATCCGGCCGATTACGACCGCGTTCTGGGCGAAATCGATGCGGGCGGGATCGAGGCGCAAACCCGTTTTGAGCTGGCCGTGCGTGCCTTCGAGCACACCGCGCATTACGACGGCATGATCGCCGACTATTTCGGCAAGATGGTCAGCGGCAATGCCTTTGCGCCGACCTTCAACCTGCAATTGAAAAAAGCGCAGGATTTACGCTACGGCGAAAACCCGCATCAGGAAGCTGCTTTTTACGTGGAACATACGCCGCCGGTTGGCAGCATCGCCGCCGCGCACATGATTCAGGGCAAGGCATTGTCTTATAACAATATTGCCGACTCCGACGCGGCGCTTGAGTGCGTGAAGCAGTTTGCCGAACCGGCCTGCGTGATCGTCAAGCACGCGAATCCCTGCGGCGTGGCCGTGGCGGAAGACCTGACCGTGGCGTACGACCGTGCCTATGCGACCGACCCGACCTCTGCCTTCGGCGGCATCATTGCCTTCAACCGCCCGTTGGACGGTCACACCGCGCGCACCATCGTCGAGCGGCAGTTCGTCGAAGTGGTCATCGCACCGGAAATTTCACCGGAAGCGCAAATCGAGTTAGCCGCCAAACCGAATGTACGGGTGTTGACTGTCGGCCAATGGCCATCGGTCAGCCCGGCCCGGCTGGATTTCAAGCGCGTGCATGGTGGCCTGCTGGTGCAGGATAACGACGCGGCGCGGATCACGGCGCGGGATCTGACGGTTGTCTCCGAGCGTCAGCCGACTCCTGAAGAGTTGCGTGATCTGCTCTTTGCCTGGCAGGTCGCCAAGTTCGTGAAATCCAATGCCATCATTTACGCCAGTGGCGAGCAGACGATCGGCGTGGGTGCCGGTCAGATGAGCCGGGTGTATTCTGCCCGCATCGCGGCAATCAAGGCCGAAGATGCCGGCCTGCCGGTCGCCGGTTCCGTGATGGCCTCCGATGCCTTCTTCCCGTTCCGTGACGGGATTGACGCGGCGGCGGCCGTTGGCATCCGTGCGGTGATTCAGCCGGGCGGATCGATGCGCGATCAGGAAGTGATCGACGCGGCCAACGAACACGGTATTGCCATGGTCTTTACCGGCATACGTCATTTCCGTCACTGACCGCCGTATGAGTCCGATGCGCAGCGCTTTTAATCGCCAAAAGGACCGGGGTAATTTATGAGCTCATTCTTCGCGCAATTGCCCAATTTGCCGCCAGTTTGGGCCTGGGCGGGGCTGGCTTCGACGGCATTGCTTGTGGTCGCATTGCTTTTTGTTTGGCTGTTATTGGCGCAGCGGGCCAGGCAGCATCGCCAATCGGCCGCGGAGGAAATCGAACGCCTGAACGTGGCTTTGGCCGAGTCCCGGCACGAGGCCACCGAGCAGGAACTGGCAGCTCGGCAAGCACAGCGTGATCTGGCGGCGGCCTCGACCGAACTGGCGCGCAGTCAGGCGACTTTGAGCGCACTGAGCGAACAATTGTCCGGTGTACTGGCCGAGCGGGCGAGCGAACGCCAGCTATCCGAGCAACGGATCGGCGAGCTGTTGCGACAAGTGCAAACCCAGACTGCCGAGCAGGCCGAGTTGCAGGAGCGATTAGCTCAGGAGCGCCGTGCCGCAGCAGAGAAGCTGGCCTTGATCGATCAGGCACAAGTCCAGTTGCAGCAGGCCTTTCAGGCACTTTCCGCCGATGCGCTGCGCGCCAATAACGAATCCTTCCTGAAACTGGCCGAGGAGAATCTCTCCCGTTTTCAGGCAGGCGCCGCGCAAGATCTGAGCAAACGCCAGGAAGCCATCGTTCAGTTGACCCAACCCATCCGCGAGCGACTGGAGCAATTCGATGTGAAGCTCAATTCGCTGGAGCAGGCGCGCACCAATGCCTATGGCGCGATGAACCAGCAAATCACCGATTTACTGCAAATCCACCTACCCAAACTGCACCGCGAAACCGCCGATTTGGTGCGCGCACTCCGCCAACCGCAGACACGCGGGCGCTGGGGCGAGGTTCAGCTCAAGCGGGTGGTCGAGCTGGCCGGCATGCTGGAACACTGTGATTTCGAGGAACAGGTCAGCCAATCCGATACCGCTGGCCGTTTGCGGCCCGACATGATCGTGCACCTGCCCGGCGGACGTCAGGTCGTGGTGGATGCGAAGGCTCCGCTGAATGCCTATTTGCAGGCGATGGAAGCCTCTTCGGATGAGGCGCGTGCCGCAGCCTTGCAGGATCACGCCCGTCAGGTGCGCACCCACATCAGTCAGTTGAGCAAAAAGGAATACTTCGATCAGTTCAGCCCCACGCCGGAGTTTGTGGTGCTGTTTGTGCCGGGCGAGGTGTTTTTCTCCGCCGCCCTGATGCAGGACCCGACGCTGATCGAGTTCGGCGCGGAGAAACGGGTGATTCCCGCGAGTCCGACCACCTTGATCGCGCTCCTGAAGGCCGTGTCCTACGGTTGGCGGCAGGAAGCGCTGGCGAAAAACGCGCAGGAAATGGCTGAACTGGGGCGCGACCTGTACGAGCGCATGGGCACACTGGCCCAGCATTGGCAGAAAGTGGGGAAATATCTGGACCAGGCTGTGGGCGCGTTCAACCAGTCGGTGGGTTCGCTCGAGGGGCGGGTGCTGCCCACGGCGCGCCGATTCAGGGAACTTGGTGCCGTGCGTAGTGATAAGGAAGATTTACCGAGCCTGACGCCGTTAACCACGGAAACCCGACCGCTCACTGCCCAAGAATTGACTACTCAGGAATTGACCGGTACGGATTCAGTCGCAATCACACAAAAGGATTGAACACTTCGTCTTTTTGCTTGCGATGTCGCTTGAGCTCAAATGAGAGCACCTGCACGATCTCTTGCTCATCCAGTGGTTTGACTGGTTTGGCGCTACGCTCGGTCAATTTGGCGGCAATGGCCTCGATCAACTGTTCGAGTTCTTGGGTGGACAGGGCATTCAATTCGGTGTTCAGGTTCATTTTCAATGCGATTGGCTCATCAAAACAGAATGGAAACGGGGTTGTGGCGTCAGATTGAATCGCTCCGTGCGAATCCGTAAATCCCTGAAATGGGTGGTCACCGTGAGCACCGACCCGAGTTCGGCAATCGTCAAACCACGCGACGGCTGATTTTCATAAGCGCCGGTGTCAATCCATAGCCGGTTACCGGCACGCTTGGGCGCAGTCAGGACACTATGACCCTGAATCACCCAGGCAATACCGCTTATGTGGCGATCATCCTGCTCGCCGTTCATGAACGATTGAAGCTGCGAAGACCCCCGTAGAATCGAATCGATGCTTGGCTCATCGCGGGGTTGGTCCCAGAATTTTACTTTCTTGATCCGCTCCAGTCGCGTAACACTACGGTTCCAGTCCCAGTCGGGTAGTTCGGCATGAATGACACCCACCGCTCCGGAGCCATTACCAACCTGAATCATCAGTGGCATCTGGCCGATTAGATTCATGATTTCGGTAATCAGATCGGCCCATTTGTCCTCATTGAGAGAATCATAGGCATCCAGTAACCATTGTGCGCCGATGGAAGCCATTTTCTGCCGCTCGTCCGCAGTGAGTTGTCTGCGCGTGAGCGCCTGACGATGCTGGCTGATCATGCGTTCATGGTTGCCGGCCACTGAAAAGAACCACGGCTCAGACAGCAGCCGCAGCGTGTTCAGGGAATCGTTTCCACGATTAATTAAATCGCCCACGGCAATCAGGCGATCGGACTCCGGCTTGAATAGGTGATAATCCAGTGCCTTTTCCAGCCGTGCCAAGTGGCCATGAATATCGCCAACCACAAAATCCCGCCCATTCGGATTATTGAGGAGCTGTTTAAATAAAGTCATTAATAAAAATCAATCGATTGATTATCGCTTAGTCACGAAAATGGTCATGCAAGTAGGGATTAACAACGTTCAGCGACGTTCCTTTCCAGTGAGTTGAAAGGAATAAAGCCATGGAAGAACAACAGTAATCCTAGCCACGATACAAATAAAACGTGGCCAGCATTGAAATAAGAATTTCGCCGAGTATGGACGCTATAGAGAAGCACGTCAAGAGTGAGCCTTGTCCAATATGAAATGAGTTTGAAGAGTGAAACTTGTTTCTAACATGGAATGAGTCTTGAGTGAGCTGCAACGGGATCAGGCTCGGTTCAAGATGGAGGGATGAGAGCTAGCATGAAACTTGAAGAGTTGAAGACGATTGATCAACTGGACAGTTTTCGCAAAAATAATCTTTTCTGGTTTATTCCATGCATGAAAAAGCCCCGTCAAACGGGGCTTTTTGTTTATGCTAATACTTGGTGGTCAGAACGTCTTTCTGACTGCTGACCAGCCGCAATCAGGCTTTATGGTAATCCGACAGCACCTGCACTTCGTTCTTGGAGCCGAGGATGACCGGAACTCGCTGGTGCAGTTTATGTGGCTTGATATCGAGGATGCGCTCAGGGCCTGTGATCGCCATACCACCGGCCTGTTCTACGATCATGGCCATCGGGTTTGCTTCGTACATCAAACGCAGCTTGCCGCCCTGTGCGCGAATCTTGCTGTCGATGGGGTACAGGAATACGCCACCGCGGGTCAGGATACGATGCACCTCGGCCACCATGGATGCCACCCAGCGCATGTTGAAGTCTTTGCCGCGCGGGCCTTCTTTACCGATCAGGCATTCATCAATGTAGCGTTTGACCGGCGCATCCCAGAAGCGCTGGTTCGACATGTTGATGGCAAATTCCTTGGTGTCTTCCGGAATGATGATGTTTGGGTGTGTCAGTTTGAACTCGCCGATGTCCATGTCCAGCGTGAATCCGTTTACACCCTGACCAGTGGTCAGCACCATGATGGTCGATGGGCCATAGATGCAGTATCCAGCGGCCACCTGCGTGGTGCCCGGTTGCAGAAAATCCTGCTCGCTCGGGTTTTCAACGCCCTCGGGTGCCCGCAAGACCGAGAAGATCGTGCCGACAGTGACATTCACATCGATGTTCGAAGACCCATCCAAAGGATCATAAACACAGAGGTACTTGCCCCGCTTGGCGTTGGCCGGCAGATGGTACACCTCGTCCATTTCCTCTGACGCCAGGGCGGCAACCTGTGTGCCATGCATCAGGGTGTTGGTGAACACATCATTGGAAATGATGTCGAGTTTTTTCTGGGTTTCACCTTGAATGTTTTCCGTTTCTGCCGAGCCCAGAATGCCGATCAGGTTGCCTTTGTTGACATAGCTGGAAATGACCTTGCACGCGCTGACGATATCATTCATCAGGAGTGTGAATTCACCAGACGCATCTGGGTGAGCTTGCTGTTTTTCGATTAAACAATGGGTGAGGCTGGTGCCGATCTGCATCCTGAACTCCTTAAGATAAGTTGCAATATGGTCTTGATAATCATTGTGCATAATAGCCTTATGTCTACCATGCCACAATCGAAACTCCGAGGTTCTATGTCACACAACGTTTTGTATGCGCAGTCTGGTGGAGTTACCGCGGTCATCAATGCCAGTGCCTGCGGCGTGATTGAAACGGCACAGAGGCACCCGGAGCACTTCGGCAAGGTATTTGCGGCACGCGACGGGATTCTGGGGATTCTGCGCGAAGAGTTGTATGACCTGTCGCTTGTAAGTCCGTCGGAAATTGCAGCGTTGCGCTATACCCCTGGCGGCGCATTTGGATCTTGTCGAGCCGATCTGGGTGAGCCGGATACGCACCCGGAGCAGTACGAACGGTTACTCGATGTGATCCATGCGCATGACATAGGTACCTTTATCTATAACGGCGGGGGCGGCTCGATGTTAACTGCGGCCAAGGTGGCCCGATTCGCCCGTGCCCGGAACCTTGATCTGACCGTCATCGGCGTGCCCAAAACCATCGATAACGATCTGCCCATGACCGACACAAGCCCCGGGTTCGGTTCGGCGGCAAAATACATTGCCACTAGTATCCGGGAAGTGGCGCGTGACCTTGCCGCCATGTCTGGGACTTCAACCAAAGTCTTTGTGCTGGAGGTCATGGGCCGCCATGCGGGTTGGCTGGCTGCGGCGTCTGGACTGGCATTCGACACGGACGACTCACCATTATTGCTTCTGTTTCCAGAGCAACCGTTCGATCCCGCGGGCTTTCTTGAAGCCCTACAGTCACGTGTTCAGCAGTATGGTTCTTGTATCGTTGTCGCGGCAGAAGGATTGCTATGCAGTGACGGAACCTTCTGCGCGCAGGAGCAAACCAGTGAGACGTTCGGCCATGAGCAATTGGGCGGTATGGCTCCAAAAATTGCCACAATGTGTCGAGTGCTTGGGTATAAAACCCATTGGGCAGTTTCAGATTATTTTCAACGTTCTGCACGCCATCTCGCTTCCAGAATCGATGTCGATCAGGCTTATGCCTGCGGGGCGGCAGCCGTCACTTATGCCATGGCCGGTCGGTCGGATGTGATGGTGGCCATTCAACGGTTGTCAGACGAACCATATCTCTGGTCGCTGGGCGCGGTGCCACTCGATGATGTGGCCGATGTCGAGTTGCCGGTGCCACCGGCTTATATTCGGGCCGATGGCTACGGCATTACAGATGCGGCACGACGCTACCTGCAGCCACTCATTCAGGGTGAGGACCTGCCTCCGTTCAGAAACGGTTTGCCTGTATTCGCGCAATTGAACTTTGAACTGGAGGTCAAGCGGTTGCCTGAGTGGAGGGGGAAGCCGGGATGATTCTGGAGGTGGATCGCCGAAGCGATGATGATTTCTTGCCCCTAGCGGGCAAGGCTCGTTATGCCAGCTCTTTTAACTTTGAGCACCTTATCCGTATACGCCTTTATAAGCCAGCAAGATACGATCACTATGGCACGAAGTCCGCGCCTCATCGACAAGATACTCGCGCGACATTTTGATGATCATGGGCATTTTTGGTTGATTCCTAAAGGGGATGAAGATTTTCAGATCGCGGTTCAGATGGTTTCCAATGATCCGGAAAACCGTCGTTTTTTGATCGATCAACCTAAAGAAATCCCTCTGCGGCACATTAAGGCTTCAGGCCGCATCCGTGTGCAGGCGATGATCGATCAGCTTGTTTCATGGTTTTATGTTGATAACCTCAAAGAGAGGATTGAAGGCAACGAACGGTACTTTGAAATCCCATACCCTGATCAAATTGATCGTTTGCAACGCCGAAATGTATTTCGGGTACGGCTTTCGCCCGATGTTATCGGCGTTGTGGAGTTTTTCCAGCCGACAATGAGTACGCTCTTTGTAGGGCGGATAGATGATCTTTCTGCCAGTGGTTGTGCGGTTGCACTGTGCCCCGATCAGGCAGTAGCCTTGGATGTGGGTGTAAGATTGCCTTCAGTGAAATTGGCAATAGATGGGTTTGCCAACTTATCCGTGAATCTTGTGATTCGCAATCAGCGCATTGTCTCCCAAAGGGAGTGGATCATAGGAGCAGAGTTCGTCGATCTAGGCCCGGCTGGAGTCACAGCAGCTCGATCGCACAGTCATGCGTCTGCAACGCTATCTGCTCTGATCCCGCTGGTGCGCAGGGATTGTCAAGACTCAACCCACTGATCGGACAGATATTGTGGTGCCCAATATCTTGCGTTCGCCCGGAGCGATTGATACGGTATCGTCGGCGGCATTCACTGCTTCAACGCAGACCATGTTTCTCGACTCTTCGGGCTGCATGCCAGATGGCACATTTTCGTCCGGGTTCCAGACGACGGTCGAATGACTTCCTTCTTTGGCCACGACAATCACTCTATTGAATTCGGAATCTTCCACCTCAACGGTGTGCGTGGTACCGAAATAGATGCGATCCATTGGGCCGGTGATGGTGATAAGGTCGTCCTGCGGTGTGCGCGCGAACCCTTTGAGCTTGTCCAGGTAGTACCCGCCTTCCAGTCCGCGAATGACCGTGCTGCGCGTATCGCCGAGATTCAGGTAGGTGTGTAGCCCCTGAGTGATGTTGAATGAGTCGTCGCCTGTGTTGTGGGTCACCAGTTGGATGCGCAGCTCGGTACCGATATGCATGATCAGATCCAACTCGAAACGGTGTGGCCACAATGCCAGGGACTCGGCATCATCTGTGATCCGCCAGTGCATGTGAATCTGGCCCTCGGGGTCGCATTGGGCATTCATCAGAATCCAATCCTTGAATCGCACAAACCCGTGTGCCATGGTCAGACTGGCATGATTGCCGAACCACGGCCAACAGATGGGGACGCCGCCCCGCACTGATTTACCTGCTTCATATGTCGGTTCTTTTGCCCGCCAGACAACAAGCTGGTCTTCGTGGGTAGGTTTCCATTCGATGATTTGCGCGCCCTGTACGGCTACAGTCGCCTGAGTGAGCGGGGTATCGATTTTCGCTAAGGTAAGATCACCGATCTTGACGAACTCAAGACCAGCGCAATCTGCGAATTTTTGGTTAAGTGTTTCAACTGCGTCCATGCTAATCCTCCCGGGGCTTTTCAGGTGCGGACGACGCTGTTGCTCTCGTTACCGAATGGTGAAGGGGTGTACTCGTCTGCCTGATCATCGTTGATCCAGGTCGTGCCATCGATCAGGTAACGAAACTGGAATTTCTCGTTGATGGGAAGATCAACCGTGATGCTGAAGCTCCCGTCACTTTTCGCCTTTTTCAGAGGATGGCTTTCTTGTGACCATTCGTTGAAATCGCCAACCAAGGTAACAGCCTTGGCCTCTGCTCCATAAGCCGACGGCAGGGTGAAGGTGACTTTACATATCGGACGGGTTTTGAGTGGTTTCTTGGTGAGAGACATGTTGTTTTCTCCATGGAATAGATCGAAGTAAATCGTCGAATCGAGCCTATCTGAATTCCTGATCCTTTTTACATTTTTTCTCTTACAGAATGATCACAAAAAATAAAGATTTACGCAAAGTCTTTAAGGCACCAGTTTTTGCTCTAGAAGACGGATCAAACGACCTTCATTGATCAGACCGACAGTCACAAATAAGAGCAGCAAAAGAAGGAGTGCTCCAATGGTCAAAAACAGCATCGGCGCAACGATGGCGAGCAATGATTGAGTCGCGTTATCAAGTGCGTTGTTCTGGATCAGATGAACCACATGAACGGGGTTTACGAGAATGGGCTGCTTGATGAATGCCCAGAAATAAAAGCCCAAGGTTACGGAGGCAACAATCAAGGCGATGGATGGCCACCGTTTGATGAATCGTTGGCGGCGTGCCAGCATCTGTTGGATTTCTGGAGTCATGTTCTGCTCTCTAACCACCGGTTACCGGCGGGAAAAACGCCACTTCATCGCCTTCATGCAGGAGGTGATCAAAGTTGACGTATTCGTGATTGACCGCGGCCAGAATATTGGCCGGGCGCTCTTTTCCGGTTATGCGCAGCCAGGCGTCGTGTACGGTGGCTGGCGTATCGGTTGTTTTCAGCTCATTCTGCGCGAACTGCTCACGCAGGCTGGCGAAAAGTTTGATGGTAATGCCCATGAAGCGTTTTAGTACCCGATCTTGATGAATGGACTGGAAAAGAGGCGGAAAAAACTCCGACTGTTCTCTGCCGGATGCCTCGTCAGGTCTTATTGTCTGCTAAAGTCGCGTTCAGGCAAAGAATTTGCCGGAAATTTTCTGCATTTTTTGCGCGATGCCTCGTCAGAATATTCCCTGCCTGTTCCACGAGGCGTGGCGCTAAGGAGATGGTGCTGTGATGAAGTGGATCAAACGAATTGTGATGTGGTTTGTTGCTCTTGTTCTGGTGCTCTTCATTGCTGCCGTTGCCTTTGTTGCCACGTTCGATCCCAACGACTACAAAGATAAAATTGCCAGCATTGTTCAAGAGAAGACCGGGCGGACGATTGAGCTAGGTGGGCCGATTCATCTCACCTTGTTCCCGTGGCTTGGTGTGTCGGTGCAGGATGTCGCCCTGGGTGATGCACCGGGATTTGCGCAAAAGAATATGGTGACGGCTAAAACGGTCGAAGTGAAAGCGGCGCTTCTCCCTCTGCTCAAGGGACAATTTGAAGTCGGGAAACTCATCCTCGATGGAGCAACCATCCATTTGGCTCGGAACAGCAACGGGGTGACCAATTGGGCGGATCTGCTGGCCCGTCCATCGACGGGCGCTCCATCCGGCGCGGCTGGGGCCTCCTCCTCGAACAAAGTAACGGCTCTGGCCATCGGCGGCGTGGAAATCAATGACGCGAACCTTGATTGGCAGGATGCTGTTACCGGGCAATCGTTGGCCTTGCAACACCTCAATCTCGATAGTGGCGCCATTCGTCTTGGGCAGGCGGTCGATATGTCCCTGAACTTCAGTTACGCCACGCAAGATCCGAGGTTGGGCAAGCTCACGGGCGATGTTCGTCTGAGCAGCACATTCGATATGAAGGCTAGCGGCGAACAGTTCTCTGCCAAATCCCTGAAATTTCACGCCAGCGTCGTGCCCGATGCACAACATAATCCAGCCGCGCTACCAGCGAAAAGCGAGCTTGATCTGTCCGTGCCCGAGGTATCGGTCGATTTGCCCAAGCATGCTGTCAATCTTTCAGCAATGGATGCCACCGTAGGTCTGGAAAAAGGATTTGGTCTGACGCATGCCGCGTTGACCGCCCAAGGTGCGCTTTCGGCAGATTGGCAAAAGGGGCAGTATTTGAGTGACAAGTTATCGCTTGCCGGGAAAATTCAAGGTTTGCCCACGCACACGGGCGAACTGGATTTTTCAGCTCATGGCGGCGTGGCGGTGGATATGAACAAGGGGAATATCAGCCTGCCGAACTGGCAGATGGAATCAGCGCCACTGGTTGTAAAAACCTCATTGGATGTAACGGGCCTCGGAAAGAACCTGTCGGTGACCGGCCCGTTAGCCATCATGCCGTTCAATCCCCGCCAACTGGCTGAAGCGCTCAAGTACCGTGTACCGGCCATGCAGTCGGACAAGGCACTGACGCAATGTGCGGTGAAGGCTGATGTGCGTGTCACACCAAATCAGGCCATGCTGGATCATTTGGTATTCAGTCTGGATGGCTATGACCTGAACGGGACCGTGGGCATCAGTGATCTGAAAACCAACCGGATGTACGCACGCCTCAAAGGCGGTGCATTTGATGTCAATCCCTATCTGCCGCCGGGCAGTGCTGCGGCAAAACTATCTGAGCACAAACCGGCAGGTGCTCAGGGTTCCCTGACAGATCAGCCCAAGCCAGTTGCTTCGGCTGATATGGAAATTCCGCTACCAGTGGACGCGTTGCGCAAGCTGAACCTCGATGCCGAGATCAATCTCGATCAACTGACTTATCAGAAGTATCAGCTCAAGCAGTTTGCGCTTGCTGTGCTTGCATCGGGCGGGCAAATTAATATGAAACAATTGGATTTCATGTCTTTCGGCGGCACGATCCAAAGTCAGGCCGCATTGGATGTACGCGGAGCCGTACCCGATTGGCAGACAAAACTCGATGCCCGGAATATTGCCTTGCAACCGGCCTTGACGGCCGCGATGAACGAGGATCGCTTGTCCGGTACGGGCGACGTACGGTTGGCTCTGCGCACGCAGGGCGCGCGCTTGAGCAAGCTCAAATCGGCACTGGATGGTACCGCTGATTTCTCGTTGCGTAATGGTCAGATCAAAGGCGTTGATCTGGGTTACATGCTTCGTGCCGCACAAGCACGTTTGCAGGGTGAAACCACCGCGGTGCCCAGAACGCAGGCAACGGACTTTTCGGCCATTTCCGGGAGTGCAGTCATCCGCAATGGCGTGGCGCACAACGACGATCTCAAGGGTGCTTCGCCCCTGCTGCGCGTAACGGGCAAAGGCGATGTCGATCTCGCACGGGAGACGATCGATTACCTGCTCAATGCCACGGTAGTGAATACGGCGACCGGGCAGGACGGCAAGGCACTGGAAAAACTCAAGCAGTTGAACGTGCCGATCACGATTACCGGGACTTTTGCCCAGCCTAAGTTCGGCATTGACATGCAGGCCGTTTTCAAAGATCAGGCCAAGCAGAAAGTGGAGGAGAAAATCAACACCGAGTTGGACAAGCGTCTTGGCGACAAGGCCGCTCCGTTGAAAAACCTGCTCAAGGGACTCGGGTTGTAGCTGATGTCGGCAACCGATTTTAACACCCGCCTGCTCGACTGGTTCGATCGGCACGGTCGGCATGATTTGCCTTGGCAGCATCCCAGAACGCCTTACCGCGTCTGGATTTCCGAGATCATGTTGCAGCAAACACAAGTGGCAACGGTAATCGATTATTTCAACCGATTCATGCAGCGCTTCCCGTCGCTGGACGTGTTGGCTGCTGCTCCTCTGGATGAGGTACTGGCGCTTTGGTCCGGGCTTGGCTACTACGCCCGCGCCCGCAATCTGCACAAGGCTGCGCAAATCATGGCGCAGCAAGGCGTTCCGCAAACACGAGACGGTTGGCAGGCATTGCCGGGGGTGGGGCCTTCCACGGCAGCAGCCATCATGGCGCAGGCATTCGATGTGCCGGAAACGATTCTGGATGGCAATGTCAAACGCGTGATGGCCCGCCATGGCGGCATAGATCGTCCCATCGAGCAGGCTTCGACCATTCAAGCGCTATACGATGTCGCTCGATTACATACTCCACAGACCCGGGTGGCCGACTACACCCAGGCTATTATGGATCTCGGTGCAACCCTGTGCACACGCCATTCGCCGAGATGCTCGGCATGCCCCGTTTCTGCGGACTGCGTGGCGTTCGCGTCCCAGCAGGTTGAATCCTTGCCCGTTCGGCGTAGGCGTCAACCCGTGCCGACCCGCCGTGCCGTGTTCATGGCGATCGAGGATGAGGCAGAACGCCTGATGCTGATTCGCCGTCCACCGACGGGCATCTGGGGTGGTTTATGGTGTCTGCCCGAGTATGATTCTCTCGATGATCTTGTGCCTCAGGAACAAGCCCCCGGTTCTGCCATTTCAGGTGAGCAGGCGGAGGGGGTTGGCTCAAGCCAGCAGTCGTTGCTTTTGATGCACCGGCTGAAGCGGCAGGCTCCGGCCATGCCACTGACTGTATTCGAGCATCGGTTCACGCATTTTGTGCTGGATGCCCGCATTGATCACATCCTGGTTTCCCGCTCGTTGTCTGTCGAGGACAATCCCGATGTGCTCTGGTTGCCGTTGGTTGAATTGGGTGTGCGCGTACCGCAGTTGGGGTTGCCCAAACCCATGAGCAGTTTTTTGTCTGACTATCCGGCTTTGAAGTCCTCCCTGTGTTCATGCACGTCATGAATCTGATTGAATGGGTATTGATATGAATGATCGCGTGGTTTTCTGTTCCCGTCTGCAATGCGAAGCCAAAGGTTTGGCCAAACCGCCTTATCCGGGTGAGTTGGGGAAACGAATATTCGAACAGGTTTCCGAATCGGCCTGGTTGGCCTGGCGTAGTCATCAGACCATGTTGATCAACGAGTACCGGTTATCGCCAATCGATCCGAAGGCCAGGAAGTTTCTTGAGGAAGAAATGGAGAAATTCCTATTCGGCGGCGGCGACGTAACCCATCCAGAAGGCTATGTGCCGCCATCAGCAAGCTGAACTGGCGGATTTCTATTGATTTTTCCATCTCAAGCGCCGGTCAGGAGTTCGGCATTTTGGAGATGCAGCGGATCATTCAGTAACCGCTTTTTCAGGCGGTGTGCAGGCATAATAATCTGCCAGCAGTGCAATTTCCTGATCGGTCAGGGGTTTGGCAAACTGGCTCATGCCTTTGGAGGTGTCGTTCGTACGATGACCTTCGCGGAACATTTCCATGGTGCGGATAAAGTAGTCTCGCGTTATTCCACGCAATGCAGTTGTCTCGTTGACGCCACCCTGCCCTCTGGCGCCATGGCAAGCGGCACACGGGGTGATCAGACGCTTGGGATCACCTACAGTCACCAGAGATGGTGCTGGTTTTGGTAGGCCTTTGGGGCAGGGTTGAGTCTGGTCGGCGTAAAAAGCGGCCAGATCGGTCATGTCCTGCTTGGAGAGCATCTGGGCCACGACAACCATGATATGCGCACGATCATCCTCATTGCGTACTTGGCTCTTGTAATCCAAAAGCTGTTTGTAGGTATACGCGATGCTTTGTCCGGCCAGAGAAGGCCAGTTGTTTGTGGCTGACTCGCCCTTTGCGCCATGACAGGAGGCGCAAAACATCGTGCTGTGCAGTTTTTTACCGGCTGCTGCGTTGCCTTTTGGCATGTCGCGTTGCGCCTCGGCCCAGGTGGTCGGTGTCCAGTGAACAATATCTTGTGCGGGGCGCTCGGCTGCCGCGGCCAGGCTCGCGCTGCCAAGGCTCAACACGAACGCAAAAGTAATTTTTTTCATAGTTTTTTGCTCCAATCCGCCCGTCGCTCCATTCGGAACGGCGGGTGAAACTCAGAAAGATAGGATTAACCGCTGTAGGCCACCCAGAGACCAATGGCGAAGTACTGAATAATCCACACAGCCAGCAGGGAGATGCCGATCGTGCCCATGCGATTGACCATCGGTGAGGCGACATACATCCCTTTGGTCTGCCCCGCTTTCCATGAGACGGTGAGCAGGTACGCCAACACGGCGCCGCCGATGACGGCAAAGGTGAGGAAGAACATCAGGGTGCTATACCAGTCCATGTGCAGTTTGTAATCGAGCGCGTTGTAGCCATGAACGCCGTACAGCGTGGTCCAGCGTAAGGCTTCACGCATGGCACCGACCACGATCAATGCAACCGCGCCTACGGCAAAAGGTGCATAGCCCCAGAAGCCTGAATCGATCTTTTTGCTCAGCACAAAGGGCACGGCGACCGCAAGTAGGAGCATGGCGACGGTGATGATGGACCAGAAGCTCAGAGCGAAACTCGCCACGTTTTGGTCCAGGGTGGCCATCCAGCCGACATACAACGCCAGGGCGATGATGCCGCCGATGCTGATCAGTGGCATGGCCAGCCGACGAACGAAGGCTAAGTAGGCTTGATCTTCGTTTTCACGACCGAGCAGGTAACGACGGTAGGCAATCAGCCACAAGCCGATGACGGGCGCAGATAATGAGATAAAGAAGCCAAAGCGCCAGAAGTTGTAGGCGTGCAACGCGCGTCCTGATGCGTCAACAATGCCACCGGGGGCGTACCACTCCATCCACTTTTCCGGCTTTAACATTTGCACCGATAAGGCATGCATGATGAAGCCAACGACCAAGAAGAAAGCGATTGCCGCCAGCATGGCGCCAGGGCAGCGGGTTTTTGGCTGGGTTTTCATACTTGAATTCAAGGCGTAGAAGCTAAACAGCAGCAAACTGCCGATAATTAAAAACGCAATGAACCCGATCACCCACCAAGCCGATAGCACGTTGGAGGTGTACCAGAACGGATCGTAAATGACCTGCACGAACAACAAGGGCGCCACGCCTAGAACGATGGCAACGGAGACGGCAATCTTCGCTGTGCTGACCATCGCATCGGCCAAACGACGCCAATGAAGGTTCTTATTCAGCGAGCCGAACAAGGTCAAGCTCGATGCGCCCAGGAGCACGTGGACGGCGGCAATGTGTAGCGCCCAGGTCAATACACCCAAGAGCAGAAAGATAATGGGCGCAGCAGGAACCCCCAGTGGGTCGCGCAGCGCGTAGAGCATGGAAGCGTCCATCGGTTACTCCTCTAAACCAGAAGTGGGGAAAGAGACATTCACGCGAGCAACGGGTGAAGTCGTTTTTTTCTCGTCGATCGATGGCAGCAATTTTTGCGGTGCATCCGCTGTTTTGCTGTTTTCTTCGACATAGCGTGCGACGACCGTCGGATCGGCCAAGCTGGCCAAATACAAAGCCAGCGCCTCTGCTTCTTTGTCTTGCAGCGGGATTTTTGGCATGTACATAGTGTTGCCGGTAGCCAGTGCGCCCAAGAGATATGTCTTGATGCGAGAAACATCAGTAATGCCGCCAAAATAGCCCGCGATGGGACGAATGCCCGTGGTTGAGAGCGAATGGCAATTACTGCAGGCGGTGATGGCCAGCGTTCGGCCTACTTCATGGGCGTTATTGACGGTAATGTCACGTTGTGATTCTGGCCAGAATACCGAGGCGTGGGTAAAGCCGACTTTTTCCAGCGTCGGAATCTCAGATTTGATCGTCATGCCGGGCACATCTTTGGCGATGACCTGATTTGAGTACAGGTACTCGCCGGCAACGAACGGTTTGCGTGCCGATTCACGAATGGTTTCACCGGGGAACAAACCGAGAATCAAGATGGACAGGGTGGCCAAACCGGCAACCGATGCGGTCAGCATGCGTGGTTTGAACAACGTGAACGCAAAGTACGCAATCGTCGCCAACAAGACTGTCAAAATCGCCGTGCCGTAGTAATCGGGAATACGATTTTCCATGACAATCTGCGCTTGAGCAGGCAACGTACTGAGATACCAAGGGTAAAGCGAAATACCGATTATGGTCGAGACAATACCCAATACAGCCAGGCGCCGAGCCAACCAGGTTTTAAACACCTGATCTTTCAAACCGGCGACAACAATGCCGCCAACCACCGCTGTCATGGTGAACATGAATGCGATGCGAATGGCAAGCTGCGCGAAGGTGTTATCGCCGTAGAAGCCCAACAGGTAGCCGCCTTTTTCGGCCCAGTTCGGCATGCCCGGTTCCATCATGAACGAGAGAATCCCGACGATGGCCAGCATGGTGGCAAACGAGGCCATGCCGAAGGTAATGGCAATGCGCAAGTAGGTGGCTTTATCCACTTTGCCGACGAGGTACACCATCATGTACACCCCGACGACTTCGATGACGAAGAACACCCATTCGGTCGCCCATTTCCATACAAAGTTATGGATGAGCGACGAGATGCCGCGTGGACTGCCGACCGTAGTCGAATACCAGATGCCCGGGCCGGTGATCGAACCCAGAATGTAGGAGAATACCAGCAGGAACGTGCCGTATTTCTTGATGAAGTCGATCAGTTCGGGCCGGTCGTCCCGATAGCCTAAATAAGCCAGATAGGTGAACAGCAGGGCCGCGCCAACGGCGGTATGAGAAAACAGCACGTGGATGGTGGCAATGAGGCCGATCACCCAGCCACTGCCGATAGCCGGCTCGTACCAGGTGGGATATAAACCAATCAAGTCCATCGTATGACTCCCGTCTTTTCAGACTGATAAGGGGCTTTGCTTGGGTGAGGTACGCGACCCAACACGAAAGGCTTGCCCCAGTTTTTATTTTGCTTTATCGGGCGCGTGTGCCCGCAAAGCCCCTTCTTCACGCAAAAATGTCGTTGGTGAAACTATTCATCCAGGCACGCAAGTAAACAGCCGATAACCGATATTGCGCATCGCTTGCATTGAACGGCAGGTAACGGGCATATTCATCGCGCGTGATTTTGCCGTCCTTGAGGCGGAAGAAATCGGCCACGAACATGCCATAGTCGTCCTGGCCCGCCAGCGCATAACAGGTGTTCTGGAACGCCGGTTCGATCGGTTCCTGGCCAGCCAGCAACGCCTTGATCTGTAGTGCTGCGACCTTGGCCTGGCTGTTCGCCGCGTAGCCGGATTTGGGCATTTGGCCTGCAATGCAGGAATCACCAATCACATGCACATTGGGCTGGATGGTGGATTCGAATGTTTTCTGATCGACTGGGCACCAGCCGGATTTATCTGCCAGGCCCATATCCAGAGCAATTTTTCCGGCCTTGAGTGGCGGAATCAGGTTGATCATGTCTGCTTTGAACACACCGGCTTCACATTCAACTGTTTTATTGTCGGCATCAATTTTGATGACACGACCACCTTCGGCGGCAGGAATCCACTGAATCTTGCCCGGATTGTCGAACTTCTTGAAAGTGGCGCGTTCTTCGGCGGTATAGCCCTTGAAGCTTTCCGGCAGGTTGAACCCATACAGCCGGTTCCAGGCTTGCAGCATGGTGACATCGACCGTAAAGCCGTTTTTAGGATCAAGAATAATGACCTTGGCGTTCTTATCGCCACGGTTGATGAACCACTGGGCAATCAGACCCGAACGTTCATACGGGCCTGGTGGGCAGCGATAGGGGTTGGGCGGCGGGATGACCACGACCGTTCCATCGACAGGTACGGCTTGAAGTTGTTTTTGCAGTGTTAAGAGTTGGTCGCCTGAATCCCAACCGTGCAGGATTTTTGATTGTGCTTCAGGTGAATCCATGCCCGGTATCTGGCTGTAATCAAACGACACGCCCGGCGATACGAGCAAACGGTCATATTTAAGTGTTGTGCCGCCTGCGGTTTTTACTTCGCGTGTGTCGTAATCCACGCCGGTAACGGTGTCGAACACGAAATTGACACCATGTTTGTTTTTCAGCACATCGTAGGAGATGGTGATGTCCTTCATATCCAATCGTCCAACCACAACCTCACTCGAGCCGTAGGGGCGCTGATATTCCTTGTTTTTCTCGACGATGGTGACTTTGGTTTCTGGCGAATACATTTTCATGTATTTGGCGAATGTGGCACCACCAACACCGCCGCCAATCACGACGATGTGGGCTGCGTCTTTGGCGAAAGCCGTGCCTGCACCGAAAGACGCTACTGCTGCGGTCGCCGCGGTAGTCAGTT
>JAJYPA010000572.1 GCA_021795795.1 Pseudomonadota bacterium | reverse complement strand
TCGCTCTGAATGAGCAGACTATGGCCATTGAGGTGCGCCCCCGCGCGACAGATACGCGCGTCGAGATGGACGCCTTCGTGGCCTGTCAGGTGAATGGTGCGGCCGAAGTCGAGAAAGCGGCCAGGGAGCACCTGGCCAAGCACAAGGATCGGCCCGTTACCCCGTTCGATCCCAGCAGCTACTCTGATGTGCTCAAGCTGGCGGCAACGAATCTCAACAGCAAAGGCTCGTACCAGGAGGTTCTAGCTGCACACGCGCCCGTTCCGCCAGCGGGACAGCACTTAGTCGTGACCGACACCTGGGTATTATTCTCGCGGCCTCGCGCGAACAACTATCTTATCGAAGACCTGAAACGGCTGCGGGATCAACTCGCGAACGGGTGCGATATCCCGGTCGGGCCGCTGGCACTGGTTTCCCCTCCATCGGACAAACCGGTTGAGTACGAGACGGTGAACTTCCGTGGCATCTCTAGCAGGGGCAACTACGAGGGGGGCGGCAAGCCGCAGGAGCTGTATTTCCCGCTGCCCTACAACAGCGAACAGGTCACCATCGTCCAGCGGCTTGAGCGTGCCGCCGGTGTAACTGTGCAGGGGCCGCCTGGCACCGGCAAAACCCACACAATCGCCAACATCATCTGCCACTACCTTGCCACCGGCCGCAGGGTACTGGTCACATCGCGAGGCGAGCCTGCGCTCGAGGTGCTGCAGTCAAAAATCCCCGAGGAGGTGCGGGATCTGACAGTGGCGCTGCTTACCAGCGACCGGGAGGGCATGCGCCAATTTCAGGGCTCCATCGAGGCCATCCAGCATCAGGTATCCCAGATCAACCCAGAAGAGATGCGGGAGCAAATCAGCATCCTCCAGCAGACTATCGATCGTACGCATTCTGAGCTGTCGACCATCGACCGCCGGGTGGACGAGATCGCCATCAACCAGCTTTCGGAGATCAAGGTCGACGGCGTGCCGATGCGCGCGCAGAATTTGGCGGAGCTGGTCGTGCGCGGTCAGGACGATTACGCATGGTTCGATGATGTTCTCTCGCTCTCGCCCGGGCAGGCCCCACCCTTCTCGGAAAACGAAGCCGGCACGCTGCGCGAATACCGCCGTAAGTTGGGTGCGGACTTGATCTACGTGTCGGCATCGATTCCTTCCGCTGACGACTTGCCCAACCCAGCAGATATCGCCGAGCTGCACAACGTGCTCAGCCAGATGAAAAAGCTCGACAGCCAAGTAAAGAACGGACAGCTTCTTCCGCTGAAGGGTTTGACCGCAGAGGTGCTGCAGTCCGCCCGCGAGTTGCTCGCCAGCATTGATAAGGCATTAGCACTCGTGGTGGAGCTCGAGGCCATCGACGGCGATTGGCCCATGGAACTGCGAGTGCGGTGCCGTGTTTCGTCCTTCGCATCAGAGCGGCAAGCTCTGGAGATGCTGTCCGCCGACGTGGACCATCTGGTTCAAGCCCGGGCTGAGTTCCTGATCAAGCCGGTGAACTTCCCGAGCGAGGGGCTCACCAGCCCCAAGGTGCTCGAGGCCATTGCGCGCGCAGCAGAAACCGGCAAGCCATTTGGGTTGATTTCCTTCGGTGCCGGTGACACCAAGAGCCTGCTGTCCTCGATCCGGGTTGCTGGCCTGACTCCGAACGGTAATGGTGATTGGGCGCACATTCAGCGATACGTCGCCCTGCATGGCCGGGTTACCTCATTCCTCGCGCGCTGGAATCAGTTCGCCGACGCGCTTTCGGTGCCGAGGCTCAGCGGTGGCGTCGAGTCCCTACGCGAAATTGAGCTCGTTGCCGTGGCGGCCAGAAAGGCACACACCCTTGCGCGGTTCTACGATGAGACCCTCCCAGGAAAGGCTGAGGCCGTTTTCGAGCACGTTCCCACCGCTAAGTTGTGCGGTGGCTCATCTGAACTGCGCGACGTTCGAAAGCAGCTCCTTAGCCACCTGACCCGGTCGGATCTGTCTAGCGCAGCCACCAGGCTGAGCACGTTACAGGAAAAGCTGGCGGGAAAGACCGGGCCGATATCCGAGGATCTCCGTACGTTCGTAGACCAGGATCTGGGCAACCCCAGCCTGGAGGCGAGCCGTATGGCCAGCCGGTTCACCGAGCTTGTTATGGAACTGCGCCGAATTGCTGGACTGTCCGCTGAGGTAACCTACATTCGCGATAGCGCCGCGCGTTTGGAGAGAGCCGGTGCAACCAAGCTAGCTGCCCGGGTTCGCACCATTCCGATTGCCAGCACAGGCGAAGACGCGGTCTTTCCGGCCTCATGGCGTCAGGCATGGAACTGGGCACGGATGAAGTCGCATCTGAACAGCATCGAGTCACGTGATGAGCTGAAGGCGTTGGCTGTCCGGAGACAGAATCTGGAAGGTGGATTATCCAAGCTCTATAAGGACATGATTTCCAAAGCGGCTTGGCTCGAGACCAAACGCAACTCCACACCCAAAGTGCTTCAGGCATTGGCTGGTTATGCGACCGCCATCCGGAAAATCGGCATGGGCACGGGGCCGAATGCCGTCCGCTACCGCCGCGATGCCCGCGAGTCCATGCTTGATGCTGCCGGTGCGGTTCCTTGCTGGATCATGAGCCATGCAAAGATCTCCGAGTCCATGCCGCCGGACATTGGGGTCTTCGACTTGGTTATCGTAGATGAAGCCAGTCAGTCAAACCTTTGGGCATTACCGGCCATCGTTCGCGGGAAAAAAATATTAGTGGTTGGTGATGACAAGCAGGTATCGCCAGATGCAGGGTTCGTATTGAGCCAGCGGATCGACGAACTGAAGCACCGCTTCCTCGGAGGGCAGCCGTACGGCATCGAAATGACTCCGGAGAAGTCGCTCTATGAACTTGCGGCGCGGGTGTTTGCGGCCGAACAGGTGATGCTTCGCGAGCATTTCCGTTGCGTGCCACCAATCATCGCCTACTCGAACTCGACCTTCTACAAAAACGGCATTCAGCCCCTGCGTATCCCCAAGGCTTCCGAGCGCATCGACCCGCCACTTGTGGATATCTACGTCGAGGGTGGGCAGCGTGATCGGCACGACTGCAATGCGCAGGAAGCCGATGTCATCGCTGAAGAGATTGCCGCTATTCTCAAGGATGAACAGTACGCTAGTCGTACCTTGGGGGTGGTCTCCCTCCTCGGGATGGAGCAAGCCAAGCATATCGACAGCGTGGTGCGGATGCGATGCCCGGCTACTGAGTTGATCCATCGGAAATTTGAGTGTGGCGACGCCCGAACTTTCCAAGGCAGCGAGCGCGACATTATATTCCTCTCGATGGTGGTTGATCCCAGCAGGTCTAAGGCGATTTCCGGGAATATGTTCGAGCAGCGTTTCAACGTTGCAGCTAGCCGGGCGCGTGACCGGATGTACTTAGTGCGATCGGTTGCCGGGTCGCACCTGTCTGACAAGGACCTGCGGCTTACACTCCTGAGCCATTTTGATAAGCCTCTAGTCGCAGACAGCGAGGGTGCTGCACACCTGCTTGACTTGTGCGAGTCCGGCTTCGAACGGGACGTATACATTCACCTGACAAAGGCCGGCTACCGAGTGATCCCACAGGTTAAGTCCGGGGCATATCGAATCGATTTGGTCGTTGAGGGCCCAGGCGACACGCGACTTGCTGTCGAGTGTGATGGTGATGAATACCACGGCCCAGACCGGTGGCAGCAGGATATGAACCGGCAGCGCGTGCTTGAGCGTGCTGGCTGGACTTTCTGGCGTTGTTTCGCGTCGACCTGGACGCTCCGGAAAGAGGATGTGTTCGGGGAGCTTATCGAATGCCTCTCGGCTATGGGAATTGAACCGCTCGGGGCACTAGACCGTGCTCCGAGCCTTGTAGAGAAACGTACTTGGAAGGCTGTGTCAGCCGAAAGGGACGAGGTGGATCAGGTGTCCGATGTCATCAAGGACGCGATCACCGCAGTGAACCAATAGCTTTTGGATAGAGAGAGGTGTTTGCTCTGGAGCACCAAGCGGCGTGATGTGGGCGCAGTGAAATGGTCGGTGATGCAGCGGAAGCGGTCATTGAGACTGCGCGATTCATGAAGCATCACTGGGATACTACATGAGTGGGTAACAAAATTTCTATTTAAGCATATACAGCATTTAAAATGATGTCCTGTGTAGTTAGGTGATGATACCGCAAAACCATATAGATGCGCTTTCATTTTAGATGACCAAACGCCCGGATTACATGCCAATCGATTGGTCAGTCAAATGATGATTTTTTACTGCTAACCTCTTCAAAGATTTTCCAGGCGAATTTTGACACCATATTCCAATGCGCCATAATGCCACTTAAGTAAGGAGTCCCCCATTCAGCAGGCGTGTCGAAAACCCATCCCCGGATTGAACCATAACCATGCAATTCCGGTGTGCGATATTTCTCGTCTAATGTCTTAATATCATTATTCGCCTCATGAATTTCTTCTGGCAGCAAATTGGCTACGCCGCACTTATACCTTTTAAAAAAGAAGCGCCTTTTGCTTTTTGCATTATCGAGACTATGCAGGATATCATCGGATTCATTAGTCATCACTACGTATATGAATAATTTATCCCATAATGAGCGAATCCTGGTAACGAGAGCAAATGCGGTGCGCGATCTTCGAAGCGCTAGTGCAAACGATACGTGATCTTCCAGCGGAATATAAGCCACTCTTTTTAATTCTGGTACAATGTTTTCATTCTCAATGCCAGCAAGAGTTGCAAGATCATAATATGTGTGCAAAAGTGACAACTTGATTTCCATCGCCAAGGCAATCCTGCGTGACACCTCTTGTTCAGAAAAAGACTTGGCTGCGAGGGCATCATATAATAGTCTTAGCGCTGGACAATCAACTGTAAGGATGCGAACAGATTTTCCATACTGAATACAGGATGCGTCAAATTGTTCTAACATGACCCTATTTGTGTAAGAAAAATTCATGCTTTTTCCCATATTTTCCACACCTCTGGTTTTACCTATATACAAGACTTGCCGAGGCCTATCACCACGCCTTGGCCGCTACTAATAAGGATAGCAACGAGCGTCAAATGCTCATTGCCGAACAGCGACAGTGGCTTACCATGCGTGATGCTTGCAAGGCGA
>JAJYPA010000571.1 GCA_021795795.1 Pseudomonadota bacterium | reverse complement strand
ACAGGGCAGGATCACGTCCTTAGGGGGAGGGCAATCTTGCTTGCCTCGCTCCGGGGATCAGCCGAAGGGTACCAATCCACAAGGACTAGTTCCAAGACATAAGGGGGAGGCATCCATGCCATCTGTGGCAATGCATCTGCCTATTCCCCCATCTTCGTAGTGCCGGGCTAGAATCGGGCCTCCTACAGGCGAATGTGATTCGATGACTGGTGCGGTCGAATTTCTGCGTTGCATACCCTCTGACGATCGTCCAACAAGTTGTTTCCATTGCGTACTCTGTATCTTTTCCAATTATGGAGGAATGTTTTTTCCCAATGGACTTGGCTCCGGGCCACGCCTGGTCGCGTCAGCCAATAGGAAATAAAGTCTGTCAAAACGTTTGGATAGTCCGTGCTTTCCTCGGCATATCCCAAACGTTTGACCAGTATCCAGAATTCTCCAGATGGCTCCCACCCAATCCTAATGGAGAAAGTGTCGTTTTGATTCTGATTATGATCGATCAATTGATTGATATTTCTTTTTCCATAGTTATTTCTTTCTTCGTAGATACTTCTTTTATGGGGGGCCGCGCCGTCGATGGTTTCGCCATCCGCTGCTTGACCATCGACGGAAAACACCCCTATGGTGGACGGCTTTTGAGATTCAGACCAAACTGTTGACTCCCAATCCCACCGCCCGCCTGCCCCATGCCGCTTCTCCCGCTGGAGATAGCCCGCATGGCTTAATTCAGCTAAAAGATTCCTCATCCTGTCCTGCCCAATTCCCAGTTCCCGCCGCAGGTTACCCATCTGAACCTGCCAATTGTTTGGCCTGCTCAGCAGTCAACACAACAGGCCGCGCCCTGCTAGGCTCAACCGTGAGTCTCTCAACGTTTTGTTTGGGATACTTGTCCAGAATTCCATATGCTTAACCCTGATAATTTCGCTCATGGATCAGCCCTCCACGGCGCCGGTACGGCGCTTGGCGATCCACTCAGCCAAGTCGGTTACACGGTACCGGACCAACCTGCCGGTCTTGATGTATGGCAGGTTATAGCGACGTGTGCAGCGCCAGTTACAGAGGGTTGCTGGCTTAACCCCCAAAACAGTGGACGCTTTGGCCTCATCAATCTGTGTGGGTATGGCTTCGGTTGGATAGCCTAGAGTGCGGCCAATCTCGGAGATGATCTGGTAAACTGTTTCGGCTTTAGTGTACATGGTGTTGCCTCATAACTATCAGTGAATGTGCACAGGTATAGATCAGAGGTTGAGGAGATAGAAATTCATGAGAACTTATATGGCATGATACATGCTTATTGTTAGCAAAATACATACTCATGAATTTATTTCATTCTGCTTAATCGAGTGACAGCAGCTACAGCGAAGAGGGAAGTCGTCTATCGGGTAGATGATTTGGAGCGTTATCGCCTAAATCCACGGCCCAAGGTCCTCGCAATGAAGGGGCCACCCAGCCCCTGCGGTAGCGCAGGTTGTGGTCGGCAGGCCGGAACGTCGTGTACAGGCAGGCTGGTCAGGCGTAAGACTGAGCCATCCACAAGGCAGTGGACTTTGGGGATAAGGCGACAGGTGGCCTGTGGGGCGAAAAACTTGGATCGTCTACCCGGTAGACGATTTTCACCCCGGCGTTTTCCGGGAAAACGGCAGCGTCTTCCCGGAAAACGATTCCGTTACCCCTTCTTTATCTTGTGTTCCGCTTTTCGTCCGGTAGACGCCTTTTGGGGCGCTTTCGTCTACCCGGTAGACGATTTTTAGGAGCGGCGCTGGGTCAACCGTCTACCCGTCAGGCGAAATTCTGGAGCGGCGTTTTCCGGGAAGACACTTTTCTTTGCCAGTTCGGGGCAATTGTCTATCCGGTAGACGCCAACTTGTAGGGGGGTGGCCTGCCCCAACTCCAACCGACGTGGTGCTGGCGGCCTCGTATGGAAAACAGAGGGATCCGCCTCTCGCTGCGCGACGCACCCATCGCAAGGTCTCTCGTGCAAGAAGCGCCCATTGGCGCTGGGCAGAGGCGGACGGTTCCAGTGTGGGTGCTGATCGGTTGCTCAGCCAAGATCGTCTACCGGGTAGACGATCTTGGCTGAAGGATGCTCCAGTTGCTGATCAGTGAAAGACTCGGGTCCGAAGCCTTCCCCGGTCCAGGGGCTGCATGCCCAAGGCCCAGAGGCGCGGGTGCGTATTTACACCGTGGCGGCAGTCTGGCAGGCTCTAACTGCTGCGATACCGGGACAAAAAAGTCTCCGTGATGTACCGAGCGGGTTCGCTCACGGTCGCAGTCTAGCTGCCCAGGGTCGAAGGGCCTCGTGGCAGGGTGGGCCCGCCCTGCCGGGCTGCTCACGGCCTAACGCGAAAGGGGATCTCTTTACGGAGATCGGCGTGTGATACGGCGAGTCGCGCCCCGTGAGTTTCTTTACCCTGGTATTCAGATCCAACGGAATGCGGGTGCCTGCACGCCTAATCGTCTACCCGGTAGACGAGTCAGCGAACTCGTCAGCGCAATACCTACCATCCCTTGGCCAGGACCCGTCGATTTTGTCCGAAGGTAATAAGTTTGAACATGGACTTACCTTGCCCTGGCCCATGGTTCGGTATGCAGCCATGATCGCCAGCCGCAGCGCCTCCGCGCGCGTATTGCTTACATAAGACTTGTGGGGATACTATCGGGTGCAAGGAATGGCAGGTTCAGACTGTAAGCGGACGTATGAATAGGCTAGAGTTGCCTCACGCTTGGCCGGGTCGGAGAGGGAGAATTTCATTGTTTTGTCTCATGTGGGCCTGTCATCATAAAGGTCATAAATACAGGCCATTAGGCTTGGAATTGAAGGTGCCGCACGGAACACAATGATGCAAATTGTCTAGGACCATGTGTTGCAGGTAAAATTTTAACATGTCATTAATATGGTAAATATAAATGGAAAATTTAAAGATAAATAATTTCATAACGCTGTCGCAGGTAGATATAGAAATAAAGCGATACAACGTTTTAATTGGCCGTCAGTCATCCGGGAAAAGCCTCATAGCCAAGCTACTATATTTCTTTAAGTCGGACTTCCCATCTGCCTTTTTATCAACAATAAAAGGCGATGAAGAGAATTCACCAGAAGACGCAAACTCGGCAAGATTCAAAAAACGTCTCGATGAAAAATTATTTCAGTCCTTTCTTGAAACTTTTAATCCTGATTACTGGGGATCTGGTGATTTTGTAATTGAATACACAAATGGCGATCATAAAATAGAAATAAGAAGAGTAAAAAGGAAAATTAAAGTATCAATTTCTAAAAATTTTAGATCTGATTTTATTAAACTAAAAGCAGCATATTTAGAGTACAACAGGGCTGAGGAAGGCACTCCTGAATTTATGAAGGGGAGTATTAACTGGTTTGCGAGCCAATACTTTTCAGAATTAAGAAACAGGAGGTGTTTTCCGAATTATATGTTTTCTCCAAGCCTTTACATCCCTGCTGGGAGAGGTTTTTTTGCCCTCCTTGAACAGAATATATTTTCATTTTTGAGCATGAACTCTAGTATAGATAAATTCATAAGTGAGTTTGGATCGTTCTACAGCAATGCTAAACGCCATTATGTGAGGATGGACAGCATTCGCAATAACGGCACAATGAGAGGCTTTCACGGAGCAGTCAATGCTATCATTGGAGGTGAATTCAAATACAAAAATGACGCCTATGTTATAAGCCAAAAAAATGGAATAGATATAAAATTAGAAGGCGCCTCGTCTGGCCAGCAGGAAGTTGTCCCAATGCTTATTTCTTTGTCAGCCATGAGCAGACTAGGGCAATACAGGCGTGGTGAATCTTCATTATTCATTGAAGAACCAGAAGCACATCTATTTCCAAGAACGCAAAAAGAAGTTATTTATGCCATAGCGGCACTCCATAACAAACTAAACTTAACAACATTCATCACAACGCACAGTCCATACGTACTCTCTTCATTGAATAATTTGGTTATTGCTGATATAGCTCGAACAAAAATTGCCGACGGCGACAAAGAAAAGATCTCAAGGCTTGATTCGGTTATAAAACCATACCTGCGAATAAAACGCGGCGAATATTCTGCATACTCAATAGATAATCATGGTAGAGTAATCAGCATAATTAACAATGACGGAATAATAGGAGTCAATAATATTGACGATATATCAGAAGATATATCAAATGAATTTGATGATATATTGAACTTGATGATTAGCGAGTAGAATAAAAATGGCAAATACTCGTTCTATAAATAGTTCGTGCATAAAATCATCAAACGGATCTATAATTTCCGTTACTGAAAACGGAAAAAGGTTTATGATAAAAAACAAAGATAGAAACACCATACAAATAATACATGTAGATGGGTGCGCCATAGCTAACAATGCGATCAGGTGTGATTATATTATTATAGAAAATAATATGCTATGTCACATAATTGAATTAAAGGGAAAGAATATATCACACGCACTTGCCCAAATATTGGCAACAATAAATCATTTCAACGGAACACTTTTTTCTGATGTGGACGATCTTCGATGCTACATCGTGTGTTCTGGTGCTCCGGCAATGAGCGCGTCCAATGGCGCTAAAAAACTAGAATTTGCCAGAAAAACCGGAATTATCCCAATGATAAAATGCGGGTGCATAGAATTAATAGCAACTTAATAATGATCTCCGCAGCACGTCTGGTAGACGGGGACGGTATCAGAGCGCCTCGAAAACCTCCCCATTTTGTCTATATATGATAAAATACAACCAGTTGAATGTTATGAGGTGTGCCGGATTAAACCACGAAAGAGCACGATCAAAACCTGCCGTTTTCGAGAGGCACCAAATAATGATCATTGCCGCACAGTAAATCAATGGGTTGCAATTCACGAAAACCATTCTCATAAAGGCATCCACCGTTTAAGCCATGGTAACGAGTTTCGAGAACATGACGATCAGCCCGCTGCTGGACGACTGCTTACGCTGCTTATGTGTACATACACATAAGCAGCGTTATGTATACCTCGCGATTATGTATAGCGGTACAGCTGCGAGCCTTGCTAAGACTGGGTTGTAGGGCCGAATTGTGCTCGCAAGCTCTACATAATAAACGCTGTTTTGGAGACCCCGGCAA
>JAJYPA010000570.1 GCA_021795795.1 Pseudomonadota bacterium | reverse complement strand
GAATGTGCGCACGCATGGATAAACCCAAAGCGGTGACTGCAGCTGCACACAAGTTGGCTCGCTTGATCTACATGATGCTCACCAAGGGTAAGGAATATACCGACCAAGGTCAGGACTACTACGAGGAGCGCTATCGTGAACGGGTGCTACGGCAACTGGCTCAACGCGCCGAAAAGATGGGCATGAGACTGGTTCCTGGTGAGATTGTCACTTCGTAACTGTAACATATTCAAGACCATAAAAAGTGTTTCTTGAGAGAGCTTGAGTAAGCGGTCGCTCTGCGGCGTTCTTTTGTTGAGCGGGTAGTGTTGGCAACATGATGGCTTCGTTGGTAGGCAGCGGGGAGTGATCATGAGCAAGCACCTGCTCTATCAAACGGCGCCGCGCATCGTCGTCGAGAAGATCTGCCGAGAAGTAGCTTGCGTCGGGGAGCGAAGCGGCGATGGCGTGGCCAGCTTCAGCGGGTGCGCGCGAGTGAAACGCCACCGAGTATCCCTCGCCGGCTAGGCGCTGGGCGATGGCCAAGCCGATCCCGGGCGCGGCACCAGTTACCAAGGCTACTCGTTGGTTACTCTCTACTTCAGCCGGGCTCATATTCTCTGTCTATCTCCGAATTGCGCCTGCGCAGCCGCGCCGTTAACTGATCATCTTGCGCAGGAATTGGGCTTGGACGCCAAGATGCCAATGAGGGAGCGCAGAGACTCCAACGCTGGCTCTGGTTCTCCCCAGGCCGCCTGGACAATGGCGCCCTCCATAGCCGTAAGAATGCATCGAACCTCACGGCCGTCAGCGGTTTCGCCAACAAGCGATTCCAAGAAACGCAGTAGCTCCTGTTTGTGTTCTCGTACCCGTCTGATCACCAGTTCTGAGGTTCCACCTAGTTCTCCAAGAGCGTTAATGAAGGCACATCCCCGGAACGACGGGCAGGCGAACCACTCCTGAAGCGCGGGAACGATGGATTCAAGTTTGGATCTATGGCGGCGCACCGCATCCTCGAATGCCTGCATCCAAAGACGGTGACGGTCGTCCAAGTACGCGAGAATCAAGGCATCTTTGCTTGGGAACTGTCGGTAGAAGGTCACCTTGGTGACGCTGGCCTCAGCGATAATTCGATCCACCCCCGTCCCACGGATTCCCTCCGCGTAAAACAGCCGGTGTGCCGCAGCCAAAATCTTTTCTCTTGGCTTCAGAGATGCTAGGTCCTGCGGAGCGAAGACAAAGGGGCAAGGTTGCATGATTATAGGGTAGACAGTTCGTCCCACATCGTCTAGAGTCAATAATAGTAGACTGGTCGTCCTACATTAGCGCTATTTGAGGAGAAGGCCCATGACTATCCCCATCATACCCCCATTCAACGAAATTACAGCGACACAAAAAGTGCGCCTGGCAGAGGATCTATGGAATACCCGCGATCCGGAACGCGTCGTCCTTGCCTACACGGAGGACACCGTATGGCGCAATCGCACGGAATTTTTGTCTGGCCGATCCGAGGTAAAAGATTTTCTCGTACGCAAATGGAAAAAAGAGATGGATTATCGGCTTATCAAGGAGCTCTGGGGATTCCGGAACAATCGGATGGCCGTAAGGTTTGCCTACGAGTGGCACGACGACTCGGGAAACTGGTACCGCAGCTTCGGAAACGAGCTATGGGAATTCAACGAGGATGGACTGATGAGACGCCGTATTGCGAGCATCAACGATCTCCCCATAAAGGAATCGGAACGAAAGTATCATTGGCCACTTGGAAGACGACCGGACGAGCACCCCGGACTAAGCGAACTAGGACTATAAGGAAGATCTGATCTAGCGGAAGAAGGCACTGCCGTTGATCCAGAATCGTAAAAAAACGCCATGAGGTGTCCCTTCTCATAGAGCAATCGTGCCGCCTTACCCACTCGAAATGTCGAGGAGCCGATGAAACTCAGCAATTGACACGGCGTACCATCTGGTCGATCACCTCGCGGATTTCTGTAGCATGGGTCCAAAGCACCATGTGAGCACCATTCTCTGGTTGGTGATACTGGGCGAGTTGAATCCGAGCGGCAACGTTTGCGCCAATCTGCGGGTTAATCACTTGGTCGTGAGCACCGTGCCATACGTGCACGGGCACCTGAATGTCCTTTAGCAGGAATGGCCATGGTTGACTCAATGTCATGAGGTCATCTGCCATCCCGACAGTTCCTTGATGGAGTGCCTCCCGAAGATCGCCACTCAACTGCGCAAGCATATCGGGGTCTGCTAGCAGCGCTTGATCACTGGTGCTCATTTTTGATGCCAGTTGGCCCAAAAATCGCTCTGGATTTTTTGGTATTCCCCGCATACTCATGCGTAAAGCCCAACGGAACAAAGGAGGGCATCTTCGGGCGAGCAGGAAAAGCAATCGGTCTTGACGCCGCAGCAAAGACCAAATTTCTGGGATGTCAACCGGTCCCAAACTGCTGACAAGGTGAGCTGTATAGGCTCTATCCGGTATGGTGTAAGCACAAGCCAGAGCGTAGGGGCCACCCCCAGAAAATCCTAACACCTGAAACCTATCCAAGCCCAGGTGATCGGCGCAGGCGGAAATGGCCGCTGTAGCATCGTTCATGTTAAATCCTAAACTTGGCGAAGTTTCGCCATAGCCCGGTCTATCAACACAGATCCAATGCAAATTTTCAAGCAGCGCGCTTGGCAACAAATCTAGTTGCCGATGCGATCCTGGGGTGCCGTGAAAAAAGAAGATTGATGAATCGCGAGGATTTCCACGCTCCTCATAGGCAATTATCTGCCCCGATGTTGTGGTCAAAAATCGCGTCATAATTAGTCAGCTAGAATATATCAAGAGAACCGTTTCTGATCAAGGTCAAAGCTGGGAATCATTTGTAACTCGTTGGATTGCAACCTATGAGTCGGGAACGATAGTAGGATGGCATTACCTCACTTCAATGCCCGTAGTCAGAGGGATGAAGTGTTACTTACGCTGCTCGCCTGGAGAGCGAAGCGAGGGCGAGTAGTCCCAGGCAGATGTAATGGATGCCTCCCCCTTATGGACCGGCAGCGGGGAGCTCCACGAGTTGGCAGGGAGCCCTCGCTTGAACCGGACGGCATCAAGGTGCCAAGGTGGAAATTCATCCACAGATGGGTCAAGGAGGACTCGCTATGAAGATTACAATTTATGGGCTGGATTTGGCAAAGCGCGTGATGCAGCTGCACTGGGTAGATTGGGATACCGGTGAAATTCATCGCAAGCAGGTGAAGCGCGGGAAACTCCTCGAGTTCTTCGTGAACCGGGATCCCGGCATCATTGCTATGGAAGCTTGTGGTAGTGCCCACTACTGGGCGCGGGAGTTAGGCAAGCTGGGCCACGAGGCGCGTTTGATTGCGGCGCAGTTCGTGCGGCCCTTCGTCAAGACCAACAAGAATGATGCGGCGGACGCTGCAGCGATCTGGGAGGCGGTTCAACGACCGGACATGCGCTTTGTCGCCGTCAAAAGCGAAGAGCAGCAATCCGTTCTGACCTTGCATCGCGTGCGCGAGCAGTTGATCAAGATCCGCACCATGCAGATCAATGCGATCCGGGGCTTGCTCTATGAGTTTGGCGCGGATCTTCGGCAAGGCCGGGAGCGGGGAATGAAAGAGATCCCCGGTGCCCTGACCGAACTGGAGGGTAAGGTTTCGGCCATGGCACTGGACACGCTACGTCAGCAGCTTAAGCGTCTCGGTGAGATGGACGAAGATATCGCTGACATCGAAAAGCGCCTGTTGCTGTGGAAGAAGGACCAAGAGGATGTGGTCCGGCTGATGGCCATCCCCGGCGTGGGTCTCCTCACGGCGACGGCCATTCTCGCCTCCGTAGGCGATATGAAGTCGTTTCGTTCTGGGCGAGAATTCGCGTCGTTTTTGGGGCTGGTTCCTCGGCAGAGTGGTACCGGTGGTAAAGTCCGATTACTGGGCATCAGCAAGCGCGGGGACACGTATCTCCGGTCATTGCTGGCCAATGGATCGCGGGCCGTGGTGAATTTCCAGATCACCAATCGCAACCCCTGGATTGACAAACTGCGCAGCCGGCGGCCCCACAATGTGGTGGTGATAGCGCTTGCTAACAAGATCGCGCGCACCATCTGGGCGTTATTGGCTAAGAATCGCCAGTATGATCCTCAGTATCAAGCAAGAAAGACCGCTGCAGCAGCATGATCATGTGGATTGACGTGGTTGCGGTGTAACGAATTGCGCAGGTAGACACGATTGATGGCATCACAGGTCAGACCGGGGAAGAGAAAGTCTGTCATGGCCTTGTCCTTCTGAGGACGTCAGGCAGTTGAGACCTCTTCCAGCGGATTTCATCATGGCCAGCAGGGCAACCTGCAGTACAGGCCGGATATAAGGCTGTATTTGACCAACGGATCCAGTGATCGACCGTCGACTTGCACAAATGGAGGCATCCATATAAGGCCACGCGGTGTACTGCATCCGCCGAAACGACCGCGACAGCTGGGAGTGTAGGCGCGTGCAGTGCCGCATGGTGGCCGTCGAGTCAGTGGGAGACGAGTGTACCGTCCGCGCCCCAACGAGGGCGGGACGGTGCGCCGGTGACCAGGACGTCCTGGGCCTATCATCTAATCGCCAGCGCAAGGCCGATCGCGCATGGACGCGCGAAAAGGCATCCTGAGCACGGCGATTCTCCTTTTAACTCGAATAGCCGCATGCTCAGCTAACTCAGCATTAATGAACCCAGAAATCATTGCGCGATAAACTTGTTCAGTAATAGTCGGATTTGCGCCAAGCTCGACGGAAAGATCAACAACTTTCGAAATAACCTGTTCAACCCGTTGAGGCGCCTGGACATCAGCAGTAGTTTTCTTGAACTTTGCCGCCTGTTTCACATAAATTCCACACTCAGCAAGCAGCATGACAATCTGACGATCAATGCGATCAATATTGGATCGAACATCTTCGATGGAGTTACACTCGACATTATTAATCAAAAAATACTTCTCCTTGCGCTTTGTCCAACGTCCGCTTTCAGTCTTTAACTGTCATCAGATCATAGAGAATACTACGGCAGCCAGTCGTCTGTGAGCAAGGCCTCGCCGAGGACCGCCACCCCATGACCATGCCTGCATTATTCGCGGTAGAGTCGGGTGCGTCT
>JAJYPA010000569.1:3605-5132 GCA_021795795.1 Pseudomonadota bacterium | reverse complement strand
GAAAGCCGGACCGGGCATCCGTTGCTGCAGTTTCACTTCCTGCGGCGACGCAATTATTGGCTCGGCCTGCTGCTGCTCTGTCTGGGCTGGTCGCTGTTCATGGGCTGGGCGACGGAGCTGCCCCTCTGGGCCGAGGAAAGTCTCGGTTTCAACGGCTATTGGGGCGGTGTATTGTTGCTGCCCATCAGCTTGGCGGCGGTGCCCGTCTCCACCCTCATGGATCGTCTGCAGGGGCTCTTTGGCCTGCGTCGCCTGGCGACATTGTGCTTTTTGCTCTTTGCCGCCGCCTATGGCAGCAGCTATTTCAGCCCGCAAAGCGGTCTGGCCGATCTCTTCTGGCCCATGTTGCTGCTCGGATTGGGCCTGGGGATGCTCTTTGTGCCCCTGACCATGATCATCCTCTCCGGCATTCCCGCCGAAGACATCCCCAAGGCCGCCACCACCAGCAACTTCATCCGTGTATTCAGCGCCAACATCGGAGTGAGCCTGATCAGCGTGTACGCGGTTCGTGGCGGTGCGCTGGCCACCAGCGCCTTCCAGGACCATCTCCTCGCCTATGGCGGCAACCAGGCCCTGTCACCCCAAACCCTGGCCAAGCTCGTGGCCGTGCAGGCCAATACCCTGAGCATCGACAACCTGCTGCGCGTGTCCATGTGGCTCTGCCTGCTGGCAGCGCTGGTGGCCTACGCCTTCCTCATCCCGCCCCGCGCCATCGCCACTCCCAGCAGCCCGCGCAGCTATGTGGAGGAGGTGGAAGAAGAGGTGTCGCCCTGACGGACGGCCATCGGCCCATGCCCGGGTCTGACCGGCAGTCTCCATCACCAGTCCGCACCAAGCCCTTTGACCTGCTCAGCGGACGCCATTCGATAGGGACGGAAAAGCGCGTGCGCCACTTACCATCGCCGATTGATGCCAAAAAGATCCAGTGCGACGTCCGCGCTGACCAGAAGGCTGGTTTTCGGGTTCTCCAGCAGTTCCAGGATGGGAGCGGAAAGTTTTTGGGGCTCCATGGCCGCCCAGAGCAACACATGGGTATCGAGCAGCAGGCTTACTCCCCAGCGCGCAACTCCTCCTCGGGCAGGGGATCAAAAAACGCCGCATCGACGGTTCCCGGCAGAAAGCCCAGTTCCCGCTTGGCTGGGGTCTCCAGGGGAACCAGCCGGGCATAGGGCTTCCCGTTTTTCGCCAGGACGATTTCTTCCCCGGCGCGCGCCCGTTCCAGGAATTGGGAAAGATGGGGCTTGGCTTCGAATACGTTGACAATGGTTCTCATAAACCAAGTCTATGGCCAAGTCCACATCGTCAATGGACTGGCATAGCCTTCACAGCCACGTGCAGATGGATGCCGGTGATTTGCCATCCAGGGTCCGCCCGTGCCAGCACTGGCACGATACTATGCAGGATGACGCTCTTGAGCTGATCTCTGGCCACTATCGAATCGGGCACACGGGCGAGATCGGGAACCGCCATGAAGGGATTCTCGATGGCCGCATCCATCGCCGGCCGCACCGCCCGAAGGCCGGACCA
>JAJYPA010000569.1:0-3595 GCA_021795795.1 Pseudomonadota bacterium | reverse complement strand
TGCCCTGGACCTCCACCACCGGATGGATGGTCAGGAAACGGTTACGGCCCGCCGAATCGGTAATCGTCACACCGTAAGACCCCAAGTCCAGCCGGCGCGACACCATGGGCGGAGAAACCGTGATCGGCGGATGCACCTCGGACCGGGGCGCTGTCTCGTGAATCGGCATCCGCAGTGTCGCCCAAATCACGAGCGCACCAATGGTCACTGCGGCAATGCCTATCCACCACCGGCCTGTGGTTTTGATCTGTCGGGACTTCTTTTTTCTTTCTTTTGCCAAGCACCAATTCCTTGCCCATCAGGGCGGTAAGACCCGAGCCAGAACCGTCCATACCGCGGTGGGGCGGCCGGCGGTGGTAGCGATCATCTCCCGAATCTGGTGTTCGATCCGCTCCTTGAGAATACCGGCCTGTTCCGCCACCGCCATCGCTGCGGAATACGCGGTAAGGATATCGCTATCGCCGATATCATATCCATAATCGCAGTCGATCCATTGGTTAACTCTTACGCTTTTTTATTTTCATCCAGAACAGTGAGATGAGCGCGGTCACGCTTGTCCATGAGATAGTAGACGATCCCCAGGAAGAGTACCGAAACGGCAAAGGCAAGGATTCGGAAGGGAGAGGCCGGTTCTGTCTCCAGGATGATGAACTGACGGGCGATGGCTAGGATGGCGATGAGCACCACCGTCTTGACGCGCACGATCTGGCCGCGGTGGGAGACCGAATGAAAGATGGTGTGGTTGAATTCCATAGCGATGAGCAGGCTCAGCACATTACCAAAGATGACGGTAATGGCGTCACGGCTAAAGCCGGACACTGCACCATGGGCGATGAGGCCATAGACTTCCTTGGCCAGGCTCCAGAGGGCGGCGAGGATGACCACAATCAAGAAGAAGGACAGCACCATGGCGACGATCTGCTCGAAGCGCTCATAAAAGTCGAGAATGGGCCAGCGGGTACGCAGATCGCCGAAGAACCAGGGATAGGGCCGCGGCCTGGGCTGCTGTTGGGATGGATCCGTCATATCCTGAACCATATTGGACATTCTTGGAAATTGTACTCCTTAGGAGGCTGCTGAAAAACTGTCCTGAAAAGTTCTAGTGTAGTGTTGCGCACTGTTGGAAACATATGAAACCTAGTCTCCATGCGGGTTTCACCCATGTTATATGCATCGTCAAGAATGCAGCACTACACTAGATAGGCATGCCTAGAAGGAATAGCTCAGGCTTGCGTTCACCGAGCGCCCCCGACCGGGGAGGGGGACGCCCGAGAGCATGGGCCGTTGCCCGAGATAAACACCGCCCAGAGGTTCCTGATAAAACTGGTTGAGGACATTTTCCAGGGCGAGGCTGGCCTGCCAGCTTTCGCCGGTATAAGTCGCCCGCAGGTTGAGCAGGCCGTAGCCGGCGGTACGGGGCTCGTTGCGCACCGTATCTACCCGGGTCTTGCTCGCCACCAGGACCGCTTCGATGCGGTTCCGCCAATGCCCCCACTCCTGCACCAGGGCGGTATGCAGGTAGGCAGGCATCATGTGGTACAGGGGGACATCGAGGCTGAGGTTGTCCCCCCGTACATAAGCCGCATTGCTTTCCCAATAGAAGTCGCCGACGCGTCGGGTCTGCGCCAAGCGGACCTTGCCGCTCAGATCGATACCCCAGAGGCGGGCGGTCTGGTTGGCAAACTGGAGATAGACGAAACCCGAAGTCGCGTTGAGATTGGCGAGGGAACAGGCCCCGCCCTGGGCCGCGGGGCAGCGTGCGGCGCCGATATAGTTTTGGATGTAGGTGAAATATGGGGTGACTTGCACTTGCCAAGCCTTCGGGTCCGGGGCGTGGAAGTCGGCGCCGAGGCTCAGGGTGTTGGCGATTTGCGGCTGGAGATTGGGGTTGCCGATGTAACCGTTGCCGTCACCGAACCACCCGATCATGGTCATGGCCATGGGATTATTGGACCAGGCGTAGCGTTCGTACAGGTTGGGGGACTGGGCCTTGCGCGAGAAACCGAGACTGAATTTGCTCTGGTTAGTGGGTGTGTAGTTGAGCATGGCGGTGAAATCCCAGTTGGCGTCCACCCGGCGCCGGTCCAGGGCGTTGAAGCGGCCCGGCAGGGAGGCGGGGTTGCTGGGGTTGCCATACATCATGGCGTTATACCCTTGCACATCGCCGCTATTCATTTGCACCACGTCCAGACGCATCCCGGCCAGGGAGGTCCACTGAGGGTTCCAATGCCGTTCCCATTCGCTGAAAAGGTCGTAGCGATCCCGCCGACCATCGCGGATGTTCCAGAAGGTATCTGGTCCCGTCATGCCCATCATGGGGCTCGCCGGCGGCCACCAGTCGTTGAGGTGGTAATGTTGGTAGCTGGCGCCCAATCTCAGGATATCATTAAAACCTAAAAATAGACTAAGTTTAGACCGGAGGCCATTATTAACGGCGTCCGTGTCCATGGGCATGCCCAGAGCGGCGCCGCGCATCTTGTCGGCGAGGAAATTCATGCTGTGCTGGGTGTGTTCGTTATACGCGCGGAGGTCGAGGTCACCCCAACGGAACTTCCCCAAATAGTGGAAATTGACCGCTATGCTCCGGTTCTTGGTCATGTCCATGCGTGCGTTGGGGAAGCCCTGATAGGGGATGTTCTGGCTGTCCAGGCGCAACTCCAGGAGTTGTCCATCCCGGTGGTAGGCGGCGTTGAGGGACTGGTATTCCGCCCGATAGAGGGAGGAAGCCACTACGTCCCCGTCGATGCCGTTGGCTGGGGCCTTGAAGGCCTTGGCGGCACGATAATCGCCGGACTGGACCACGGAACCGCTGTAGTTGAGGCTGAATTCCGGGGTGGCGGCGGTGGCGGAGAGATTGGCGCCGTGAACGCTACCGTTGCTCTTGAAAAATGTGCCGATCCGCCCGGTGGTCAGGAATTTTTGGTCGGGGGCGGCAAAAACGGGCGCGGGGGAGTGTACCTCGATGCTCCCGCCGATGGCGTCACCCCCAACGCTCACCGGCACCACCGTGGGATAGACGACGATCCGCCCTATCTGGGCGGGGGATATGTAGGACAGGGGTGGATTCATGTGATTGGCGCAAGCGGAGAGGATATCCATGCCGTTGATTTGGACGTGGAGCTGATCGTCCGCCAGGCCATCCAGGACGGGCAGCCCCGAGACGCCGCCCGCAGCCGCTACCGTGGCGCCCGGCAGCGCTTCCAGGAGTCGCGCCGTGTCCGTGGCCCTATCACGGGTACCATCGTGGACCCAGGGAATCAGGGCGGCGCCCAAAGGAGGGAGTTCGTCGCTGCGCAAGCTGGGGATGGTGACCTCCACTTGCAGGGGTTGCGCGGTTTCGGCAGGTACCGGGTCGCCCCCACTCGCGCTGGGCGCCGCCGCCAGGCCGGGCATCATGCGCCAAGATAAAATCACCACCGCCGCCGAAATGACCCAGTTTTTTCGTACCATGCCGCCGCTCCACTCGTTTTTTTTGGAATGATGTGCCGACAATAAACGCGGGCGTGGCAGATTTCAAATAACTATATGAAAAAATACCAATATTATGAAAATCATTGGTGCCGCGAGTTGCCTGTGAGGCGCTCATGCGCTCAGG
>JAJYPA010000568.1 GCA_021795795.1 Pseudomonadota bacterium | reverse complement strand
CGCCATACAGGCCACCCACCAACACATTGCCCTGCCAGGCTTCAACACTATGCGCATACCCGGCTTCGTGCAATGCAATATAAGCGGCTATCATCTTCTCCCCAATCCACGTGCCACCCTGCCCAACACGCGGTGCCGCAGCACAACCGCGAATCACAGCCTCAAATGCTGTGTCATAGCGCACATGAAACCGCTGCTGCCGCAACACCCGCTCCAGTGAACGGGGTACATGCAATTGCTCCGGCAACAACGCCATACGCGGGTCAGGACTCCACCATAGAATTGGGCTACTTGCTTCGTTGAACCAAGGGAACACACCCTGTCGGTAAGCAGCCAACAACCAAGGTACCGTCAATTCGCCACCCGCAGCAAGCAAACCTGCCGGTTCATGCAGCGCCGATGCTGTGGCGGGAAAATCTACTGTTTGTGTCAACCATCGCAACATGACAACATTGTAACGGAAGCCGTCACAAAAAAAACACAGTGACACAAAAACTTCCTGACGGATACTTGACAAATTTTTATAAGAAGATATAGTTATCCTCAGGAAGATTTATTGTAACCCGCTATACAGGGAGGATGTCATGCTCGATATTCTGTTCAAAACTCCAATTGGCCTGTTGAGCATTTTTACCGTAAGTGCCGCTACCGCGATAATAGGATGGTCTGCTTGGTGGTTTCTCAAAAAATCCAAGGAAACCCATGGTGCGCAATAACGGGGCTTAAACCCCGTGCCGTGACGATGCCAGCCTTGGCTGGCATCTTTGAAACGACCGACTTCCTCGCCACACATTGTGCTGTGGGGCCGGTCGTGTTTTGTTCTACTCACCCCTCTACAAACGCGGCCCGTCATCTGGCGGAGATAAAGTCAAATCTAGTGTATGGCCGGTCTGTAGCATGATGCGTCAGGCGGCGAGTTAGGGTTTCCTGCACGGCATCGTCCGTCTTGTGCTGGTCGCGCAATTACGTCAACGCATAGAGGTAAAGAATCGGGCCATGCTGGCTCAGGCATTGCCTGAATTCGTCGTCTGGATTATCGTTGAACACGCGCTTCCTCTATCGGGCAGATTCGATCACCCCGATTGTGTGCTAGCACTGGATAAAGCCGCAATCGCAAGGATTTCCACCAATTTAATTCAATTGATCCGTGCATTTTCGCGAGAGCTCATCCCCTGGTGGATTAGGCAATGGTCTGCGAAAGGCATTTCCGTCCATCGAGCAGCGCGGGCTTGCTGGCGATGGATATTCTGGCTACGCTACCGATGTCTCTTCGATTAGCGTCCCGATCATATCGGCAAAGATCCGCATCATGCTTCGATCCCGCTCGTTAAGCGACTGGTCCGCGCTATAGCTAAAACAACAATACGTGCCGTATATTTTGCCGCTCTTCAGTACGATGGGCACGCTGAGATGAGCCCTCACGGGAAGCAATCGTGTTGCGGGAAGACTGAGCGCTTCATCGTTCAATAACGCGTCAGGGATAATTTCTGGCAGCCTGCCGTCAATCACGCGCTGGCAGTAGCTATCCTCCAGCAAATCTGCGCCTCCGGGGACGATGGGCGGATTGTCCGAGTCGGCATCGACGAAAAGAAATTCACGCTTGCCTTCTGTAAATCGTGAAATAAAGGCGATGTCCATGTTCAAATGCGTACGCAGCGCTCTCAGCGATTCTTGTATGAAACCCGGATTTTTTTTATCCGCTTGCGGTTTGACTACAAAATCTGACAAAAGAGTCTTTGCGGAATGTTGAACAGCAGCACCGCCCCCACTTTCCTGAACGAACCGGTATGTATTGCGGCCAGATCTTTTTGCCTGGTACATGGCTTGATCGGCTTGCCTGATCAGATCATCTGCGTTTAATGCCTGTCCTGTATACAATGCAATGCCTATGCTCGTCGTGACGCGGAGGGAGCGCTGATCGTTGATTGCGAAGTCGGCGGCCATGTTGTCAATGATTTTTTGGGCAATAACGGCCGCGCTGTCTTCGCCTGCCTGTTCCTCGGCGATCACCATGAATTCGTCGCCGCCTAAGCGGGCCACAAAATCGACTTGCCGTACAGCGCGTTTTAGGCGGGTTCCAAATTCCTTTAATACCAGGTCGCCAATATCGTGTCCTAAACTATCATTAACGCTTTTAAAATGGTCTACGTCCATAAACATGATTGCCACTGGGCGTTTCGTACGCTGTACGCGATTCATCGTCTCCTGCAGCCTTTCATAAAAAAAGCGCCGATTCGGTAAGGAGGTTAAGGTATCGGTCCGCGCCAGTTCCTGCAAGGCGCTTTCTGTGGCATATCGTTCCTGTGTGTCATGCAAAAATGCAAAGAAGCTGGATTGAGTGCCTACTGTATACACTGAAATGGTCATTTCGACTGAAAATAACTTACCTGAGCGACGTTGTGCCTGCATGCTTACCCGGCGATTCAGTACGTCTCCCACCCCGGTTGCGAGATAGCGCGCCATGCCCTGGCAATGTGCTTCGCGCAGTTCGGGCGGGACGATCAGGTCGCTTAGCTTATGACCTACGGCCTCAGCGCGCTTCCAGTCAAAGATTGCTTCGGCTCGGGCATTCCAGTGCGTGACACATCCCTCTGCATCCATGCCGATAAAAGCGTCATGCGAGGTTTCAATGATTGCATCGATCAATCCGTTCATCGCTGCCGTATTCTGCCAGTCTTTTTCGTCCATCTTCAAATTCAGTCCCACTAAAGCAATTCCTGGCAAGTGACACAAGACGGGCGCGTCGAATATCGGCTCCCTGGATACGTCTTCGACTCATCCGGATATGACTGCGCTTGCCGCCATATCTGCCTCGGCAATTCGAGCGCAAGCGGGTTTCCAGCACCGAAGCATGGATCGGTTAAGCCGTCTGGTTTTGGTATTGTCTGCCGTATAGTTTATCTTCGGTATCCGGCCATGACAAGAGATAAAGTCGAATCTGGTGTATGGCCGGTCTGTAGCATGATGCGTCAGGCGGCGAGTTCCTGCTGAACCGGTTGATCGTTTTGCACCGGTTCGCCGTCCTTGAAGGGAGTTCCCTTCAGCAACAACTCGATCTTGTCTGCTCCGCGTATTTTGCGCCAGCTCTTTTCCGCTTCTTCAATCAGCTTGTACGCCAGGCCAAGGAAGGTCGTGCGGGATACGCAATTGCGGGTGCGGGTGGTTCTGTGCCGCACGGTGGCGAACGTCGATTCAATCGGGTTGGTGGTGCGCAAATGCTGCCAGTGCTCTGCCGGGAAATCATAAAACGCCAGCAGGCTGTCCCGATCCTTCTCTATCTTTTCCGTGGCCTTGGGGTACTTGCTCCGGTAAGTTGAAACCAGTGTTGCAAATGCCGTTTGCGCTTCGTCACGGGTAGCCGCCATCCAGACCGCTTGCATGGCTGCCTTGGCGCGGGCGTGCTGCGATTTGCGCACATATGGCGGCACAATGTTCGAGTTGAACTTGACGCCTGACCCCGCGCGATCCCGAACATTGGGCACCCGAACAGAAATCGACCCCGCTGCCGTCAACACTTCTTGCTCAAACTGCCTGTACACCAGATTTGACTATAGCTCCCTGGCGTTCATGCTACCGCACCTGTGACATTACAAAATTGACATTGCAAATGTTGCCGCATGCGGCGACAACTTTCTTGCGTGGTCAACCGACCGTAAAACGCGTAAAATGACGCGGCGCCGCCTCCATAGCTCAGTGGATAGAGCACCTTCCTCCTAAGAAGGGGGTCGCACGTTCGATTCGTGCTGGGGGCGCCACCATCCAAAAACCGCTTATTTCTCAAGAGAAATCAACCTTTCTTAGTCACACTCCGATAAGAGCAAATCAGGGCACTATTCAGCATATTATTGCAAGGCATAACGAGATGCGTTATGCTGGCGCATGATTATCGGATTCGCATCCAAAGAAACTGAAAAGATCTGGCGAGGCGAGGTGTCGCGCAAATTGCCGCAAGACATTCAGCAGATTGCTTTACGCAAACTATTCATGCTTGACAAGGCGCAGTCCTTGAACGATCTGCGAATTCCGCCTGCTAATCGGCTTGAAGCATTGAAGGATGACCGGAAAGGGCAGCGCAGTATTCGTATCAACGACCAATGGCGTATCTGTTTCATATGGACGGATAGCGGCCCGGTTACAGTCGGGATAGTTGATTATCATTAAAGAGCATGCAATGAATAAATTACAGAATATTCATCCGGGCGAAATTCTCCTTGAGGAATTTTTGATCCCGATGGGAATAAGCCAAACCAGGTTGGCCAACGCCGTCGGCGTGCCGCCACGTCGCATTAATGAGATCGTGCTAGGTAAGCGCGGCATTACTGCTGATACCGCACTGCGCTTGGCAAAAGTCTTTGGCACTTCCGTGCAATTCTGGATGGGATTGCAGAACGAATATGAATTACGCAAGGCTCGCAGTTCAATCAAAGAACAACTAAAGCATGTGATACCGCTTGCGGCATAGCGGCATATGCTTTGCTCACGGCAACTCAATGGCAAGTTCCCAGCACCCACAATCATCGCTTCGGGCACGCCCGAAGCGATAAACCCATGCACTGGGAATTGCAGTTATCTATCCTTTAAAAATAATCTGAGTCAATATCTCTTGCGTGGTACAACACCCGAACAACCAGCAAATCATCTGTGTCTGGCAAATATAAAATGATGTATGGAGTCTGCGTGGGAAAGCTGCGCAACCCATCTGCCAACTCTGGACGCGCTCTGCCCAATTGGGGTTGCCCACCCAATACCGAAATCGCTGCATGAATCGAATCCAGCGACTCATCTGCCGCGACGAGGTTTTCCTCTGCAATGGATAACCATTTGATTTGTGGCGCACCATTACTGTACGAAATTGCTGCCATATCAATAGTTGTGATCTGCATATCCAGCCTCATTTTGGCTCCTGATTGCCAAGACGAAAATCGTATCGATTTCCGGGATATATCGATAGGGTGCAACATATCCATGAAATCGGCGGCCAATTACCAGTTCACGTTGACCGAAATCTGTCCGGCGTCCTATGAGTGGGTTGTTTGCAAGAATGTCGATCGCCGCAATGATTTCCTCGATCCGATGATCTGGATTTTCCACCTTGAAGACCATCAGGTGGTCAAAGATGCGTCGGAAATCCTCGCC
>JAJYPA010000567.1 GCA_021795795.1 Pseudomonadota bacterium | reverse complement strand
CGGAAACAACGGATCCGTCCGAGTTAATGCGTGAAAACAGGATGTGGATATGATCGCCGTGGCACACGGTGCAATAGCTATCCATGCCCATTTCCGCCGCCCATCGGTCTCCTATGGCCGCCCATTCGCGGTCAGACAACACACGCTCATCCTCTGGAACCCGTAACGACACATGCCCCACGGCGGTTTGCAAATTTGGTCGCATTCTGCGCAGCATCCCGATCTCCGCCGCCAGTTCTCGCGGGCTCCGACCGGCAAGCGTTCCGCCGATAATGTCCGCACGAGGCCGCAAATCTCCATTGTGGTCTTTGCTGGCTAACAGGTATTCGGAAAGCCCGCGCGCACCTTTGCCTTTCCGGATCTTTTCAATCATCTGGCACCCTCCCCATCAGAGTCAGAGGCGACGCCAAGTAGTGCCATCCGGACTTCGCGGATCGCATAGAGTAGATCTGGGATCAAGTCCGGCTGCCAGGCATGGGCTAACCCGTTATTCACGGCGTACTGGTATTGATTAGTATTGGCGGCGAGCCGGGCCAATTCGCGCCACGCCGCCAAGTTGACCTGAGGAACTGGCGGTTTAGGCATCGGTGACTCCGTGATGGCGCGGCGCATGTATTCACCGGGCGTGATACCCAATGCCGACGCCCGTGCCTTGAGGTCGGCCAGCTCCAACGGAGACAACCAGACCTCCCTGCGGATGCTCCGGCGCAGATCGTCCGGCAAGGCCTGCCGACCGCCTTTTCTGCACTTCACCTCCGACTGCTCATCCATGCCGACCTCCTGACCATGCCGCCGCGCTTTTGGTCACCTACCACCAACCGTGACCGTCGGGAACAGTGGCCGGCGGTGGCTGGGGTCAAGGGGTATCCCCTTGCGAGACGTTGAACCACTGCGACCGAAGGGAGCGGGGGGGAAACATGGCTCGCTTCCAACCCGCAATTTCCAATGACCATCCCAGCAGATAAGTCACTCGACGCCAACAAAAAGAGTGAGTGATACGCCACAAATTCAAAGTATCATCCAAACCAGAACCCTTAAAACCCAGTCCACCATACCCAAAAAGAAAGCCGTTTAACCTTCCCGTTAATGCCAGATCATGCACAACGATCATCACAACGATAACGCCGCTTTCTTCCAGAAACTGAACAATTGCAGTTTTCGATTCCTGGGGAGTACGACCTGAAGGTCGCACGTGATTTTGACTACCGAGGACCCGGTCCGCGCTTTCGCGCGGCGGGTCCTCTCGACCGGCCTTCGCCCGGTCCATCGTTATTTCTGGGCTACATCGACGCTGATTCATCAAACAAACTCAACTGGCTCATGTCCCTTTCCCCCCGCCGTTTCTGCGGCGACCCCCTCCTGGGGTGTTTGCGTCCGGCGGGGGAATGATCCTTGGTGGCTGTTAAGACTTCTTCCCCCGCCGGTGAATTCACCCCCTGGGGGGTCGGCGCGTTAGCGCCGGGGGGAGTTATGGCTGATGAGGCGGCGGCCCCTTCAGGGGCCGCCGACACATAGGCCCTGAAGTATTCTGAAGAATACTGAAGAATTGGGCGGGTGCTGCACGTTTCGACGTTTTGCCGGGCGGGTGCTGCACGGCATCGGGCGGGTGCTGCACGCTTTGATGATTTTTCGCGTTTTATCGGGCGGATGCTGCACGCCTGATCAACCTGACCTACCCTGAAAACTCGTTCACCATCTATAATTATTCCAATCTCAGACAGCGTTCGGCTGTCGATCCGTAGTTCTCGACGACGGTGTCTAATCATGGTCGATCCCAACTCGCCGCAGACGGACTGAATCAGGTTATCCATGCCCCACCCGCCGTTCGGCTGATGTGTGTGTGTCAACACATGCCGCGCGACTGCCTGAGAAACGCCGTTCTGAAGTTGTGCTATTGGCGTGGGGTCATAATGCAAAGGCAGGTCATACCGGAGCAATTCCGCTAGCGCCAAACCGATTCTTACTCGCCACAGATGGCGCTCACAGTCATGAAGCGGATCAGCCCGTGTTATCGGGCTTTTGACCACGTGATCGACTAAACCGCCCGTGATGGACAGCTTAGGTGTGTCAATCTCCAATGTTACTTCCCTGAGTTCCTTGATCAACTTTTGAATACCGGACAAACTGTGCCTACCATCTGCGGACATCGTTTTTCTCACGCGGGCCGGGTCCACCAATAGTTCCAGACCGCCATCCTCTACCTGGCGGGTTTTTTCTGAATTCCAGAGAAAGGCATCCAGCAAATCCTGATGCCTCTGTCCGAACCGGCCCGTCACTTTGCAACGCCCCCAGGAGGTAACAATCCATTCTTCATCCCGGCGGTAGGTGGGCCTCTGAGTCGGCTGGCAGAGCCTCAACCGTGCCGGGCTGACGGTGGTTGTGGGTAGCCGTTGACTACCAATCTTGGACATGGTGGTCTTCCCCGTTCTTTGCCTGCCAGTACTCGTTGTCCCGCCGAGATGTCACAGTGACCACCGAATTCACATCCGCTCGTTTCTTTTTGGTTTTTTGTGGTCGCTTGTCGTGGCCTGCGGCAATCTCGGGGTAGTGCTCCATGAATGCTTCGGGGGTGGTGGGGACCAACGCCAGAGCTCCGTCCGGAGTCATCTGAAAGATCGCGGGGCGCTCCGGCGTCCATAAAGGCAACGGCGCTTCGTTGTGCTTGCTGACGCCGAATGCGATGAATCGCTTGACTGGATCGCGTGGATCGTAGTCGTGACCACCAGACACCAGGTCCATTTCTCCGCTTCTTAGCCTGGTGACTCCCGCGATCCAGCGCACAGCTCCAGGCAGGCCATTTCCGCCTGCCCTGGACAGGTAATGCAGCCGCCGCTCCACTTCCTGTGCCGACGATGATTGGTTCGTATGCGAAATTGTAAGAATGGTTGGATCGCCCAGCATTTTTGCCCATTGGCGAATTAGTATTCCTAAAGCGTATTGCTGCGGTTGATTGATGATGTCCGATCCGGACGCCGCGCTTGCCAGAGTGTCTATGATGATCAGTACAGGGTTGATGGCGGTTAACCATTCTGTGACCTGTTTGCCCCATGGGGTTGTTGCCCATTGGTCATTCTGCTTATCCCATGCCCAGAGGGGCGGGCAGTCGCCATGCTCGTTTTGAGGTAGGATTAACATGCCAGGGTCGACACTCCGACCTTGTCTTGCCCGATGTAAATCCCTCGAAAAGGCAGATATGCCCGACCGCTCACCACCCAGTAGCACCACAGGCCCGGCGATGCAACGCCTCCCAAACCAAGTTCCGCCGCCGCTCGCAACGGCAATTGCCATATCCAGAGTTAGCGAGCTTTTGCCTTCACCGGGCGGTCCGAAAACATCGCCCACCGTGCCAATAGGCAAAAGTCCATCAATTGCCCACTCAATAGGCGGCGGAGGAGATGCCAACAGATGGGCCGCGCAGACGATCTGTATGGTGCTCATTGATCACCCCGATGAGTGGAGGTGATCAGTTTCTTGGTCTGTGCAATGCGAGGGCGTCCGCGTTTCTTTATCGCGGGAGATGCCTGGTCGGATTTTGCTTCGGTCGTGCAGCTCTGCCACTCGCCACGCTCGATGGCCTCAACGCACGCAATTGGGAATCTAGGGCCAATTGGCAACTGGATAGGTCTGGGCAGCTTGCCAGTAGTTACTTGGTTTCTGAGGGTTTTTGTAGCGCAGGACCACCGCATGGCGAGGTCCAAAAAGGATAGGAAAAGCTGAGTAGGTAGTGGCGGTTCGCCGGGTTCTCCGCCATCATCTGCTGCCGCTTTTTTGGCAGGGCTTCCCCCTTGCCGCTTGCGTCCGCCCTGCCGCCCCTGCCCTGCGCGGCGAACTGCTGTGATATCCCGGCCAATAGTTCCTCTTTGACGAACGGCCAATGGGAATGTTCGTTGGTGTGCACTGTACATTTTCCGGACCAGCCACCATGGCGCGTACCTGTGATTAGCTCGCCCCCAACCATCGTCTACCCCGCTCTGGTTGAGAACTCCACTGCGTGCTAGTGTGTCGATTGCCACTATTATCATCCAAGCGAACACAAACCCCAGGATCACATACAGACCTACGGGGTCCCCACGAACGAATACATCAAACAATATCGACCCGATGGCTGTGGGCATGATGGCATTCACCATCACCCATCTTGCAAAACCAAATCTGGAACTCCAGCCATGTCCTAAACCCATTTTTTCGGTCATCCTTCAGCAGTGAAGTGGTGAGTGACCCCTCTATTGGTAGGGATATGGTATATCCCTGTAATCCCTTTGGTGGCCCAACTGCCCCTATAATGAACCGATTAAGAGTTCTGTCAACATATTGTTTATTATGTTGTTTATAGAGATATGCTAAAAGCCATACCGCTTCCTCGATGTTTTAAGTGGGTAGCCTGAGATCCTGTTTACCCAGGGTCAGGTAGGCCATATTGAAAAGTTTTTGTGCCTGCGCAGCCGTCGACGGGAGCGTCCGCCGACTATGTGATGGGGTGGGCGGACGCTGAAGGCCTGTGCCGCCGATCTTGTTGATCCATGCGCACCTTGCCTCTTGCAGCCAGCAGGATCCGGGATGAGCTATCGTTTTTATCACCGTCATATACATCAAACTGTCAACGGCAAGAGGGCGAGGCTATAGAAACCAAGCAAGGCAAGGGGGTCCGACTGCAGGCCAAGGAAGCATCCTGACGCGAAGGCGGCAAGCACGGCGGCCTCGGCGGCGTATCGTGAACGCAAGCGAGGCGGGCAGCGTCGGAGATGTACAGTGGGGCATTGATCTCTCTGTGCTACCAACATGGAAGGTGAAGCCACCTCGTTGACGGAGGTTGGCAACCGCGCCCGCCGCCGACCTGGTGATGTCTTTCGGACCGGCCCTCTACCACCCTGCACTGGCGCTGCAATTACGCTGCACTTAGTAACGGGATAGACAGGTATATCGAGGGATAATGCGGGACGCTGAATTCGATAACGTTTTGATAAGTATAAAATAGTAAAAATGCTTATATTTCAAATAAAGCTGCATATTCACAGTTTTTGGCCTTCTAAGCCGTAGGTCGGGGGTTCGAGTCCCTCCAGGCGTACCATATAAAACATGGCGTTATAACATTTTCATGTGGGCGATTCTCGCATTTTCGGTGACTGGTATCCATATGGTATCCATTG
>JAJYPA010000566.1 GCA_021795795.1 Pseudomonadota bacterium | reverse complement strand
TGAGTTCCCGATTCCAACCAAAAATGAGTAACCTCACCGTTTTGTCTCATAACAGCCCCTCACCGGCATCTGGAGAACCCAGCAAAATAAGGCCATCCGCCCAGCCGGGATCAACGTCCACCAGACACAATGATGCAAAATGTCTTAACTGGATTGCATTTGCCACATACTGATTGGTATCAAGCGTGAAACCCATTTAAGGGTTCCCTCAGGCGCGCACATCGCACCAGCTAACGCCGGAAACGTGGTGTCCAAGACTCAATCAGCAACTGTTCATCTTCTTCGTCCTCAGCATCTGGTAGGAAAATGTTATAAAGCACGGTGAGCGTCTTGCCATAGCTCCCCAAGCCAATTACATCCTCATTAATTTCGATGCTGCGACGGCCACCGAACCAGTCTTGCAGGTTGGAAGTGCCCTCAATGCGAGCGGCGCATCGCACATTCTCGGCGTTCTGATTAAACGCGAATGTCGTCGTATTGCGTGATATCGCCTCGCGCTTGCGAATCCAATCAATGCCGGCAACCGTCTTGAGGGCCCCGGACATAAAGCAGTGGTCAATACTGTTGCCAACGCTGAGAACGATCGCCACAGGATCGCGCGCGCAATGGGTGTAACGAATGGCCGTAGCGTGCAGGGAGGTCTTGCACAGGGTGGCCAAGGTCTCAACCGCCGCAAGCCCCTCGCCAGAGCTTTGAAGCTCTGGAAAGAACAAGTGCCTCGGCATGAGGAAGCCTGCGGCGAAGCGGTCCGCCTCCATTTCGTAGCGATCCCTCGACGCAAAGCCTGCCCGTGACTCATGAATACCGTTCTCGCCAATCACAGCGTCAACATGGCCAGGCAAAAAGTAGTGCCCCAGCTCATGGCTAACGCTGAAACGCTGAAATGGCTCGTTGTCTATGTGGGTCGCGTAGGCGATAGCGAACTCGTTGCCGACACGGATCAGCATTCCAGACACACCGGCGTCGCGCGCTGGTTTAGACACCACTTCAATTTCACGATTCCGCGCAATGGCGAATGGGTCAATGGGTAGGGTGGTAATGCCCAAACCCTTGATGAGTTGTTCTGCCGCCAGCGACGCAAATGCGTAGGGATCGGTAAGAATCATTTCTTGCCGGAACCACGCCCGGCGGCCTTGCCAGCAAGGTGCGTTATCAGTGCATCGGCGAACTTGCGATCAACCTCCTGTAGGGCATCGTAGTGGCGATGCAATTTATCAGCTCCAGCCAGCTCCTTGAACTCAGCAACCCGCCCGAGCAGATAGTCCGTGGTCACATCAAGCGTGTCGGCAAGAAGGCGAAGGTTATCGAACGACGGCTTGCGCGTGCCCGTCTCGAAGTGCGATATCGCAGAGGGCTGCAGGCCAGCATGCTCCGCCAACTCACTCTGGGTGAGGCCGCGATATTCTCGCGCGCACCGAAGACGGTAAGGAAAGATAGTAGACGGGGAACTTGACTCGGACATTACGACTCCGTATTATCTAAAATGACGACTTAGTCATGGCCCGTTTGGGCCTTTTGTTGACCTGTGATTTTGACGAATTCGTCATATTTTACATGACGATCATGGCTCAATCAACCAGAAAGGAAAGAAAATGGCCAACGTTCAAGTACAAGATGAAACCAAGCACCATGTGCGGATTCATATCGACCAACAGCCGTATGAGTCCCCCAGCCCAACAACTGGCGAAGCACTGTACCTGCTGGGCAGGGTGCAGATAGATCTGGAACTTTTTCGGGAAGTAAGCGGTGATAAGGAAGACGCGGTGGTACCGAACGGTCCGGAAATTGTGTATCTGAAGGAGGATGAGCATTTCCATAGCGGTCCACCTGAGGTAAGGCACTTCGATATTTTTATCAACGGCCGAAAAAAAGTGGTGACGACGCCGGAGTTGTCGTTCAACGAACTCGTGGCACTGGCTTTCGATCCAGTACCAACTGGTCCGAACATCATGTTCACAATTACTTATCGGCATGGTCCGCATACAAACCCTGAAGGGAATTTGCTGGAAGGGGGCACAGTCAAGATCAAAGACGGGATGGTTTTCAATGTCACACCAACTGATAAGTCATAGCCCCGATCTGAAAAGGCTCCGCGACGAAGGCTATGACCTGGCAATCCAGTCCGGCTATTTGCTGGTCAAGGATGTTCCATACGTGAACGCCCGTCGGGAGGTCACGCGCGGGATTCTCGTCTCGACGCTGACGCTGGCAGGCGATGACACGACAACGCCGGACAACCATGTCGCCTATTTTGTCGGGGATCATCCATGCCGCCAGGATGGCACGGAGATCGACCAGATCAAGAACTCTGGCGGCGGGAAGGCCCTTGCCGAGGGTCTTGTCGTAAACCATACGTTTTCAGCAAGGCCGCGCGATCCCTATCCCGATTACTACGCAAAAATGACGACATATGTGGCTATTCTAGAGGGACAGGCGCAGGCGATTGACCCCGTGGCCACAGCGAGAACTTTCCCGGTCATCGAACCGGAGAAGGAGGATGAGATGGTATTCAACTACATTGACACCGCATCGAGCCGGGCGGAAATTGATCTTATTACCAAGAAATTGGCGATACAGAAGATCGCCATTGTGGGGCTCGGCGGAACCGGAGCCTACGTGCTGGACCTTGTCGCCAAGACCACCGTCAATGAGATTCACCTATTCGACGGAGACATATTTTTGCAGCACAATGCGTTTCGATCACCGGGTGCACCGTCAATCGAGGAACTGAGGGTGAAGCCGAGCAAGGTGGCCTATCTGCAGGGTATCTATGCGAAGATGCGGCGTGGCATTATGGTCCACGCGGACTATGTCGGTGCTGAAAATGTCGGACTGCTGCGGGACATGCAATTCGTATTTCTCTGCCTCGATCGCGGTACCGCCAAAAAGTTGATCGTCGAGATGCTGGAGGAATTCGGTATCCCTTTCATTGATGTGGGCATGGGCGTCTACGCGACCGATAATATGCTCGGCGGCGTTCTCAGGGTCACAGTTAGTTCGCCAGAGCAACGTGATCACTTTCGAAGCCGGGTGCCTTTCTCTGACGGCGATGGCCACAATGAATATGCGGTCAACATCCAGATTGCCGATCTCAATGCGTTGAATGCCGCTTTGGCGGTCATTAAATGGAAAAAGCTGTTCGGGTTCTATCTGGACCTTGACCGCGAGCATCATTGCACATACACCGTCGACGGAAACACTCTAACAAATTCAGATTGGCGGCTATGACACAGCAAATGATGCTTGCACACGAATTCGTTGAGTTTGTTCCGGATGAACTAAATGAAGGAACGCTTTACATCTGTATCGGGCTCGCGACGGTCGTTCACAAGTGCTGTTGCGGATGCGGAAACGAAGTTGTGACCCCACTGAGTCCCACAGATTGGAACCTGACTTTCGACGGCAAGACAATCACGCTGCACCCGTCGATCGGGAATTGGGGATTTTATTGCCAGTCTCACTACTGGATCAGCAATAACAGGGTCAAATGGGCAGCACAATGGTCTCAAGAGCAGGTCAAAGTGGGCAGGGTTCACGATCGATTGGCGAAGGACAGATATTTCGGCGCAGGTGATCTGCAGAAATCGTCAGAGTCAGAGATAGCTGAGACAATGAAAACAACCTCTACGGGAAAGGGAATATGGCGGAAGCTAAAGAAGTGGTGGTCATGGTGAATTCCATTTAGGGGGTGTACGCTGGGACTCCTTATATGCTACGGATGCGATCTGCCAAGGATTCAAGGGCTGCCTGGCTTCGCGTTTCACATTCCCAAATCGCCAAGACTTTCCAGCCGGCAGCTTCCAGTGCTAAACGTTGGCGCTCATCGCGAGCGACGTTCCCATCGAGCTTTTGAGACCAGTAGTCTGTGCGGGAGCGCGGCCGCGAAGCGGCAGGGCAACTAGGATGCTGATGCCAGAAACAGCCGTGCACGAACAGGGCAATGCGTCGGCCAGGGAATACTAGGTCTGGGACGCCAGGTAGTCGGCGGTCATGAAGGCGGAAGCGGAGGCCTGCGGCATGAAGAAAACGCCGTACGATCATTTCAGGCCCGGTATCGCGGGAGCGCACAGCTCGCATGGTGCGGCTGCGCTGCTCCGGCGTTTCGATCATTGGCGAAACTCAATCTTCAAACTGGGGTCGGTTTCGACCTCTTCCACGATTTCGTTGTATCGTGTCACCAAGTCGCTCACTGCAACCCGCCGACCTTCGGCCGCGAACTTGCCCAGTTCGTATAGATTGATGGCGACGAACTGCTCGACCTCAAACACGTCTATGCGCTCGCCAAGGCCGGCATTCTCTGCCAGGACTTCAGCAGCCGTTAGCCCGCGCGCTGTGGTCACGATGATGGGGCGATGGCCATCGTCGAGGTTGTCCCGGCAGCGTTGAATTACCGCCTCGCCAGGAGCTGTCGTGACATGGATCGCTACATCACCGATGAAGAAGTCGCCAGCGCGGCCGGACTGAGCATCCGAGGTGGAAAAACTGTTGTGCTCAAACAACCCCATACCCAGGGCGCAATCGAGCTTCGCGCCGACCAGGTGCTGCAGCACCGCGCCAGTGTACTGCATGCCTGGTGTATTGCGCTGCCGTTCTTCGGACTGGACAACCATGTCACGCACCAAGGTACGGAGGCTGCGGGAGGCATCAAGGCGAATCTTGAAGGGTTTGGCCGAGAAGAACTCATGCGCTCGCACGATCCAAAACGCTTCGACCGCATCCAGGTCGATGGGACCGGCTTCGGCCAGACTGTTGAGGAGACTAACGTACTCGCGCATGTTAGCGATACTACCGCGACTTGTTCGGCCACCTTCAGCCGCTAAAACGCGCGTGATCCCATGCCTTGCGAGGACTGCCTGGACTGCCGTCTTGCCAAGACCAAGAACCTGACCTCCGGCTTCCGTGAGCAGCTTTTCTGGGTCAAGTGGTAGGCTCATCCTTCGCGCGTGCTGGGTAATGACCAGCGCAACGCACAATGGGCCTTTCCTGCTGAATTTTCGTTCTTTATTAAATGTGTGTAAGGCTTCCTGCAGATCGGTCATTATGCAGCATTCTTCTCGACGGCTAGCGCGGCCGCTAACAGGACTTCCAGGATGTGCTTAGCCAAGAAGCGAACCACCGGCACTGCAACGCCATCGCCGGCGAGGTGATAGGCCTCGTTG
>JAJYPA010000565.1 GCA_021795795.1 Pseudomonadota bacterium | reverse complement strand
ATAGAACCGATGGCAGGGAGAAAGTTGGCGCTAATGAAATTGCTTATTTGACTAAATGGTCCGCCAGCCGTAGCCGCCAAGGCCGCAACGGTGCCGAGCGCCGACAAGATCGTTACATCAACAACAATCGGAAGGAACGAGCGAACCCGCCCCGGAAGGTTACTAGCAGCTTGCATTACTTTCATACTCATTGAGGACTCCTTATGGGTTTTGCAAAACACGATTATTTTACGACGGCTTTATCCTTAAACGTCCAGACTCTAGCTGACCTTGATACCACCACGTAGCGAACCGTCTTAGGGATTGGTCCCTGTAACGGTTTGAGATTCGCTACCACGATTTCCCGCGAGGGAAGATTGACCTGAATTTGTGTCGGTAGAAATGACACATCACCGACCTCATTCAAGAATTTGCCGACAGCGATAGGTGCGCCGAAAGTTACGCCGGTATCCCATAACGCATAGTCTGGCCCGCTATGCCTGAACGAGTATCCCAGGACTGTGGCGACATGGTGCAGCGCTGCAATCTCCGACCCCTGATCATGCCGTGGCACCTGCATGACTTTGCAGAGCGCTTCGGGAATTTTTGGTGCCGGTTTCGGGATTACGACCTGGAGCGGCACAGGCTTCGGAAACACCAGCCAAAATGGGACATCAGCGAACCACATTAAAAACCCCCTTCCCTATCGTTGGTTGACTGCTTAGGTCGGCAATCTCTGTAATCCGGCGTCCGGCCGGTGCGCTGAGATCGCGACTGATTTGCACCACTACATCGACCGCCTCATGGATGAGCGCCGACTGACTCGGGACGTTGGCCTCCTGACAGAGCTGGTCGAGCCTGACTAGCGCGAGCGTTGCACTATTCGCGTGGACAGTGGCGAGGCCGCCAGGGTGCCCCGTGTTCCAGGCTTTTAGTAGTGCGAGGGCCGAGCGGTCCCGGACTTCGCCCACGAAAATGCGATCAGGGCGGTAACGCAAAGAAAGTTTCAGCAGCCTGGTCATGTCGATGTTGGTATCTTCGTCGGTCAGCATGGATACGGCGTTCGGCGCGGTACAGACGATCTCGCGGGTGTCCTCGATGATCACAATACGCTGATCGAGGCCTGCCATACGGGAAATAGCGTCAGAAAAGGCGTTCAGCAGTGTGGTTTTACCGCTGCCCGTGCCGCCGCTGACAACAATGTTTCTCCGGTCCTGGATCGCGGATAGCAGTAGATCGTGTTGGTCCCGCTTGAGGATGCCGTCGGCGAGGTAATCCTCTAAGGTGTAAATTTTCCGTGCCGGCAGGCGAATGGCGAATGTTGGGCGCGGCATCAACGGCGGGATCGCGCCGGCGAATCGCGCCCGGAGAAATTCGTCCGGCATGGCTCCCTCAACTATCGGACGCTCCCGGGTAACGGTCGTGCCTCGGAAGTCGGCCATGAGCGCCAATAGGTTCATTGCCTTGGTCGGCGTCATCCGTGTGAGTTCTGTTATGCCGCTGCCGTGCCGCTCGATCAGTACCCGCCCGTCATCGTTCAACATGATTTCGACGGCGGCAGGATCGTCGAATACCGCGCATATCTCGCTACCGAGAATGCGGCGCATCTGGTCTATTAAGCGAAGGTGTGCTTCTTCTTGTGGCGTCATGGCGCGCAATTCCTGCGTTCGTTATCATTACTAAGGGTAAACACGAGGGGGAGCCTTTTTGCATATGTCAAACAAGTTGTTAGGCACGATATGGGGTATTAACCCTTCAAAGCGATTACCGTCCAGCGGCAGTTCACCCTCGACCACGGGGTGTGTCTCGGCCACGATGGTGCAGAGCATGGTGACTTCGGTCGGGAACTTGCCCCGGTCGATGGTATCCAGCCAGAAGAAGGGCGCAATGGGCCGCAGCTCTCGTAAGAGCTTGTTCAGGGCCTTGTGGTTTATCTCCTCACGCATCAGCGCTTGCACTCCTTCATCCACCGCTCTAGTATTGTACTAAGGGTTATCTATGTCAAGTGTAATCAGGTCATATAAAAGCGCAAGTTATTCAATGATTATTCGTGTCACGACAGTTAAGAACCACACCATAGAAATTCCGCCTGAGGCGATTGTTGAACTCAAGGCGGTCGGGCACAAGCTATGCAAGGGGTACGGGTTCCGATTTCTCGATCTGGTCGTTTCAGGGTCGAAAGTCACCTTTGAAATTGAGATTCAACCGAAAGCGGGCGATCTTGGCGCTCTGATTGGGTCCATCAAAAGTGTTTGGTCGAGACTCCTTATGCGCGAGTATGGATTGGCAACCTCTGCGTGGGTGCCGCGATATTTAATTACAACGATCACGCCGCCGGACGCTGAGGCTATTGAGCAAGAGTGGCTGAAAAAGGTAAGGAAAGCTTTTCCACCGGAAGAAAGCTAAAGAAGGGGACACTGAAATGGGAATAACGCGCACGACGATCACGCTTGGCAACCCCGTAAAGCGCGAGCTTGCCCCGCTGGAAGTCAACGCCCTTGCGGATACCGGAGCACTGCATCTGTGTATTCCACAGCATGTGGCGATTCAGTTGGATCTTCAGGAGCAGGAGAAACGGGAGGTCACGCTGGCGGACGGTTCCCGGCTCCGGGTGCCCTATGTCGGGCCTGTGGAGATCCACTTTGGAAATCGGCGCTGTTTCGTGGGCGCTATGGTGATGGGCGACGAAGCGCTGTTGGGCGCTATCCCGATGGAGGATATGGATCTGGTTGTGCGTCCCATGACGCGGGAAGTGATGGTGAACCCGTCCAGCCCGAATATCCCCTCATCCATGGCGAAGTAGCCATGCTCTATATTGAGCCGAGTGCCGGGATTGCTCCGGTCCTGCAAGTAATCCGGTCGGCCCGTCATCAGGTCAACCTGAACGGCTACCTAGTTGATGATGGTCCCATCCTGCGCGCTTTGGCAGCAGCTCATGCGCGAGGCGTTGATGTGCGGGTGATGATCGAGGGTAAGCCTTACGGCATGAAGCCTTGGCAGGTTCAGAACGAAGCTCGGCGCATCGCGGCGACCGGGGCCGCGGTCAAATACGCGCCCAATCGCTTTGAAAGCCAAGGATCACATTGGCGATTCGATCATGGTAAATGGACATGCTCGCTTCATGAATGCGAGATCGGTAGCCCGAACTACACCTATGCCGGTTTTGGTCATGATCGCGATTATCTGGTAGATACTCAAAATTCCGAAGTGGTCCGCGCCGCAAACGCGGTTTTCAATGCAGAATGGAATAAACAATATGTGCCTACGCGGGCACACCAGGTGCTTGTCCTTTCTCCTGGAACTAGCGCCCGCCAACTTTTGCAGGTCATCGGACAGCCAGGCACCATCGACGTGGAATCGGAAGAACTCGGTCCTTACCGCCCCATTCTGGATGCGCTCGCGGCGAAGGGGAAAGACCTGCGGCTAATCCTGCCCGCCAGCATTAACCGTGAAGATCAGCGTGACGTGAATTTCCTGCGTCAGCATGGTTGCCAAGTCCGGCTACTGCCCAAGAAACCCCTCTACATGCACGCGAAGATGATCGTGGGCAGTCGGCTGGCTTTCATCGGGTCCGAGAACTTCACACAGACCAGTCTGGAGGACAACCGGGAGATGGGCATTCTGTTGAATGGCGGGGACATTGCGAAGTTACAGACGCAGTTCAACCGGGACTGGAAGAGGGCCGGGAGCGGCATGTCTGGACTGGCGGCTAAGGCGACAGGTTGGCTCTCACGGTTTTGATGGCAGGAGGCAACAAGAGCGCGCCACTTCAGAACGATTTCCCTGTGGGGAATCTATAAACTATTTTGCGAACACAACGCCCATACGTAAGGAGAGGTTTCATGTTGAAAAAAGCGATTGCAGTAAGCACGTTGTCCATTGTTTTTACTCTTGGTGGTATCGGTTGTGCTACGGCTGGTGGCCCAACCGGACACGCAGAGACGATGCCGTTACCGACTAAATACACCCCACATAACTGTGGGCCATTTGCAAACAACAGCCCTAGAACCCAATGTTGTTATGCAAATAAAGAGTATAGCGTCGGCGCAACTGTCCAACGTGGCGCTTTGGTATGTGAGGCAGGCGCCTTCGGTAGTATGGGTTATAAAGATAAGGTGGCGCATTGGGAAAGCGTCAAGTCACAGACAAGTTCTAAACAATAACCGCCATGCGGCAATCCACCCTGCAAATCATATCCGTGCCGGTCTGGTCCTGGACCTCAAGGCGCGTATGGTTCGCAGCGGGTGCCGCCGCTCTCTGTGGGCTTGCCTGGTCTGCCCCGTGGCAGTGGCTAGGGCCGGGGCTCTCGCTGCTTCTGATCCCGTTGGTTTTGGCGCAACGGACGCGATTGCGTCGCTACGGCGTAGCTCTCGCCTACTATCTGGCAGGATCGCACGGCATTCCGTTGGCGTCGGCTGTATTTTTTGGTTACGGCAGTACCGGGAAGGGGATCGTCCTCTGGCTGGCGAGTAGCGCGCTGCTCGCGGCGGGGTGGGCATTCGCGGATCGCCCCTGGAAGGCGGTAACGGTCCTGGCATTCGACGCCTTGGTGCCGCCGCTCTCATTCTTCGATTGGATGTCGCCATTGACTGCCGCCGGCGTTTTCTTTCCTGGTTGGTCATGGGCAGGCCTGGCCCTACTCCTGGCAGTCGTTTTGGCTACCCCGTTCTTGCTTCGCCACAAGGGCATACTCGGTATACTCGCGGCTCTTTCCTTGGTCCTGAACGCCCTCTATGTACCCGCTTCGTTACCGCAAGGATGGGGAGGGATAGACCTACACGTCGGCCCAAGCCACAAGTCGATCCTGGCAAATTTTGAGCGCATGCAATCTTGGGTAGCCACTGCCGGGAGACAAAAAGCCAAGATCCTATTGCTGCCCGAGACCTTGCTGACCTGGTGGAGCGGATCAGCAGATTTCGTGCAGAGACACGTACCAAAGGGTGCTATCTGGCTCGTTGGTGCTACTGTGCCGCTTCCAGGCGGGTACTATGCCGACGGCATCGAGGAGGTAACACCGTATGGGTATCGCCGTCTCTTTGCCTCTGCCCTACCCGTCCCGGTGTCCATGTGGATGCCTTGGAGAACCCCGGAAGAAGGGCGAAACAACCTGCATCTATTGCATGTGCCATCATGGATGATACCTGACCAATACCGCGCATTCTGGTGGTCGCCGGTACAGAC
>JAJYPA010000082.1 GCA_021795795.1 Pseudomonadota bacterium | reverse complement strand
CACATCAGGAAGCTGTAAAACGCCCCCTGGCTCGGCAGGCAAACCACATCGGGAATCGCATTGAGTCGATCGACCACGAAATCATGTCGCGTCTGGAACGAATGAACCATAGCCTTGATTTCAGACTGATCACCTTCAATGGCTGCCTGTGCCGCTACCTGGGCGATCGAGCACGCGCTGGAAGTACTTTGCGACTGGATCACATTCATCGCCTTAATAATGTTAGCCGGGCCCGCCGCATAACCGATCCGCCAACCCGTCATTGCATAGGCTTTACTTACTCCGTTCAGCACGACTGTCCTCGCCTTCAAATCGGGCGCGACCATTGCGATGCTCGAGAAGGGCTCATCTGCCCAGAGGATTTTTTCGTACATGTCGTCGGTCGCGATCAGCAACTTTGGATACGCGCGCAGAACTTCGGCCATGGCAGCCCAGTCTTCCCGCGTATACGCCACACCGGTCGGATTGGAGGGACTATTCAACATGACAATCCGGGTCTTGTCGGTAATCGCTGACTCCAGCTGGGCAGGCGAAACCTTGAACCCCTGATTTTGCCCGGCGAGCACAATCACCGGCTCACCGCCCGCCAGGAGTACCATATCCGGGTAAGAAACCCAGTAGGGAGCGACGATAATGACCTCGTCCCCCGGATTCAGCAGGGCCTGAAACAGATTGTAAATGCTTTGCTTGCCGCCGGTGGACACAATGATTTCGTTCGGTGCGTAGTCCAGACCCTGATCATCGCGCAGACGCCTGGCAATAGCTTGACGCAGACTCAATATCCCTTCTACTGCGGTATAGCGGGTAAAACCCGCATTGATCGCATCGATGGCGGCCGCGCGAATCGGCTCCGGGGTATCGAAATCCGGTTCACCGGCCCCGAGACTGATGATGTCGTGTCCCTGAGCCTTTAATTCAGCTGCTTTCGCGGTAACAGCCAATGTTGGTGAGGGTCGTACGCGGCGAACCCGGTCTGAAAGGATCATGATCGCAAAAAGCTCCTGAACAACGATCGCCTAAACAATTGCGGCGGGAGACAACCACACAAAAAAATCATGGTTGTCCGATGTAAATCAAATGGCCCGATATTCTAACGAAGTCGGGGTTATTGGGGTAGCGCCCCGGTCTGAATAGCAGTCCGATCTCGCACCCGGCGAAACTCGAACAGACAAACGGCCGCAGCTACCGAGACGTTCAGGCTCTCGACTGGCGCGCGCATGGGAATGTAGATCAACTGATCGCAACTTTCCTGCGTCAGACGGCGTAGCCCTTCCCCTTCGCTCCCCATGACGAGCGCGACCGGATCGGCGGCGAAATCCGACTCATACAAGCTGACCATGCCGCCACCTGCCGCACCAACAACCCAGATCTGGCGAGATTTGAGATCGGCGAGCGTGCGCGCAAGGTTCGTTACCTGGATGAATGGCAAGCGCTCAGCGGCGCCGGAGGCCGCCTTGCGCGCGGTGGGTGTCAGACCGACGGCACGATCCTTTGGCGAAATGACGGCATGAACGCCCGCAGCTTCGGCGCTGCGCAGGCAGGCACCCAGATTGTGCGGATCCGTCACGCCATCGAGAATCAACAAAAAGGCAGGCTCATCCAGACTTTCCAGCAACGCGAACAAATCATGCTCGTTGCCCGCAGGCTTGGGCTGATAGCGAGCAAGTACACCCTGGTGGCGCGCCAGTTCGTGATCGGCACGCACACGGTCGGCGAAAACCTTCTCGGGGGCCTCCTCGATGGATACGCCGCGCGATTCGGCGAGCACACGCAGTTGCTGCACCCGCTTGTCCTGCCGCCCTTGTTCGAAAATAACCGACAACACACGTTCCGGATCATGCTGAAGGGCAGCTTCGACGGCATGAAAACCGCTAAGCCACTGCGTAGAAGATGCGCTTTTGCGTTCGGCCATTATCTGCGCGATTCCTCGGCAGGACCGGACTCCGACTCAGGAGCTGACGAGGCATCCGACACGTCATCACCTGAATCGGCATGTTCATCATCGCCCGCCGCAGATGCATCGCCCACTGGCTTTTTACGACGGCGCCGACGTGGCTTGCGTTTCTTCTTGGTTGCGTCATCCTCAGCGGTTTCATGATCGTCCTGAGGCTCATCCTGTGCCTCGCTATCAACCTCCGACAAGGCTTCATCGTCATCCGGCAGAACAAAATCGATTTTTCGTTCATCCAGGTCGACCCGAGCCACACGCACGGTAATGAGATCGTTCAGTGCGTACACGCGCCCCGAACGTTCGCCGCGCAACGAAAGCGTCACCGGATCAAAGTGGTAGTAGTCTTTGGTCAAGGCGGTGATGTGCAACAAGCCTTCGACGAAGAAATCCTTGAGCTCGACGAACAGGCCGAAGCCCAGAACAGAAGCCACTCGCCCTTCGAACACCTCGCCCACCTTGTCGAGCATGAACTCGCACTTGAGCCAGTCCGTTGCATCACGCGTGGCTTCATCTGCACGGCGTTCGTTATTGGAGCAATGCTCACCGATGATGACCATTTCATCATGATTGTATGGAAAACGGTCCGGGGCACCCGTACGAAGCAGATGGCGAATGGCGCGGTGCACCATCAAATCGGGATAACGCCGGATCGGGGAGGTGAAGTGCGCATAGAACTCATGCGCCAGACCAAAGTGCCCTAGATTGTCTGGTGAGTACACCGCCTGTTTCAGGGAACGGAGAATCATGGTCTGAATCGTCAGAAAATCCGGACGACCCTGCACCCGAGACAGCAAGTCATTGAAGTCTTTGGGGCTTGGTTGATCACCGCCGCCCAAACTCAAACCCTTTTCGGCCAGCATGGCGCGCAGATCGGTGATTTTTTCTGCGGTGGGGCGATCATGCACACGGTACAGTGCGGGGATTTTGTTATCGGCAACAAAGCGTCCGGCTGCAACGTTTGCAGCGATCATGCATTCTTCGATGATCTTGTGCGCATCGTTGCGCTCGTAGGGCACGATGGCTTCGATCTTGCGGCCTTCGCCGAAGACGATCTTGGTTTCGACGGTATCAAAATCGATCGCGCCACGACGTTCACGCGCCGCACGCAGCACCTTGTACAGGCGATGAAGTGTTTCCAGCGGTTCGAGCACATGGGCATGAGCCGCGCGTGCCACAGCATCCTGATCGATCAGCACCTTGGCAACGGTGTCGTAGGTCAGACGCGCAGCAGACTTCATCACCCCTTCGAAGAAGCGGAATTTGGCGATCTGCCCTTCATTATTGATCAGCATATCGGCACAGAGACACAGGCGATCTACGTCCGGGTTCAGCGAACACAAACCGTTTGACAGCACCTCCGGGAGCATGGGGAGCACCCGCCCGGGAAAGTAAACGGACGTCGCGCGATTGAAACCTTCACGGTCCAAAGCAGAGCCAACGTTCACGTAATGACTGACATCCGCAATCGCCACCAGCAACCGGAAACCATCCGGCGTTGCCTGACAGAACACCGCATCGTCGAAATCCTTGGAATCGGCGCCATCGATGGTGACCAGTGGCATATGGCGCAAGTCGACCCGCCCTGACTTGTGGCTTTCCTCGACTTCGGGATTCAAACCATCGATGGCAGCCAGCACTTCTTCCGGCCACTCGTGAGGAATACCGTGGGAGTTGATGGCGACGTCGATTTCCATGCCGGGCGACATGTGATCACCCAACACTTCAACAACTTTACCGACGGGCTTGTGGCGCAACGTAGGCTGCTCGACCAATGCAACACGCACAATCTGACCGTCACGCGCGCCCATGAGATCGGTCATCGGCACAAGAATATCCTGAGTGATCCGCGCATGATCGGGAACCACAAAGGCAATACCCGCCTCCAGCACCAGACGGCCGACAATCTCGGCATTGGCCCGCTCGATCACCTCGACCAGATTCCCTTCGCGGCGTCCACGACGGTCGAGCCCGGTCACCTGCACGACGGCGCGGTCGCCGTTGAGCAGCGCTCGCATCACGCGGGGCGACAGGAACACATCGTCGCCGCCATCATCCGGCACAAGAAAACCGAAGCCATCACGATGCCCCAACACGCGACCGCGCACCAGTTCGGCATGAGTGACCGGCACATACCCGCCACGACGATTACGGATGACCTGTCCATCGCGCTCCATCGCGCGCATACGGCGACTCAAGCCTTCGATCCGTTCGTCATCACCGTCGTACTCCAGGTGACTGATCAATCGATTCAGGGTCAAAGGGCCATCTTGCTCCGAGAGCAACTGCAAAATGAACTCCCGGCTCGCCACCGGATTTTCGTATTTTTCAGCCTCAAGGGCTGCTTGGGGATCTGATACCGTCTCTTGGGACATGGAAACCTTATCTGTAAAAACATAAAAATTGAGTCTGCGCCACATTACCAGGCGACAAACCCGCGAATAAACCCATTTATTCGATTCAATTTAACATGATAATCCATTTCATCGGATACCCGATGCCCAATCCTCTATACTTCGCTTCTTATGCAGGACACCCGATTCACTTTAGTCACCGATTATCAACCTGCCGGCGATCAACCGGCGGCCATTGCTCGACTCGTCGAGGGCCTTCAGGATGGACTCGCGCAGCAGACGCTCCTGGGTGTTACCGGCTCGGGGAAAACCTTCACGATCGCGAATGTCATCGACCGGTTGCAACGCCCGGCACTTGTGTTGGCACCGAACAAAACGCTGGCCGCCCAACTCTATGGCGAGCTGAAAGGATTTTTCCCGAATAACGCGGTTGAATATTTCGTCTCTTACTACGATTACTATCAGCCGGAAGCCTACGTGCCCGCATCGGACACATTCATCGAGAAAGATGCCTCGGTCAACGAGCATATCGAGCAGATGCGGCTCTCTGCAACCAAGGCACTACTCGAACGCCGGGATGTCATTATCGTCGCAACGGTTTCCTCCATCTACGGCCTCGGCGACCCGGATGCTTACCTGAAGATGATTTTGCATCTGGTTCGCGGAGAAAAGGCGGATCAGCGTCAGATACTGCGCCGGCTGGCCGAGATGCAATACACCCGCAATGATATGGAATTTCGCCGCGGCACTTATCGCGTGCGCGGCGATGTGATCGATATCCACCCGTCCGAATCCGACGACGAAGGCGTTCGCGTCGAACTGTTTGACGACGAAATCGAGCAGATTTCCTTGTTCGACCCGCTCACCGGCGCTGTTCGGCGTCGGCTGCCTCGCTTCACCATCTACCCGTCCTCGCACTATGTCACGCCGCGTGAACGGATTCTGGCTGCCGTCGAAACCATCAAGGATGAACTGGCCCAGCAACTGGAACACCTGAATGCGGAGAACAAACTGGTCGAGGCCCAACGACTCGCGCAACGCACACGCTTCGACATCGAAATGATGTACGAGTTGGGGTACTGCAATGGCATTGAAAACTACTCACGTTACCTGTCCGGACGTCAACCCGGCGAACCGCCGCCTTGCCTCTACGACTACCTACCACCCGATGCCTTGCTGATTATCGACGAATCCCATGTCACCGTCCCACAGCTCGGGGCGATGTATAAGGGGGATCGTTCCCGCAAGGAAACCCTGGTCAATTTCGGTTTCCGGCTACCCTCCGCGCTCGATAATCGCCCATTGAAATTCGATGAGTTCGAACGAATGATGCCGCAGACCATTCATGTATCGGCCACGCCCGGTCCGTATGAGGGCAGCCATTCGGCGCAAGTTGTCGAACAGGTGGTCCGACCCACCGGTCTGGTCGATCCGGAAATTGAAATCCGACCCGTCGCAAGTCAGGTCGACGATGTGCTCTCGGAGATTCGCGACCGTGCCACACGCCGCGAACGAGTACTGATTACAACACTGACGAAACGGATGGCAGAAGATCTTGCCGATTATCTGGCAGAACATGATGTGCGCGTTCGCTACCTCCATTCCGATGTCGATACGGTCGAGCGCGTCGAGATTATCCGCGACCTGAGGCTTGGGATTTTTGATGCACTTATCGGCATAAACCTGCTACGCGAAGGTCTGGATATCCCTGAAGTCTCACTCGTTGCCATTTTCGATGCCGACAAGGAAGGCTTCCTGCGATCAGAGCGATCATTGATTCAAACCATCGGTCGGGCCGCCAGAAACCTTCACGGCAAAGCCATTTTGTATGCAGACCGAATCACGGATGCCATGCGCAAGGCGATTGATGAGACAGACCGACGGCGAGCCAAGCAGATCCAGCACAATCTGGAACAAGGCATCACGCCCAAAGGAATCGACAAACGGGTAGATGATATTCTGCAGTCAGGTGACTACAAGATTCCCGGCTCCCGCGGCGCAGGCCAGAAGAGCAGGAGAATGGCACAAGTGGCAGAAACAGCGAGCGATTTCAGCATCACCATGAGTTCTGAACAAGTCCTGAAGCAGATCAAGGAGCGCGAAGCCAAAATGTATCGGCTAGCCAAGGATCTTGAATTCGAGGCGGCCGCGCGTGTCCGGGATGAAATTCATCGGCTACAAGAACAACTGATTGCCGCCGACGCAAAATAGGAAGAGCCACGAACACAAAAAACCCGGCCTCAGCCGGGTAATCATTCAAATTGGCTCAGTGATCAACTGAATCCGTGAACCCTGACTCAGTAATTATTTAGACGGTTCAGGCACCACTTGCTCAGAGCCTTGCATCTTCATGGCCCTCTCTTGCAGGTCTTGCATATGCTTCTCTTTGGTATCCAGCTCTGTAAACATACCCTTGGCCTTCGGATCAACCTTAATCATGGCTGCACGAACATCGTTACGAAGTTTTTCGGACTGCTTCTGGATTTTAGGATCCTGGAATGCCTTGGCCTGACGCTGTTCAAATTCCTGCTGACCTTCACGGAATTTCTGGATAGCTTTCGCACGCTCCGGATCATTTTCCTGCATGCCCTGGATTTTAGTAACCAAGGCCTTCAGTTCATCGTATTTGGCTTGAGCATCAAAGTCCTTATCAGACATCGCCGCCTTGATTGAGTCACGAAGACCATCGCGCTGCTTGCTTAGCTTTGGATTATTCTTATAAGCCTCCGCCTCGATACCCTGAAGCTTCTGCTCAAGCGCGCCTATCTCCTGACGGGTTTGCTGAAAGTCCTTCATCAGCTCCATTTGTTCCGGAGACAAGGTTGGCATCGCAGGCTGCGCAGCTTGAGTCGCGGGTGCATCTGCTGCGTAGGCGCCGACTGTCATCAACCCCAGAACGACGCCAAGGGCCAGAGCAGAATGACGAATACCGCGGAATTTATTGGAAACAGACATGAATATCCTCATCAATAATGAAACGAATGATACAAACCGCATGAGTCTGACAAAGGCGGACCAAAATAACAACCGAGAATGCAAAAAAACCGGCTTCTAGCCGGTTTTCTTCAAGTCAACCTGAAATGATATTACTCAGAGGTAGCCGCAGCTTCGCCACGTTGCACGAACTCGACGTAAGCCATGGGCGCATTATCGCCAGCACGATTACCGCACTTGAGAATACGTACATAACCACCAGCACGTGCTTTAAAGCGCGGACCCAGGTTTGAAAACAACTTACCGACGACTTCCTTGTTGCGGGTCTGAGCAAAAGCCAGACGACGCGCGTGCACGGAGTCATCCTTTGCCAGAGTAATCAAAGGTTCAGCGAAACGACGCAGCTCCTTTGCCTTCGGCAAAGTTGTTTTGATCAACTCATGTTCAATCAGTGAGTTGGTTAAAGAACGCATCAGCGCATTACGCTGTGCAGAGTTACGGCCGAGTTGACGACCAGAAAGACGGTGACGCATGTCAAATACCCCAAAAAATTCAAATCGCCTTAAATCTTCGACTCAGCGAGATTCAAAAGCTCTGCAGGTGGCCAGTTCTCGAGACGTTGGCCAAGAGATAAACCTTGCTTGGCCAGCACGTCCTTGATTTCAGTCAGGGACTTCTTGCCCAGATTCGGCGTTTTCAACAACTCGATTTCTGTACGCTGAATGAGATCACCGATGTAATAAATGTTCTCGGCTTTCAAGCAGTTCGCTGATCGTACGGTCAATTCCAGATCATCAACCGGGCGTAGCAGGACAGGATCAACCGTAGGTGCCTGTTCAATGACCGGCTCTACTTTTTCAGCCTTGAGATCTACAAAGACGGACAACTGATCCACCAGAATCCCAGCTGCTTGACGAATGGCATCTTCGGCAGAAATAGAACCGTTGGTTTCGATGTCAAGAACCAGTGAATCAAGGTCGGTGCGCTGCTCGACACGCGCACGCTCTACTGAGTAGGAGACGCGACGCAGTGGAGAAAAGGAAGCATCGACCAGTAGACGACCAATCTGACCACCCGCCTCTTCACGACGTGCACTGGCAGGGACATAACCTTTACCACGGGCAACCTTGAAGGTCATGACCAGGCTGCCTTGATCATTCAATGTGGCAATGTGATGCTCAGGATTGATGATTTCAACAGCATGATCTGCCTTGATATCGGCAGCCGTAATTGCACCAGCACCGGTCTTCTTGATGCTCAGCATGGCTTCATCGCGACCATGCAGGACGACCGAAAGTCCTTTAAGATTGAGCAGAATTTCCAGCACATCCTCATGCACACCTTCAATAGTAGTGTACTCATGAACGACGCCTTCAATCTCCGCTTCGGTTACAGCAACGCCAGGGATGGAAGAAAGGAGAATACGACGAAGCGCATTACCAAGTGTATAACCGAAGCCACGCTCAAGCGGCTCCAGCACGACACGGGCCCGCGTCGCATCCAAAACCTGGACATCGACCAGTCGTGGCTTAAGCAGTTCGGTAGAACCCAATTGCATGACAAACCCCCGTTAATTACTTGGAATACAATTCGACAACGAGTGATTCGTTGATTTCGGCTGGTAACTCATCGCGAGAAGGAGCCGATTTGAATACGCCTTCCATCTTCGCTGCGTCGACAGAAATCCACGACACGTCAGGTCGCTGCGCGGCAATTTCAAGAGAATCCTTGATGCGCTGTTGCTTACGTGAAGATTCACGAACAGCAACAACGTCGTTAGCAGCCACTTGATAAGAAGCGATGTTGACCACTTCGCCATTGACGGTAATGGCACGATGGGAAACCAACTGGCGTGATTCAGAACGCGTAGAACCAAAGCCCATGCGATAAACCACGTTATCCAGACGGCACTCAAGCAATTGCAGAAGGTTTTCCCCAGTAGAACCTTTCAGTTGTGCCGCTTTCTTGAAATAGTTTGCGAACTGGCGCTCGAGCACACCGTAAATACGACGCAGCTTCTGCTTCTCACGAAGCTGTACGCCATATTCAGAAACTTTCTGCTTACGCGCGGCTCCATGTTGACCGGGAGCACGATCATGATGACATTTGTCTTCGTGTGAACGCACACCAGATTTTAGGAAAAGGTCAGTGCCTTCGCGGCGACTTAATTTACATTTAGGACCAAGATAACGAGCCATAATCTAATACCTCTCAGACACGACGCTTTTTAGGCGGACGGCAACCATTGTGGGGGATCGGCGTGACATCAGTAATGACGCCAACCTTGAAACCGACCGAATTCAACGCACGAATGGTTGACTCGCGACCTGGGCCTGGACCTTTGATCTCGACATCAATGTTCTTTACGCCGTAAGCCTTGGCCGCTTCTCCAGCACGTTCAGCAGCAACCTGTGCCGCAAAAGGCGTTGACTTACGTGAACCACGAAAACCGGAACCACCGGATGTGGCCCAGCTCAGGGCATTACCTTGACGATCGGTAATTGTCACGATTGTGTTATTGAAGGACGCGTGGACATGAGCCACAGCATCTGTGACCACGCGCTTGATTTTCTTGCGCGCAGGGGCATTAGATTTAGCCATTTAGTAATCCTACTCTCGTAAATCGAAGAATATTAAGCCTGATTAGCGCTTAACCAGGCGACGCGGACCCTTACGAGTCCGTGCATTTGTCCGTGTGCGCTGTCCACGGAGTGGCAGGCCGCGACGATGCCGCAACCCACGATAACAACCCAGATCCATCAAACGTTTGATGTTCATGGAGACATCACGCCGAAGGTCACCTTCGACGACAAATTTGGCCACTTCGGCGCGTAACGCCTCGACTTCGGACTCTGACAAGTCACGAACCTTACGGCTCGGCTCGACACCGGAAGCTTGGCAAATTGTCTGCGCACGGGTAGTGCCAATGCCATAAATGGATGTGAGTGCAATAACTACATGTTTTTGCACTGGAATATTAATTCCCGCGATACGTGCCATCGAAGATCACCTTAAAAAATGAGCGCGAAACTATAAAACAAAAAGGGCACGGAATCAAGACAATGATCCCGTATTCTTATAATCCAGACTTGAAGTGTGCTTTACGCACCAAGCTATCGTACTGGTGGGAAACCAGATGGGATTGAACCTGAGCCATGAAGTCCATCAAAACAACCACGATGATCAACAGTGAAGTGCCGCCAAAATAGAAAGGCACATTCCAGTACAGAATCAGGAATTCTGGCAGCAGACAGACCGCAGTGATGTACAAAGCACCCCAGAATGTCAAACGAGTGAGCACCTTATCGATATAACGAGCAGTGTGTTCACCAGGGCGAATACCCGGCACGAACGCACCTGAACGCTTCAGGTTGTCCGCTGTCTCACGCGAGTTAAAAACCAATGCTGTATAGAAAAAGCAGAAGAAAATAATCGCAGCTGCGTACAAACCAACATACAGGGGCTGACCAGGCGATAGAGCAGTAGAAATATTACGCAGCCAAGCCATGTTCTCCTGCTGACCCAACCAGTTACCCAGTGTTGCCGGGAACAGGATGATACTGGAAGCAAAAATGGGCGGAATCACACCGGCCATATTGAGCTTCAGCGGCAGATGAGAAGACTGCTGCCCCGACATGCCTCGCCCTTGCTGACGACGCGCGTAGTTGACGGTAATGCGACGCTGACCACGCTCGACGAACACAACAAAAGCTGTAACCGCAACTATCAGTACAGCCAGAATAAGCAGGGTAATGACACCAAGCTCACCCGTACGAACCAACTCGGCCGTACCACCAATGGCGGTAGGCAAGCCGGCCACAATACCAGCGAAGATGATCAATGAGATACCATTGCCGACACCACGCTCTGTGATCTGCTCACCGAGCCATACCAGCAGCATGGTACCGGTGAGCAGAGTCATGGTTGCGACGAACAAGAAACCAAAACCCGGTGTATACACCAGACTTTGTCCGCCGACAGACTGACCTTGCAGGGCGATGGAAACGCCCAATGCCTGGACCAGACCAAGACCCAAGGTTCCGTAACGTGTGTACTGCGTGATCTTTCTGCGACCGGCCTCGCCTTCCTTCTTGATCCGCTCAAGCGACGGCAGAACCGATGAAAGCAGCTGCACGATAATTGAGGCTGAAATGTAGGGCATCACCCCCAGCGCAAACAGGGACATCCGCGACAATGCGCCACCGGAAAACATATTCATCATGCCAAGAATGCCGCCGGAGTTCTGCGTAAACAAAGTACGCATCACGTTGACGTCAATACCAGGCAAGGGAATGAATGTGCCTATTCGATAGACAACCAGCACCATAATCACGAAGAAAATGCGCTGACGGAGCTCGGTCAACCGACCTGCACCCGCCAAACTTGCTACTCCGGCATTTGATAGCGCCACGGGTTACTCCGCTTTTCCACCGGCTGCAACAATAGCGCTCAATGCACCCTTGCTGACACGTATACCTTGAACCTGAACAGGCTTGGTCACTTCGCCGGAAAGCATGATCTTAACGAAGCGAACATCGTTTCGAATCAGGCCAGCGGCTTTCAACGTTTCAAGAGAAACTACGCCATCAAGCTTATTGAGTTCAGAGGTACGGATCTCGGCAGACGCCAGAGCACGCAGCGAACGGAAGCCCATCTTGGGCAGACGACGCTGGATAGGCATCTGACCACCTTCGAAACCTGTCTTGTGGAAGCCACCCGAACGTGACTTCTGACCCTTGTGGCCGCGACCTGCTGTCTTACCCAGACCCGAGCCAACACCACGACCAACGCGAGTGCGCTCTTTGTGGCTGCCGTCAGCAGGCGATAAAGTATTCAGACGCATTACTTAGACTCCTGAACTTCGAGCATATACTCGATTTTGTTGATCATGCCGCGATTCTCTGGCGTATCCATGACTTCAACTTCATGATGCATGCGACGCAGACCGAGACCTTTTACACACGCTTTGTGCGCGGCTAAACGCCCGATGGTTGAACGAATCAATTTAATACGAATCATTGACTGCTGGCTCATGACGCACTCCCAACAATCTCTTCTACACGCTTTCCACGCTTAGAAGCAATCATTTCTGGTGAATTGATTGATTGAAGGCCCTTAACAGTAGCGCGAATCACATTCATGTGATTACGAGTACCGATGCATTTAGCCAAAACGTTACGCACGCCAACGGCCTCGAATACGGCACGCATCGCACCACCGGCAATAACGCCGGTACCTTCGGAGGCTGGCTTCATGAACACCTGAGCGGCACCATGATTACCGATAGTCGAGTAATAAAGCGTACCGTCACGCAATGGCACATCAACCATATTGCGCTTTGCGCGGTCCATCGCCTTCTGGATGGCGGCCGGTACTTCTTTCGCCTTACCGTAGCCGAAACCAACACGACCCTCGCCATCGCCAACAACCGTCAGCGCGGTGAATGAAAAAATACGACCACCTTTGACGACCTTGGCAACCCGGTTCACAGCCACGAGTTTCTCGATCAAGCCATCGGTCGCAACTTCGTTAGAATTTCTACTCATTGCATAACCTCTTAGAATTGCAGACCGGCTTCACGAGCGGATTCGGCCAATGCCTTGATCCGGCCATGGAAAATGAATCCAGAACGGTCAAATGCTACGTTTGTAATGCCTTTGGCCAAGGCAGCCTTTGCGACCATTTCTCCAACACGCTTGGCGGCTTCAATGTTGCCACCATGCTTGCCCGCTTCGATCACACCCGGGTGCAACGTTGAGGATGATGCAACGACTGTCGCGCCATCAGGCGTAAATATCTGTGCGTAGGTATGCTGCGCTGTACGGTAAACCGTCAGCCGATGAACACCTAGCCGGACGATTTTGGCACGTGTGCGGCGCGCACGACGCAGTCGATTTTGTGATTTTTCGTTCATAGCTAACCCTTATTTCTTCTTCGCTTCCTTACGGAAGATGACTTCATCATGGTACTTGACGCCCTTGCCCTTATACGGCTCTGGCGGACGGTAACCACGAATATTGGAAGCCACTTGACCAACTTGTTGACGATCTGCACCACGGATAATGATTTCCGTTTGTGAAGGCGTTTCAATAGTGATGCCCGCAGGGATTGCAAAGTTGATTGGATGGGAGTAACCCAGTGCAAGATTTAGAACGCTACCCTGTACCTGTGCACGATAACCCACACCAACCAGTTGCAGCTTCATTTCGAAACCAGCAGCTACACCCTGGATGTTGTTGTTAGCCAGGGCGCGCATGGTGCCCGCCAACGCAATATACTGGTCTGACTCAGGCTCAAATCGCAATTCGTTGTCGGCCATATCGACACTGACTGATTTATGCAATGTCAGTTCAAGCTGACCTTTCGGGCCCTTGAATGAGATAACCTGTCCATTCAATTTAACCTCGACACCTTTGGGAATAGCGACGGGCTTTTTAGCAACACGACTCATGATTCACTCCCAATTAAGATACGAGGCAAATAACTTCACCACCGATATTCTGCCGACGCGCTTCGCGATCAGGCATGACACCCTGTGATGTAGAAAGAATAGCCACACCCAGACCACCGATCACGGTAGGCAATTCGTCCGCATTTTTGTAAACACGAAAACCGGGCTTAGAAACACGCTTGATCATGTCAATAACCGGTTTACCCTGAAAATATTTCAGGGCAATAGACAAGGTTGGCTTGGTGTCGCCCGAAACCTGGAAGTCACCGATGTAACCTTCTTCTTTCAGAACTTTGGCAATTGCTTGCTTGAACTTAGATGAAGGCATGCTAACGCTCGGCTTACGGGCATTCTGAGCGTTACGGATACGGGTCAGCATGTCGGAAATTGGATCACTCATACTCATAATGTCACCTCATTACCAACTTGCTTTGCGCAGGCCTGGTATCTCACCAGACATCGCCAATTGACGGAGCTTGTTCCGACCGAGCGCGAACTTGCGATAAACACCCTTCGGGCGACCTGTGATCGCGCAACGGCGAACCTGGCGGCACACGGAAGAGTCACGTGGCAACTTGGTCAATGCAGCGGAAGCCTGCATTTTCGCATCGAAATCCGCATTCTGATCAATCAGAACAGCACGCAATTGATCGCGCTTAGCTTGATAACGGGCAGAGAGCTTTTTACGCTGCTCTTCCCGATTCAACATACTTTTCTTAGCCATTTAAAACTCCCTTACCGGCGGAACGGGAAACCGAAGCATTCGAGCAAAGCTCGTGCCTGGTCATCATTCTGAGCGGTAGTCGTGATCGTGATATCCATCCCGCGGATTTGATCGATTTTGTCGTAATCAATTTCCGGGAAAATAATTTGCTCTTTCACACCCATACTGTAATTGCCACGACCGTCAAACGACTTAGGATTGAGGCCACGGAAATCACGTATGCGAGGAACAGAGATCTGGATCAACCGATCGAAGAATTCGTACATCGTACTTCCTCTCAGGGTCACCTTGACGCCTAACGGCATCCCTTCGCGCAGCTTGAAGCCGGCAATCGACTTACGCGCATAAGTCACAACGGGCTTTTGCCCCGTAATCGCGGCCAGTTCGTTCACTGCACTATCGATTACTTTCTTGTCACGTGCCGAGTCACCCAGGCCCATGTTCAATGTAATCTTGGTCAGCTTCGGAACGGCCATAACGTTATCGATACCGAGCTTAGCCTTAAGCTCGGCCTGATACGTATTGGAGTATAATTCCTGAAGACGAGACATTTTGAATCAACCTATTTAGTATCAACGACTTCGCCGTTGGATTTAAAAAAACGAACCTTTGTACCGTCTTCAAGCTGCTTGAAGCCGACCCGGTCACCTTTTTCGGAGGCGGGATTAAACAGCATTACGTTAGAAATATCAATGGATTTCTCCATTTCGATAATTCCGCCCGTCTGCCCCAGCATTGGGTTGGGCTTCATATGCTTCTTGACCTTGTTGATATTTTCGACGACAACGCGAGCACCTTCATTGATCACGCGCAACACTGTGCCGCGACGACCTTTGTCTTTACCTGCGATGACAACTACTTCATCACCTTGTCGAATTTTACGCATGGCGATATCCTCAAATCACTTCGGGAGCAAGCGACACAATCTTCATGAACTTCTCGCCACGCAGTTCGCGGGTGACAGGGCCAAAGATACGTGTGCCGATTGGCTCGAGTTTAGCGTTTAACAAAACAGCTGCATTACCATCGAAACGGATCAGCGAACCGTCCGCGCGACGAACACCTTTAGCTGTGCGTACAACAACGGCGTTGTACACGTCACCCTTTTTGACACGACCGCGTGGGATAGCATCTTTAATAGACACCTTTATGATGTCACCAATACCCGCATAACGGCGGTGTGAGCCACCCAGCACCTTGATGCACTGGATTTTCTTGGCACCACTGTTATCCGCCGAGTCCAGAATGGTTTGCATTTGAATCATGATTCTTGCTCCTTATACGGCTGCGCGGGTAATAACGCGAACCAATGTCCAGGATTTCGTCTTGGAAATCGGACGTGACTCACGGATTTCAACGCTATCGCCCACACGAGACTGATTGTCTTCGTCGTGAACGTGAAGCTTTGTGGTTTTCGTAATGAACTTACCGTACAAGGGATGCTTGACTCGGCGCTCGATAGCAACCGTGATTGATTTATCCATCTTGTCGCTAGTCACGAGACCAACCCGGGTACGGACGACATTTTCGTTTGTTTCAGTAGACATCTCAGCCTTGCTCCTTCTCGGTCAGAATCGTTTTGATCCGAGCCACATTTTTTCGCGCTTCACGAATCAAGTGCGATTTGGATTCCTGACCCGTCGCTTTTTGCATGCGCAGATTGAACTGTTCGCGTTTGATCGCCAACAATTCCTCACGCAGACCTTCTGGTGATTTTTCGCGCAATTCGTTAATGATTTTGCCCATTACATCAGTACCCGCGTTACGAAGGTCGTCTTGACGGGAAGCTTGGCCGAGGCCAATGAGAACGCTTGACGCGCGATATCTTCTGTCACACCTTCAATTTCATAAAGCATCTTGCCGGGCTGGATTTTAGCCACCCAGTACTCAACGCTCCCTTTACCCTTACCCATCCGCACTTCGAGTGGCTTCTTGGTGATCGGAGTGTCCGGAAAAATCCGGATCCAGATCTTGCCGCCCCGCTTCACATGACGTGAAATGGCACGACGAGCCGACTCGATTTGACGAGATGTAATTTCACCACGCTCCAGTGATTTCAGACCGAATTCACCAAAGCTCACTTTATTGCCTGTCGTCGCAATGCCCCGATTTTTGCCCCGGAACTGCTTGCGGAATTTTGTACGTTTTGGCAGCAGCATAATGTTAGCTCCACTTACCTATCTGATCGGTTCAGGCTGTCGCTGCTTTGCCATCGCGGTTACCCGGGACGCCAAAAACTTCACCTTTAAAAATCCAAACTTTGACACCGATGATGCCGTAGGTAGTTTGGGCCTCTGCAAAGCCGTAATCGATATCGGCACGCAGGGTGTGCAAGGGCACACGACCTTCGCGGTACCATTCGTTACGGGCAATTTCTGCACCGCCTAATCGACCAGATACATTGACTTTGATCCCACCAGCACCGAGGCGCATGGAGGTCTGCACGGCACGCTTCATGGCGCGACGGAACATGATCCTGCGCTCGAGCTGCTGTGCAATAGATTCAGCGACCAGTTGAGCATCCAGTTCAGGCTTGCGAATCTCTTCAACCGAGAGTTTGACCGCGTTGCGATCAACCCCCAGCATCGGCGCAATTTCACCGCGAAGACGCTCAATGTCCTCACCCTTGCGACCAATCACGATCCCGGGACGAGCCGTATGGATAGTAACTGACGCAGAACGGGCTGGACGCTCGATCTGAATACGTGAAACGGATGCTTCTTTCAGTTTGTTCTTGATGAACGCACGCGTACGCACATCCTGGTTCAACTGAACCGGAAACAACTTACTATCGGCATACCAGCGAGATGTCCAATCAGAGGAAATCCCGAGCCGGAATCCTACCGGATGTACTTTCTGACCCATAACTCTCCCCTTACCGCTCGCTGACCGTGACTAGAATATGACTGGTTTTTTTCAGGATACGTGCACCGCGGCCTTTGGCTCGTGCACGGAAACGTTTCAAAACCGGACCCTCGTCGACCATGATCGTCGCGATACGCAGACGATCGACGTCTGCGCCTTCATTGTTTTCCGCGTTGGCAATCGCCGACTCCAGAACCTTCTTGATCAGATCAGCGCCTTTCTTGTCGCTGAACGTCAATGTTTCAATGGCCTGGGCGACGCCCTGCCCCCGCACCAGATCCGCAACTAGGCGGGCCTTCTGAGGAGAAATTCGTGCATAACGGTGTAAAGCTGTAGCTTGCATATCAGTCTCCTAGCGCTTGGCTTTCTTGTCAGCCACATGTCCCCGGTAAGTCCGGGTAGGCGCAAACTCACCGAGTTTGTGTCCAACCATGTTTTCGTTGACAAGAACTGGAATGTGCTGGCGACCGTTATGGACCGCGATGGTCAAGCCAATGAAATCCGGAAGGATCATCGAGCGACGAGACCAGGTCTTTATGGGCCGACGGTTATTGGCCGCAGCAGCCTCTTCCACCTTTTTCAGCAAGTGATGGTCCACGAAGGGACCTTTCTTAAGTGAACGTGGCACCTTTTAACCCTCTATATCAGTGAATTATTTAGAACGACGACGAACAATAAGTTTGTCCGTACGCTTGTTCGTCCGAGTTTTGTAGCCCTTGGTCGGCACGCCCCATGGGGTGACCGGATGGCGCCCGCCCGAAGTTCGACCCTCGCCACCACCGTGTGGGTGATCCACCGGGTTCATGACCACACCACGCACGGTCGGACGAATACCGCGCCAACGTGTCGCACCAGCCTTGCCCAAAGAGCGGAGGCTATGTTCGTGGTTGCTGACTTCACCAAGTGTTGCCCGACAATCAGCCAGAACCTTACGGGTCTCGCCAGAGCGCAGACGCAGGGTCACATAGGACCCTTCGCGAGCCACCAGTTGAACGGCAGCACCGGCACTACGCGCTATTTGTGCGCCCTTGCCCGGCTTCAGCTCAACCGCATGAATGGTTGAACCGATCGGAATGTTGCGCATTGGCAAGCAGTTACCGGCCCGGATCGGCGCCTCAACACCTGACTGAACCACTTGACCAGGAACCACACCACGAGGTGCCAGAATGTAGGCACGCTCACCATCAGCGTACATAATCAATGCAATGTGCGCGGTGCGGTTAGGATCATATTCAATACGTTCTACTGTGGCTGGAATGCCATCTTTATTACGCTTGAAGTCGACCAGACGGTAATGTTGCTTGTGGCCACCGCCAATGTGGCGCGTAGTAATACGGCCGAGGTTGTTACGACCACCGGTGTTGGATTTCTTCTCCAGCAAAGGAGCGTACGGAGCACCCTTATAGAGATGCGACCGATCGATCTCGATGACCGCACGGCGCCCCGGTGAGGTTGGTTTTGCAATTTTCAATGCCATGATTTAATTCCTTACTTAACCAGACCGGTTTAGTTCGCCTGGCCCAGATCAATCGCTTGACCTTCAGCCAGAGTGACATAAGCCTTTTTCCAAGCAGCGCGACGACCAGCCACACCGCGGAAACGGCGAGCCTTGCCAGCCACGTTCAGCGTTTGAACCGACAGGACATTAACGCTGAACAGTTGCTCGACTGCCGCCTTGATGTCTGCCTTGGTTGCCGTAGTAGACACACGGAACGCATACTGGTTTTCTTGATTCGCCCGCGCTGTTTTTTCGGTCACCAGCGGTGAACGCAATACGTCAAAAAGTTTTTCCCGCATCATGACAACCACTCCTCAACCATTTTGACGGCTGCACGGGTAATCACCACGCGCTCGGCGCCAACCAGACTCACCGGATCCAACATATCAGCCGTGAGATAGCCCAGCTCAATCACGTTCCGCGAACCCAGGAAGAAATGCTCATCGAATGCTTCTGCAACAAACAATGTGCGACCACCCTGAATACCCAGATTTTTCACCAGACCCAACACTTCACGTGTCTTAGGTGAAGAAACTGTCAGCGACTCGACAACGATCAAGCGATCTTGACGAACCAGTTCAGAGAAGATAGAAGCCATCGCAACACGATACGCTTTACGGTTGATCTTCTGATCGAAGTTACGCGGACGGGCTGCAAAGGTCACACCACCGGTACGCCAGACAGGAGAGCGAGTAGAGCCGGCACGGGCACGCCCTGTTCCTTTCTGATTCCAGGGCTTTTTACCGCCACCGGAAACTTCTGAGCGTGTCAATTGACGCTTGGTGCCAGAACGGGCACCAGCCATAAACGCAACCACCGCCTGATGAATCAGACCTTCGTTGTAGCTGCGATCGAAAATTTCTTCTGAGACGCTGATCGCAGCGCCATCTTTAACCTGTAATTCCATGACGTGCCTCAGCCTTTAATCTTGACAGAAGGACGAACGATGACGTCGCCGCCTGTTGAACCAGGCACGGCGCCTTTCACGAGGATCAAACCACGCTCGACATCGACCCGAACCACTTTCAAACCCAAAGACGACACGCGCTCATCACCCATATGACCGGACATCTTCTTACCCGGAAATACACGACCCGGTGTCTGGTTTTGACCTATGGAACCAGGCACACGGTGTGAACGGGAGTTACCATGGGTCGCATCTTGAGTGCGGAAGTTGTGACGCTTAACGGTACCCGCAAAGCCTTTACCTTTGCTCTGGCCTGCCACGTCAACCTTCTCGACGCCATCAAAGATGGAGACTGTGATTTCAGCGCCCGGCTGAAAACCTGCAAGCTCATCTGCAGAAACACGGAATTCGGTAGACGCGCGACCAGAAGCGGTTTGCGCCTTCGCATAGTGACCGGCCATCGCCTTGGTCACACGCGAGGCACGACGCGTACCGGTAGTTACCTGTACGGCCGTATAGCCATCCACTTCCGGGGTTTTGAGTTGAGTCACGCGATTGGGCTCGACTTCAATGACAGTCACTGGCGTAGAAACACCAGCATCGTCAAAGACGCGAGTCATGCCGACCTTGCGACCGACTACACCTAAAGACATGGTTAATACCTCTAACTTATGAAAGACGCCGATTACGATTGACCGGTTCGCCTGAAATATTCAGCCCGACGCAACAGCGCCGGGCTGAAAAGGGTCATTAATTTATCAGCATTCAAACAGAACGTAAAGTCCTATTTGAACAGTGAATTAATTCAACCGAATTTGCACATCCACACCGGCAGCAAGATCGAGCTGCATCAACAAATCAACAGTGCGATCCGTTGGCTCAATGATGTCAAGCACCCGCTTGTGTGTGCGAAGCTCATATTGGTCACGCGCGTCTTTATTGACGTGCGGCGAGGTCAGAACGGTGAAACGCTCTTTACGGCTCGGCAAAGGGATAGGACCCTTGACCCGAGCGCCTGAACGGCGCGCAGTATCAACGATTTCTGCTGCTGAACGATCGATCAAGCGATGATCGAAGCTTTTCAGACGGATACGGATAGTTTGAGAAGCCATATTAATTACTCGATGATTTTAGAGACAACACCGGCACCGACTGTGCGGCCGCCTTCACGAATCGCAAAACGCAGGCCATCTTCCATCGCAATCGGTGCAATCAGGCTGACGGTCATGGCCACGTTGTCGCCCGGCATGACCATTTCAGTGCCTTCCGGCAGTACGCATGAACCGGTCACGTCCGTTGTACGGAAGTAGAACTGGGGGCGGTAGCCGTTGAAGAATGGAGTATGACGACCCCCTTCATCTTTGCCCAGAATGTACACTTCAGCTTCGAACTTGGTGTGCGGCTTGATCGTACCGGGCTTGCACAGTACCTGTCCACGCTCAACGTCGTCTCGCTTGGTGCCGCGCAGCAGAATGCCGACGTTGTCGCCCGCCATGCCTTGGTCTAGCAGCTTGCGGAACATTTCCACACCGGTGACCGTGGTCTTGGTGGTATCACGGATACCGACGATTTCAACTTCTTCGCCAACTTTAATGACGCCACGCTCGATACGACCGGTAACTACGGTACCGCGTCCAGAGATGGAGAATACGTCTTCGACTGGCATCAGGAAGGTGCCGTCGATGGCGCGCTCCGGTTCCGGGAAGTAGTCGTCCATCGCTTTTACGAGTTTAACCACAGAAGGTACGCCGATGTCGCTGGTGTCGCCTTCGAGGGCTTTAAGCGCTGATCCGGTGACGATCGGGGTGTCGTCGCCTGGGAATTCATACTTGCTCAGCAGGTCACGAATTTCCATCTCAACGAGTTCGAGCAGTTCCGGATCATCAACCATGTCGGCTTTGTTCAGGAATACGACGATGTAGGGTACGCCAACCTGACGGGAGAGCAGGATGTGCTCTCGGGTTTGTGGCATGGGGCCGTCTGCCGCTGAACACACGAGGATCGCGCCGTCCATCTGGGCCGCACCGGTGATCATGTTCTTCACGTAGTCGGCGTGACCCGGGCAGTCAACGTGCGCATAGTGACGCTTGTCTGACTCGTACTCGACGTGTGAGGTGTTGATGGTGATGCCGCGCGCTTTCTCTTCCGGCGCTTTGTCGATCTGGTCATAGCCCAGTGACGCTCCACCGTGCAAACCCGCCATCACTTTGGTGATCGCAGCGGTCAAGGTGGTCTTGCCGTGGTCGACGTGACCAATCGTGCCCACGTTAACGTGCGGTTTGTTCCGTTCAAATTTCTCTTTTGACATGA
>JAJYPA010000564.1 GCA_021795795.1 Pseudomonadota bacterium | reverse complement strand
GGCATCTGGAACTGAGCGAGCAATGACCAGGGGGTTGAACCTGATGTGGTCATGGTGAGTTGCGGTGACGTGCCGACTCTCGAGTCTCTGGCCGCCACCGCCTTACTGCGTCAACATGTGCCCGACATCAAGGTTCGATTCGTGAATGTGGTGGACTTGTTCAAATTGGTACCACATACCGAACACGCACACGGGATGACGGATCGTGAGTTCGAGGCGCTGTTTACTTCCAGCAAGCCGGTGATCTTCAATTTCCACTCTTACCCGTGGCTCATCCACCGATTAACCTACCGGCGACCCGGACAGCATCATATTCATGTGCGCGGTTACAAAGAAAAAGGCAATATCAGCACACCTCTGGAACTCGCGATCCTGAATCAGACGGACCGTTTCAGCTTGGCCATTGACGCCATTGACCGGATACCCGCCTCTGTGATACGGGGTCCTGTGTGCGAGAAGCACTGCTTGATCAACAGTTCGCCTGTAAGAACCATGCCTACGAGTTTGGAGTGGATCGACAGGATATTCAGGATTGGAAGTGGCCGTTTTAATGGTGGCCGAGATTCTGCTCATCCGCCCAGCCATTGCGGGTCGTGCTGGAAGCACATCATTCACGACTAAAGGCTCATGAATTAGTCAGTAAACGAGGAGAACGCGATGATCAGCGAGCAGAAACAACAGATCGGTATGGTCGGGTTGGGTCGGATGGGGGCCAATATGGCGCGGCGGTTGCAGCGTGATGGGGCTCAGGTAGTGGTCTATAACCGCCATACGAAGAAAGCGACAGATCTTGCGATAGAAACCGGCGCTCTTGCGGCAGGCAGCCTCAACGCGCTGGTCGAGGCTCTATCGATACCACGCGTGCTCTGGCTAATGCTGCCAGCGGGTGAAGCTACCGAGAGTCACCTCAATGAGTTGCTGCCGTTGCTGAGCCCCGGCGATATCGTGATCAATGGCGCCAATGCGTTCTATGAAGACTCCATTGCGCAGGCAAAACGGGCCGAGGCTGTACAAGTGCATTATATGGATGCGGGAGTTTCCGGTGGAGTCTGGGGTCTACAGGAAGGTTACGCATTGATGGTCGGCGGCGATGCCGCAGCGGTGGCTCAGGCAAAGCCCTTTCTGGAAATCCTGGCCCCTGGCGCTGATAAAGGCTGGCTCCACTGTGGCCCCGTAGGTAGTGGTCATTTCGTCAAGATGATCCATAACGGTATCGAATACGGCATGATGCAGGCGTTGGCTGAAGGCTTTGCAATCCTGCAGGGAAGGACCGAATTCGCACTGGACCTCGCCAAAGTGGCAGAGATGTGGCGTTACGGCAGTGTCGTACGCTCCTGGCTCCTTGATCTCACCGCCGACACTTTAAAGAAGGATCAGGTGCTCGCCGACATCGCGCCGGTGGTGGCCGATTCCGGCGAAGGCCTGTGGACCGCGCAGACAGCCCTCACACTGAAAATTCCCGCGCCAATCATCACCCTCGCGCTGCAGATGCGCTGGGCTTCCCAGGGGCGCGACGACTACGCGGCCAAATTGCTTGCCATGATGCGCAATGAGTTCGGTGGTCATGCCGTGCAAAAGGAGTTTTGAGATGTCCACAAAGGCGTACTAGGGTCAGGGCTCCGCCAATGTCTTGCATAACTCATTGGTTTTCATAAGCCCCATGCAACCAGAAATCGCCGCAACTCAATGAATGTTTAGAGAAATCGTAGACAGGGGTAGCGTAGGACGTTAAAAGACGACTATATGCCTTTGTGATCAGATGAATAGATTCATGCATGACGTAGCCCTGGCCTTCTGGGATATTGATTCAATTGATCAATATGGCGACTAACTGGGCAAACATCTTGCCCAGCGCATTATTGAAGACATGAGCAGGCAGGATGTCGGTCAGACATCGCATGACAGTTCCACGACTGCCGAACTTCGGTCTTATTTGCATAAACCCTAATTTTTAGGTTGCTGTTGATGTTTTGTAGGGAATGTGAGATTGCCGTAAATTGCAAGCAAAAAAAGGAGTGTATCATGGCATTACGTATCGGTATCAACGGATATGGTCGTATCGGACGCATGATTCTGCGGGCCGTTTACGAAGGTCATCGGACCGATGAGATAGAAATCATCGCTGTCAATGATCTGGGCAATTCTGAAACTAACGCACATCTCACCCAATATGATTCCGTACACGGACGCTTCCCTTTCCCAGTCAGCGTCGACGGCGATGCCATATTGGTCGGCGATGATCGCATTAAAGTCTTGGCGGAACGCGATCCGGTTAAATTACCCTGGGGCGATCTGGGGGTGGATTTGGTTATAGAATCCACCGGTTTCTTTGCGACGCGAGAAAAGTCTGCCCTGCATCTGCAGGGCGGGGCCAAAAAAGTACTGATTTCGGCTCCAGCCAAAGATCCCGTCGATCTCACCGTCGTCTACGGCGTCAATCATCATCTGCTGGATCCAGCAAAACACCATATCGTGTCCAATGGCTCTTGTACCACCAACTGCCTGGCTCCCCTCGCCAAAACTCTGCACCAGTTTGCCGGAATCCAGCAGGGCACCATGAATACCATTCACTCCATGACCAATGATCAACGCATTATCGACGTCTATCACCAAGATTTACGTCGGGCGCGGGCTGCGGGTATGAGTATGATTCCCACCACGACGGGATCGGCCAAAGCCATCGGTCTGGTTATTCCCGAGCTGTACGGCAAGTTGGACGGTTTTGCTATTCGTGTCCCCACACACAATGTCTCCATTGTCGATTTAACCTGCATTGTCAGCAAAACGGTTTCCGTGAATGACATTCACCAAGTGATGAAGAATGCTTCCGAAGGGCCCCTCAAAGGCATCATGACCACCAATGACAGGCCTTTGGTATCCATAGATTTTAATCATGATTCGCACTCCTGCATTTATGAGCAGTCGCTCACCAAGGTACAGGGGCAGCTTGTCAAAGTGTGTGGCTGGTACGATAACGAGTGGGGTTTCTCCAACCGCATGGTGGATGTGTCGCTCGCCATGATGGGCCTGTCCCACTAATACGGAGGTGGACACATGCCGGTATTGCATATGGCCGACATCAATTTAGCCGGGAAACGGGTCTTGTTGCGTGAGGATCTGAATGTGCCTTTGAATGCGCAGGGAGAAATTGTCGACGACACGCGCATTCGAGCCAGCGTGGATACGCTTCGCAAAGCGATCGAAGCGGGCGCCAAGGTAATGGTAATGTCCCATCTTGGTAGGCCGCACGAAGGTAAGTATGACGAACGCTACAGTCTTTCTCCAATAGCCAAACGGCTGGGCCAGCTGTTACCACGTGAGATTCCCGTCATACGGGACTGGCTAGGAACAAACGGTGTGCAGCTTGGCTCTCTCAACGATGCCGATGTCGTCATTTTGGAAAATGTCCGTTTTAATGTTGGAGAAAAACAGGATGACGAAGGACTGTCTCGCCGTATGGCGGCACTGTGTGATGTGTTCGTCATGGATGCGTTCGCTTCCGCGCATCGTGCACAGGCAAGCACTCATGGTGTCGCGCGATTCGCACCCATCGCTTGCGCAGGGCCACTTTTAGCGAATGAGATCGAAGCGTTAAGCAAAGCGATGCAAAATCCAGCGCATCCCATAGTGGCCTTGGTGAGCGGTGCCAAGATATCGACCAAGCTGGAAGTGTTGATGCAGTTTATCGCTAAAACAGATCAGCTACTGGTGGGTGAAGGGATTGCCAACACCCTGATGCTCGCTGAAGGAATGTCCATCGGCAAATCACTTTGTGAACCGAATTTGCTCGCCGATGCAAAAAAGATATTGAAGCGTGCACGAATTCAGGGGACGCCGATACCACTACCAACAGATGTCATTACGGCCGATCAGATGAGCGATCACGCCATCCCGCAGCTTGGTCAGAGTAATAGTATATTGCCCAACAGCATGATTTTGGACATCGGGCCGAAAACCGCACGGCACTATGCGGACATTTTACAACGCGCCCGCACGATCATCTGGAATGGTCCCGTGGGCGTTTTTGAAATAGCGGCATTCTCCCATGGTACCGAAGCGATTGGTCGCGCCATAGCGGCCAGCAGCGCCTATTCCTTGGCGGGAGGTGGCGACACTGTCGCCGCCATCCATAAGTTGAATATTGTTGATCAAATTTCATACATCAGCACGGGTGGCGGCGCCTTCCTCGAGTTTCTGGAAGGCAAAACCTTGTCGGCCATTGAAATATTACAGAAAAGATATTCGGAGATTGACTCGTGAGCCATAATAGCCATCACTACAAAGAAGAGTTAAGACTTTTACAAATTGAGCTCGTCAAACTGCAAAATCATATTATAAAGCACAATGACAAGATTCTGGTGCTTTTCGAAGGAAGGGATTCCTCTGGAAAGGATGGCACCATTAAACGTATTATCGCGCATTTAAGCCCGCGTGAAACGCGGGTGGTCGCTTTGACTAAACCTTCTGACCGTGAGCACACGGAATGGTATTTCCAACGATATGTGCAACATTTACCTGCGGACCAGGAGTTTGTTCTGTTCAATCGCAGTTGGTATAACCGGGCTGGCGTAGAGCGAGTGATGGATTTTTGTACGGATCAGCAATATGAAGAGTTTTTTGCTGAGGTGACAGACTTCGAAGGCATGCTCAGACGCTCGGGAATTCATCTTTTCAAGATCTATCTGGACATTTCCAAGGAAGCGCAGATAGCGCGCATGGAAGACCGGAAAACCAATCCACTCAAGCAATGGAAAGTGAGCCCCATTGATCAGAAGGCCATCCATCACTGGGAGGATTATTCCCAGGCGCGCAACACCATGCTTTCCCGTACACATACACTTCTGACCCCTTGGTCCATCGTTCGAACAGATATCAAACACGAAGCGCGGATAAATGTCATTCAAGGACTGCTGAATCAGCTGGAATATAAAAACAAGGACGAAAATCTGGTTTCTCCTGATCCCCATATATTTTTCGAATATGATCCTGCTTGTCTTGACAATGGGATGATTGTGCCGTGAATGCCAAGGCAATTCAGAGGCAGCACATGAAATATACAGACCATGAGGGATCAAAGGCAATCTGCTCACTATTATTGGTGATATTCGCGTACCATCCTCAAAAACAGTATCGCCTGAAGCTACCTTGTCCTGAAAAAAAAAGGAGTATCG
>JAJYPA010000081.1 GCA_021795795.1 Pseudomonadota bacterium | reverse complement strand
GCTGGTTCCCCGCCAGAGTGGAACCGGCGGTAAGGTCCGGTTGCTGGGCATCAGTAAACGCGGAGACAGCTATCTGCGAAAGCTGCTCACCCACGGAGCGCGGGCAGTGGTGAATTTCCAGATCAAGAACCGGAATCCCTGGATGGACAAGCTGCTCTGCCGACGGCCCCACAACGTGGTTGTCGTGGCACAGGCCAACAAGATGGCCCGAACCATCTGGGCACTGCTGGTGAAAAATACAGAATATATGGCAAGTCACACAATAAAAGCGGCTTCCATATCGTAATGGTTACAGAATTGTTGAAGTTCAACAAAAGGCGTTGCGCAGGCTGTAAACGATTGATGGCAAAACAGGTCAATCGCCTAAAGCACGCGCTTCTTCAAAAGCGTTGGATGGTGGAGAAGAAATCGTTGGCATCGGGGTGGGTACCTGACCACTGACCTTCATCAAGCCCTGAATCTCGGCATTCAACTGACTGTCGACCTGATCCAGCCGCCCCAGTGTGGCGACGGTCCGCTTTTTAACCTTTCCGGCATCATCCCGGTAGGACTCGACAAGCTGGACATAGCGGCGGCTGCCAGAGGTGGTTATCTTCACATGCATGCCGCCACTTTATCAGTGTTAATCGTCATGTAAATAAAAGTATCTATGAGATAAAGCGTGCCACCACAGAAGTTTGAGAAAATGGACGCTGAAACCCCTATGAATGCTGGGGTGGCGTTACAAAATGGACGATTTTAGCCGATGAACTGTCGAACTCGGGGGAATGGATGAATATCGCTGCACGGGCAGGAGTTTTGTATCCTGCTGCCTTTCTGCTTAGATTTGGACACGAGCACTATACATCCCTTATAAAACACTTGCATCCGCGAGGGCGCATGGTTAAAAAGCGAGACTTCTACACCGCGTTCTGTAATGCACTTCATAATGCTCTTACGCCCAGTAATTTTTGTAACGTAGTGCTGTGAACATGCATTACAGTGGCATTACAGTGGCATTACAGTGGCATTACAGTGGCATTACAGTGGCGTTACCTTCGGCTTTACTGCGGGTCATCCCTATATACCTTTGGGCCACCAAGGTTATCTCTTTGTCTTTGTTTCTGTCTACATAATTTGTCGGGAATTGCTACAATCACCGCAGTGATATTCTCCTGATAAGATGCATTATCGTTTTTTAGTTTTGCATACGCTGAGTTTGATTTTTTTAGTCGGGAAACACATTGACTTCATTCATCCTTATTGGAGATATCCAGGTAGTAATCCAAAGTCAGCCCAAAAGCAAATGACCACCCAGACAGAATAACGGTGAAAATCGTCAACACCACCATCACTGCTACCGATTCCCAAGACATAAAAACTCTGGCAATATATTCCGACAAGATCCAATAAAAGCCTAGTACTATACTTGTAATTATCACTAGCTTTGGGAAAGAAAGACGTTCAAATATCTCCGATGTCGAAATCATCATATCCATCGGAGTTATTTTCTTGTCCAAAAACATAATTGCTGATATAGCCGGCCAGAATAGAAAATACCCAAAAATAATTAGCAAAAAAGCCAAGGGAAGTTTATCGCAAAAACGCAACCATATACTATGCGCACTACTGCCCGCACCGGGATACATCCAAGCTCTATAGTCCCGCAGACTGACCGTCCTAAATAGTCCAGCCGTCAACACAACTGGAACTGAATAAAAAGCGAAGATGATGAGTATAGATCGTACATGTCGCCGGATTCTTATCCAAGTTTCAGCAAACGACCAGTGATAATATACCCTTGCGTAGAGAATCCATAAAGTTGGGATCCAAATGAACAAAGCGGCAAAGAACAGAATAGAGGGCAAAAAAGTGACGGCTAGCAATGCCATGGTCATCAGTAAAAAACAAAAACTACCACGCCCAATTAGAGCAAAAGGCATGTACCAAAGGCGCATCTTTATATCACGGGATAGCATGTTTTCTCCTTATTACCAACATTTCTTAACTATAGCTATTTTATCAGTAAATTTTTGCATTGAATAAATGATGGCGCGTGCACGCACAACAAGACGATATAAACCTCTTATAAAGACAACCTTGTGTTTGAGCATATAAAATATCGTTTTGTGTTACAGTATACTCGGTAAATCGAAGAAATACCTGCTCATTTTAAGGGCTCGATAGATCGAGTGGGTAGGTCCGGTCCCCATGGGACCAGGTAAGGGATGAGTAGGACGTCATATGGAGACCTTGAATTGACCCCGATACTCACCTTGTAGGCAAGAAATATCGTTGGTAACCATGTAGTTTCGCGCCAATGCCTTATCTAGAAGTTGTGGTATGATCGAGACTGACGGTGGTTGACCAGTGATTGGTGCGACCCCAGATGCATGGTCTGCGGTCTCCATCTCACCCACTCAAAACATCGAAGAGCCTGGTGGTACCACTGAATTTTTTAAATTTTCACATAAGAGATAAGCTTAGAGAGCCAGCAGCTGATGCGGCAAGAGATATTGGGTGGAGCTCAAAATGAGCCCCGGGCCCCGTGCTCGACAGTTAATCTAATCTTACAACTTATCGATATCGTTAGTAACGATTTCAAAACGCTCCACTACAACAGCGTCAATTGCTGAGAAGCGTCTATTTTTTTACACGGCGGACATCCAGAACCTCGCCTTGGCCATCGTGGATGGAAGACACCAGCAGATCGGTAAATTCCTGGTACCGTCGCCCCGGTACGGCCAGGACAAACTCCAGAGACTGTTTCCACCCAGCGCAGTCCGCCCAGTTTCGATTCGGGATTGCAGAGCCGGTTGAGGACCATCACCCGGATCAGCGCTTCCACATCGGTCGTATGGCGGGTCTTGCGTAACACCTGACGTAGGGCGCTGAACCTGTCAACAAAATAAACGCGAATTTATACGGTTATTTTTGATCTTCTTTGATGAACACTTGGCTAACCTTATCTTCTCTCAAAGATCAGTGAGGTCAACCATGGATCATTATAACGATCTAATTAAACAGATAATTGTTGAAATTATCAGACAGCTTGATTGCGGCAAAGACATCTCCCCACATCAACTGATGTTGAGCGAGCGTACTGCAGCAGCCGTATTGCAGGTTAAGCCTTCAACCTTACAAAATTGGCGTTGCACGCGCCGATATGACTTACGATATTTCAAGACAGGACGCTTAGTTAGATATCGTGTTGCGGACCTGGCGGAGTGGCTAGCCAAACGGCAAATCGGGGGGAGGTGATAAAATGAGCCCTGACATCATCGCCATTATTCTCGCATTTTTTTCTTGTTCTCTCGGCCTCGTAGTATGGGGGACAAAATGAGAGGCCTCCTTGATACCATGCGCTCGCGCGGTCTGAATCCCCCGAGCGATATCATCGACGGAAAAGTGGGCGAGTTCATACGCTTTTCGAGCAACGGGAAAGCCTCTGATAAATCAGGTTGGCTAAAGATTTTCCCGGGCCGCAAAGGGGCCGTTTTTGGCGATAAAAGGACAGGTCTAACAGCAGGCTGGCAGGCTGTCCGCGACCCTGACTTATCCGATACCGAACTTGCGGTACTTCTCAAACAACAGGCCAAAGCCCGTTGTGAATCAGAGAAGCAGCGAGAAGCCGCCTACTTAAAGGCGGCGACGCGTATCAGGCAGGCGCTGGATAATTTTGATCCAGCCGAACCTGGTCATCCTTATCTTGCCAAAAAGAAAATCTCTCCTTATGGCGCGATGCAAGATCTCACTGGGAATTTAGTCATATCCGTGCGGGACATCTACGGAGAAATCCAATCGCTCCAGAAAATCAGCGCATCCGGACGCAAATCCTTCGCCAAGGGCGGCAGGATGAAAGGCGGTATGTATTGGCTCAGGGATCCCGGCGACGTGATCTATATTGCTGAAGGCTTTGGGACAGCGGCGAGCATTGCTGAGTCCATCTCTACAGGTGGCGTTGTCTGCTGTTTTTCGGCAGGGAACATGCTGACCACGGCGAAGGCTATCCGGGGAAAATACCCAAGGGCAGAGATCATCCTTTGTGGCGACCACGATGCTACAGGAGTGGGCCAGAAAGCAGCCAGAGTCGCCGCAGCAGCGGTGCATGGACAGGTAGCCATCCCAAACGTAGAGGGCGATGATTGGAGCGATGCTTATGTGCGCGATGGCGCAAGCGCTACCCGAACAGCAATAGAGGCCGTCACAGTTGCGAATGCGGAAGAACTTGCGGGTGAATCTGTAGCAGAGGACGAGGCACAGCCTGGCGAGGTTGAGCGCGTACAGCTCATGCTTATTTCAGGGAAATGGCCGGAACTACTTCGTACTGTGATTGGGCGACTGACCGCTAAGCGCGAAGTTTTTGATTTTGGTGGGACATTGGTCCGGATCGACTCAAGAGGGAACACTTACCCGGCTTCAGCCCATGCGTTACTTGATCCCGTTGAGCGACTTTTCGAAATAAAACGTTACGATGGTCGCAGCGGTTCATGGGCTGCAAGTAAGCTACCCCTTGAATTTGCACAGCGCATACTTGCAGCGCGTGAGGCGTGGCAGTTCCCCGAGTTAAATGGGGTGACACGTCACAGAATCATGCGACCTGGTGGCACACTGCTTGATCGCCAAGGGTATGATGACCAGACGGGTCTTTACTTGCACCATCAAGGAGATTGGGCGCCCATTCCAAACGATATTCGCGAGGCAATTCAAACGCTCTGGTTCCCGCTTAGCCAAATGCCTTTTATCTCTCCAGCAGATGCAGGAGCGACTATGGCGCTGTTGTTGACGGCTGTACAACGTCCAATCCTGCCATTGTCTCCGATGTTTATCATTTCAGCGCCAACATTTGGTTCTGGGAAAACGCATATAGGCATTGTCGCCAAACTACTGGCGGGGGACGACAAATCCGTTACAAGCCTCGGTGCAAGCCCTGAAGAACAGCAAAAACGACTATTCTCCACCTTGCTTGAGGGAACACCGGCTGTGCTGTGGGACAACCTCAGCGGTACTCTGGGCGGCGACGACCTAGCCGCAGTCATTACCTCTGAAAGATACTCGTCCCGATTACTGGGCCAAAGTGCCACTGCAAAAATCCCAACAAGGATGCTACTTATGGCGACTGGGATAAACCTGATCCCTGCTGCTGATTTAACCAGGCGCACGCTGACAATCCGCGTTGACCCGAAGGTTGAAAGGGCTGAGCTTCGTCAATTCAATATTGACCCGACCGAGTGGACACAAGTGCATCTTGGTGCGATGCAGGCGGCGGCCATCGCCATTTTGAAATATGCACGGCCACATAAGGAGGGCAGTTTGGGCAGCTTTAACGCCTGGAACGATTCTGTGCGCGCCGCAGTTTTAACCTTAATTGAGGACGGTCTCGCACCCTGTCCAATGGCTGACCCACTGGACGTTGTGAGTAGAGAACGCGCTACTGACCCAGAAGCCGAAGACCTCAGCGCCATTCTGCAAGGTTGGCACGCGCTGATCGGTGAACGGTTTATCACACTGAAGGACTTGGTAGAAAAAGCTACCTTCAACACTGATGCCGAGCTTCTGGGGGCTTTGGACGCAGTTGCTGGAAACAGCAAAGGTTCCATAAATATCAGGCGGCTAGGCAAATACTTGCGACGCCACGAAAATAGGATTGTTGAAGGTCTTCAAGTAATGAAAGGCCGGGAGACACATCTTGGGGTGGCATGGAAAGTCACTAATCAGGGTTTGCAGGGTTTTAAGGGTATGTTTCATTCCCAGCGTGAAAACTGTCAAACAAATGGTAATACAACTGACAGTTTATATATGGCCGGTGAAAATAACCCAGCAAACCCAGCAAACCCAAATGTTCAGGTTTGCCCCTCCTGCTCTGGCGAAGGGTGCAAATGGTGTCATGACACGGGAATACTCACATCATGAGACTCTACGAACTGTTACCAATACCCCCAACACCCAGCCCAAGAGAAGCCTAAAGCTGGATTGCCGGGCGATTATCTCCTGTTGCTCTGGCAGTGTTTGCGTTCCACTCTGACAGAGAGCTTGTAGCCATGGCTGCTTTTCCCATGCTTCTTCGTCCAGGTCGCTCCAGATCTTTCTAGCGACGTTTGGTGGGGCTCCAGTCGCGGGTACGGCCTTTTCTTTGAGCTGTGCGTTGTCTTCCCGGATAAAATGCTGCTTGGGTGCAGGGACCAGGTTGGCATCAATGATCTGACCTCCTCGCGCCAGATAACCGTGCTGGAGAATTTGCTGCTCTACCACTGCAAACAGGGCTTCGGCACCGGCTACCTCGATGCCGGTTCTCAAAATGCCAGATCGTCTTGCGATCGGGCAGGTGCGCGGCATCCAGCAGGCCGCAGAAACGTTGATAGCTGTGGCGATCCAGAAGCTGGTATTCCATCTGTTCATCCGAAAGATTGTACAGGCGTTTCAAGACCAGGATCCGCACCATGACTTCGGTGGGGTAAGGCGGGCGACCACCCTGGGAACTCACCGGTCGAGGAGCCGCACCATCTACCTGCGCTGCCAGTGCCGTGAAATCGATGCAGGCGCCAATTATGCGTCTTCCGTAGACCTTATTACGAAGTAATCGGCTTTAATCGGTAGCCTTCCTTTGACAAAATTCGGTCTATTCGTATACTGGAACCGTTTAAATGGAAATGCTCCGCAACTTCATTCTGGCCGCCCCCACAAGGAGCTTAAGAAATGACCGAGATGGAAGACCGCTGGTTATCAATAAGTGAGATCTGCAAGTACCTGGGGGTCAGCAATGACACCGTGTACAAGTGGATTGATAGGCATGAAATGCCCGCGCATCGCATGGGCCGACTTTGGAAGTTCAAAAAGGTTGACGTGGACGAATGGGTGAAGGCCGGTGGCGCTGCTGAACATTACAAAAAGGAATCCTGACGAAAAATGGGTAGTGATAGATACAGCCTGTCATTTACAACGGGCAGTCTATTTCACCGTGAGTCGCTGGAGCTGGTAAAGCTGTATTTTGATCTCGGTGACTGGAACGCAGTTCGTACAAGTGTTATTGCAAATAATGTACTGCAGACCAGAACGGTAAGTACACTCAAGCGAATCTGCCGCGAGGTTATCTCTCGGCTCAGGACCCTGAGTCCGGTTGAACTTAAATTCTTGGTAGATGGCAGTCGTCAAGAGCAGGTCTATCTTCTCTGGCTTGCTGTTTGCCGCCAGTACAGATTTATCGCTGACTTTGCCATCGAAGTGCTTCATGAGCGTTATATCTCAATGAAAGGTGATCTGAACTTTGATGATTTTGATGCTTTCTTCAACCGTAAAGCTGAATGGCATTTGGAGCTGGATAAGATCACCCCAGCAACCCGAAGCAAATTACGGCAGGTCTTATTTAAGATGCTTCGCGAGGCCGATTTCTTGACGGCCAACAACACGATCCACGCTGCCATGCTCAGCCCAAAACTATTGGAGCTGATCCATCAAGGCAACCGCAGGGAGATTTTGCACTTCCCTGTATTTGAATCAGAACTAAAAGGGATGGCGTAGTGTCAGCAGATATGGCCAGAAGGCCAATACCGGAAAGATTTCAGCATCTTTTTGCTGTGATCTCAGGCCAACGCTTTCTCAAGAAGCAAGGTCTTGGTAATGAGATCCCCTTTTTCATCTGCCCATTCAAGCCGGAAGATTCTGTTGAAGTCGAGCGGCAAAAGCTGAAGCTGGTCAATCGTCTTGAGCAGGCCGGTGTCCGGATTCTGGAGATCAATCTGTATGATCTTTCGATAGAAATTCTCAAAGAGCGTGGCATATGGAACCAGATTATCGAAATGGAGGCTACTGTCTCCAAAGAGCAGCTCAAGGAGTTGTTGCAGGGCGTGCTGGACCCCGAAGCGCATCTTGTTCCGGCCATTGCGGCCAAGCTGGCCATTACGGAATTCGAGGTTCTCTTTCTGTCCGGCGTTGGTGAGGTGTTCCCCTACATCCGCTCACACAACGTGTTGAACAATTTGCAGAGCACAGCGAAAGATAAGCCGACTGTCCTATTTTTCCCGGGAAACTACACCCACTCCCTGCAGACTGGAGCATCGCTGGATCTCTTTGAGAGAATGCATGACGATAAATATTATCGAGCATTCAATATTTTTCACTGTGAAGTCTGAATTTAATCAGAAGAGCCGAGGGAAGGATGATGACTCTTAAGACCATTTTCAACAAGCCAGTTGATCGCCCGATTGAAGGGGTCATCAAAGCTGACGATGAAGCCAGTCTGTCCCGAGAGATTGAAGAGTACGTACTGACCAACGAAGTCGAGAAGCGGCTTGAGTCCTTTCTGGATGCCTACAACAACTATGAAGGTGCCAACGGCGTTTGGGTTTCCGGCTTCTTCGGGTCCGGCAAATCCCACCTGTTGAAGATGCTGGCGCTCTTGCTTGAGAACCGGCTGATCGAAGGAGCCTCGGCTCTTGATCTGTTCCTGCCCAAGTGCGGCGATAACGAAATCCTGCGCGGTGATCTCAAGCGAGCCGTCGCCATCCCTTCTAAAAGCATTCTATTCAACATCGACCAGAAAGCGGATGTCATCAGCAAGACCCAAATGGATGCGCTCCTCGCTGTCTTCGTCAAGGTCTTTGACGAGATGTGTGGTTACTACGGCAAACAGGGGCACATCGCCCGGTTTGAGCGCGACCTCGACAGTCGTGGCCTCTACGAACAGTTCCAATCGGCCTACGAAACGACAGCGGGCAGAACATGGCAAAAGGGCCGCGAGCAGTCTTTGCTAGAGACCAAAAACATTGCCAAAGCCTATGCTCAGGTAGCTGGTGGTGACGAGACGCAGGCCTCGGGGATACTCGATAAATACCGCAGTGAATACCGTGTCTCCATTGAAGATTTTGCTGAGCAGGTGCAAGCGTATATTGAGCGGCAATCGAGCCAAGAGGGAAATAAAGCATTCCGCCTGAACTTTTTTATCGACGAGGTCGGTCAGTACATCGCCGAAAATGTCAAGCTGATGACCAACCTCCAGACCATCGCCGAGAGCTTGGCCACCAAATGCCGAGGCCGCGCATGGATCATCGTGACCGCCCAGGAGGACATGGGGACGGTCGTCGGCGAGATGAGCAAACAGCAAAGTAACGACTTCTCGAAAATTCAGGCGCGGTTTGCCAATCGCATGAAGCTGAGCAGTGCCGACGTGGCGGAGGTTATCCAGAAACGTCTGCTTATGAAGAACGAAGAAGGCGTGCGTCTTCTGTCGGACATTTATCACGCGCAGTCCAACAATTTTAAGACTCTGTTTGACTTTGCCGACGGCTCGCAGACCTACCGGAACTATCAGGACCGGGACCACTTCATTCACAGCTATCCGTTTATTCCGTACCAGTTTGCGCTGTTTCAGTCGGCCATTCAGAATCTATCGCTGCATAGCGCCTTTGAGGGCAAGCACAGTTCGGTGGGCGAACGCTCCATGCTGGGCGTGTTCCAGCAGGTGGCGATCCAGATCGGGGGTTATGAAATCGGGCGGCTTGCGACCTTCGACCTGATGTTTGAAGGCATTCGCACCGCGCTGAAATCCAACATCCAGCGAGCCATCATCCAGGCAGAAAACCATCTGGATGGTCCTTTCGCCATTCGGCTGTTGAAGACGCTCTTTTTGGTCAAATACGTCAAGGAGTTCAAGCCGACGCTTCGCAACCTGTGCGTCCTGATGCTGGACGGCTTCAATCAGGATCTGCCCGTGTTACGGAAACGGGTCGAAGAAGCCCTCAATCTTTTGGAACAACAGACTTACGTGCAGCGCAATGGCGCACTCTACGAATACCTGACCGACGAGGAAAAAGACGTCGAGCAGGAAATCAAGAACACCGAGGTGGAGTCATCCGAAGTTGCCGCCGAGCTTGAGAAGATCATTTTCGACTACGTCATCAAGCAGCGGAAGATTCGCTTCGACGAGAATGGCCAGGACTACCCATTCTCCAGAAAGCTTGATGATCGGCTGCACGGGCGGGAGTACGAGCTGGCTATCCATGTCATCAGTCCGTTCCATGAAAACGCCGAAAGCGAGTCCATCCTGCAGATGCAGAGCATGGGCCGGGACGAACTACTGGTTCTGATGCCTGCGGATGAACGCCTCGTTCGCGATATCCTCATGTACAAGCGGACGGAGAAATACATCCGCCAGAATATCTCGATCACGCAACAGGAGTCAGTTAAACGCATTCTGAATGACAAGAGCTTCCAGAACCAGGAACGGTCTGCTGAGCTACAGCAGCGCGTTCAAAGCCTGATTGGCAAGGCCAAATTGTTCGTGGCAGGAGCCGACATAGAAATAGGTTCCGAGGATGCCCAGACCCGGGTGCTGCGCGGATTCCAGGATCTCATCACCCGTGCCTATCCAAACCTTCGCATGCTGCGCGGCGTCCCCTATACGGAAGAAATGATCAGGACGGTTCTGCGTAATAAGGGTGCAACACTCTTGGGTAATGATACCACCTCCCTGGCCGAGTCTGAGCAGGAGCTGTTGGCGTTCATTCAGAGCAATAACCGGGGTGGCGTGCGTACTACGCTGAAAAACCTGTTGGAAAAATTCGAGCGCAAACCCTACGGTTGGTACTACGCCGCTATTCTTTGCACCCTGGCCAGCCTCTGCGCTCGCGGCAAGGTCGAAGTCCGCGCTGACGGGAACCTGCTGGAAGAAGACGAACTGGAACGGGCGCTGCGCAACACGCATGGTCATGGCAATGTGGTGCTGGAGCCCCAGGTCGAATTTACCGCATCGCAGGTTCGCGTTCTCAAGGTGTTCTTTGAGGATTTCTTCGATGCTCCGCCTGCTGCCGGCGAAGCGAAGGCGCTTGGCAAGGAGACTGACACTGCGCTCCAAGATCTGACGCATCAGCTCACCCTGCTAGCGGCCCAGGCATCCCAATATCCGTTCCAGAATGCACTGACACCGGTACTTGAGAAGCTCAAGGAGCTAACCGGCAAGCCCTATGCCTGGTATCTGACCGAACTCACCCGCCAGGAAGACGCGTTGCTCGACATGAAGGAAAGCGTCATCGATCCTGTCCGCAAATTCATGAGCGGGCCGCAGAAAGGCATTTTCGATAACGCCCGCCAGTTCGTTCAAAGCCAGGACTCCAACTTCGCCTACATCGAAGAAGATGTGGGAAGTGGAAAACTGGAAGTGAGAGAGGGCGATCCTGAAGATGTTTCTTCAGGCGTCTTGAGGGCGATATTGGCCGATCCAGAATGCTTCAAGGGTAACCGAATGCAGCAGGTCAAGACGCAAGTCGAAACCCTGCAGGAGAAGATCACGGCCCAGATCGAGGCCGAGATCACTACGGCCAAGGAGACAGTCGCCGCTCTTAAAGGCCGACTCTGCGGCATGGCCGAATTCGTCGCACTGAACGACGGGCAGCAAGAGCAGATCACCCGTCCGTTCAACGAATTCAACGCAGACCTGGAGCGACAGAAGCTGATTGCGGTGGTCCGCGAAAACCTACGTCGGTTTGAGGAAAACGACTACCAGCGACTGCTTTCGCAGATGACATCCTGGGCGCAACCGGCTCCAACATCTGAGCCTGCTCCGGAACCCGGCGAAACCACCTCGCCGGAGGAAGGACTGAGCCCCATGCCACCCACCAAGCCGGAGCCGCGCATCGAGTATGTGCCCAGCCGCTCGGTGAAGGTCTCTTTCGAAAAAGCCTGGCTGGCCGACGAGACCGACGTGGAACGCTACCTGGAATCCATGCGCGAGGCATTGCTGGATGAAATTCGCAAAGGGAAAAGGATTCAAATTTAGGAACCACGAATGGACGCGAATGAGCACGAAATTGAAAAGCTGATCCAGCAGGGTGAAAGTGTGTCTCTGGAATTCAAGAGTGATATAAAATGCCTGCCGGACCGGGAACTTGTGGCGGCCGTGGTATCTTTGGCCAATACCAATGGCGGCGACCTGTTACTTGGGGTGGAGGATGACGGTGAGGCTACCGGCTTGCATGCGAATCATCTCAATGTGTCGGGCATATCTTCACTGATCGCCAATAAGACGAACCCGGCCATATCTGTCCGAGTAGAGCGGTGCGAGTTGCAGGGCAAATCTATAGTCCATATCTCCGTGCCTAAATCACGGCAACTGGTTTCAACTTCCGATGGTCTGCTGGTTCGAAGGCGGCTCAAACTGGATGGCACACCTGAAGCGGTACCTTTTTATCCTCATGAGTTCATCCAGCGCCAGTCGTCAATGGGACTTGTCGATCCCTCGGCCATGGTGCTGGAGGACGTTTTAGTAAGTCAACTCGATCCGCTGCAACGTCTGCGCATCCGTAATGCCATCAAAAAATATGGTGGAGAACAATCCTTGCTGGCGCTCGCGGATGACGAACTGGATGGTGCCCTGGGGCTTTGTCGCGAGGCGAACGGCCACAGGCGGCCAACCATGACCGGTTTGCTGTTGTTGGGAACTGCCGATCTGTTGCGGCAATACCTTCCCGCCTACGAGGTAGCCTTCCAGGTACTGCACGGCACAGACGTCAAGGTGAATGAGTTCTATCGTAAGCCCCTGCTGGAAACCTTTGAAGAAGTAGAACTGCTTTTCAAGGCTCGGGTCGAGGAAGAGGAAATACAGGTCGGCCTCTTCCGTGTGCCGGTTCCCAACTATGATCGCCGCGCATTCCGCGAAGCATTCGTCAACGCCCTAGTCCACCGTGATTTCAGCCGTCTGGGCGCCGTGCACGTCAAGATTGCAGACGATGGCCTTTTTATCAGCAATCCCGGCGGATTCGTCGAAGGCGTCACCCTGGACAATCTGCTCGTCGCCGATCCTCGCTCCCGTAATCCGCTGCTTGCTGACGTGATCAAGCGGATCGGTTTGGCCGAGCGCACTGGGCGCGGGATCGACCGCATTTATGAAGGTATGCTGCGATACGGTCGGCCGATACCTGATTATTCCATGTCCAATGAATTCACGGTTTCCGTGCAGATGGCCAATGCCGCCGCCGATCTCGATTTCCTCAAGATGGTAGTCGAGCAGGAAGATAATCTGGGGAACATGCCCATTGATTCCCTGATCATCCTGTCACGCTTGCGCGAAGAACGCCGCTTGACCACCGCTGACCTGACTCCATCCGTCCAAAAGCCGGAGGCCAATGTTCGGGCGACTTTGGAAAAACTGGTGGAAACCGGATTTCTCGAACCTCACGGCACCGGCAGGGGCCGGACTTACACCCTCAGCGCGACGATGTACCAAAAGGCGGGAAAGAAGTCGGAGTATATCCGTCAGGCAGGGTTCGCGCCTATCCAGCAAGAACAGATGGTACTCAACTACATCAACAAGCACGGCAGCATAAAACGTGCGGATGTCATGGAGCTGTGTCATGTTACTCAAGATCAGGCGTACAAACTGCTTTTGCGTCTGAAGAAGCGTGGCGAAATTATTCAGATTGGTGATCGTAAAGGGTCTATTTATGAGCGCAAGCGTTAATTTATGCGCTCGGCGTAAATATATGCGCCCATTTAAGCGCTGGCGCATAAAAGCGTGTATGGACTTTATGCACGCTTGCATAGAACCGTGCACAACTCGCCTTTATCACGATTCGTATTCATCCGTATCCATTCGTGGTTCAAAAGGACTTCTCTGATATGGAAACTGCAAAACTCAAAAAATTTGCCCAATATGCCCGACGTTCTCTGCTGGAACAGGTCTCCGCCAAACTGAAACTGGTGTTGGCTGAAAGCAGCGCCGCCCGGCGTGAACGTGCCGAGGCAGTGAAAAAACTTGAAAAAACCATCAAGGAGCACAGCAAGGAGCAAGTTATTGAGCGGGTGGCCTACATCTGGTTTAACCGCTTCTGCGCCCTGCGTTTCATGGACGTGAACCGTTATAACCGCGTCAACATTGTTTCTCCAGCCGACCCCGGACAATTCCAGCCCGAGATTCTGGCTGAGGCCAAAATGGGGCATATCGACGAAGAGATGGTCCACGATAAGGTCCGGCAGCAGATCTTCGCCCTGCTCGACGGCAAAGCGCCCAGCCCCGACCCGCAAGGCGAGGCTTACCGCCTGCTGGTGGTCGCCGCCTGCAACTTCTGGAACAAGGCGATGCCGTTCCTGTTCCAGCGCATCGATGACTACACCGAACTCCTGATGCCCGACGATCTGCTCTCGGGCAACTCCATCCTTGCCTACACCCGCGAGGCGATGACGCCGGATGCCTGCGAGGATGTCGAGGTGATCGGTTGGTTCTACCAGTTCTATATCTCCGAGAAGAAGGACGAGGTGTTCGACGGACTGAAGAAGAACAAGAAGATCATGCCCGAGAATATCCCCGCCGCCACCCAGCTTTTTACCCCGCATTGGATCGTGCGCTATCTGGTAGAAAACTCACTTGGTCGTCTGTGGTTGCTCAACCGTCCCGGCTCGAAGCTGATTGAGCAGATGGACTACTACATCAAGCCCGAACAGGCAGAAACGGACTTCCTGCGCATCACTAAGCCGGAAGAGATCAAGATTTGCGACCCGGCCTGCGGGTCGGGCCACATGCTCACCTATGCCTTTGACCTGCTCTACGCCATCTACGAGGAGGAAGGCGTTGATCCCGCCGAAATACCAGAAAAGATCCTCACGAATAACCTCTACGGCATCGAAATCGACGAACGCGCCGGGGAGCTGGCCGCTTTTGCCCTGACTATGAAAGCCCGCGCCAAACAGCGCCGGTTCTTCAACAAGGGCATCAAGCCAAATATCTGCGTGCTGGAGAATGTCCACTTTGACGATGGCGAGCTGAAGGATTACATGGATTTTGCCGGCCGTGACCTCTTCACTGCGCCATTGCAAACCACCCTGCGCCAGTTCGAAGAGGCCGACAACTTCGGCTCCCTGATCCGTACCGATGTCACCGACGTGGACGGTATGCTCAGGATTCTGGAGTCAAAAAATGTCTCCGGTCATCTGTTCCACAGCCTGACCCACCAGAAGGTGCTGCAAGCCCTACGGCAGGCCGATTACCTGAGCCCGAAATACCATGTGGTGATTGCCAATCCGCCGTATATGGGGGGAAAGGGAATGAATGGGCGATTGAGTGCATGGGTGAAAGATAACTACCCCGCGAGCAAGTCAGATCTATTTGCCATGTTCATCGAACGTAACCTCGACCTTGCCCAGAAGCATGGAGCGGTTGCGATGATTACCATGCAGAGTTGGATGTTCTTGTCATCGTTTGAGGCATTGCGTGCGCGGATTCTGAACCAGGACACATTGCTATCAATGGCTCACCTCGGTGCAAGGGCTTTTGACAGCATCGGCGGTGAAGTGGTTTCAACCACCGCCTTTGTATTGGAGAACGCAAATCGGCTGGACTACAAGGGCGGCTATTTAAGGTTGGTTGCTGGCAATTCTGAAGATGAGAAAAAAGCCGCCATCCGAGAAGCGGTTATGAATCCGGGTTGCGGCTGGTTCTACCGTGCATCTGCATCAGATTTCAAAAAGATTCCTGGAAGTCCAATCGCATACTGGGTGAGCGATAAAATTAGAGATATTTTTCAGCAAGGCACCAGACTTGATGATATTGCACCTGTAAAGGTTGGGTTACAAACAGGAAGTAACGATAAATTTGTTAGAGAGTGGTTTGAAGTATCATCAAAGAAAATGAGTTTCTTCTCAGGCGACACTAATTACGGAACTAAAAAATGGTATCCGTATAATAAGGGCGGAGATTATCGCAAATGGTATGGAAATAATGAAAATATTGTTAACTGGGAAAATGATGGCTATGAGATCCAAAGCTTTACTGATGAGCAAGGTAAACTAAGATCTAGACCGCAGAATCGCGACTATTATTTTCAAGAGTCAATCTCATGGTCATTTATTAGCTCCTCATATTTTGGGGTTCGATTCTCAGATACGAAGGCTATATTTGATGTTGCTGGATCTTCTGCGTTCCCTGCACAAAAAGATAAATACTTTCTAACTGCATTATTGTGCTCAACACTTGCCCATGGCTTCATGAAGGCCATGAATCCAACATTAAATTTCCAAGTAGGCAACGTGGCATCTATTCCTATTGCTACAAATCAACGCGCTTTTTTTAATGATGATAATTGTAAGCGGCTTATACAAACCCACAAGGACGATTGGAATACCTACGAAACCTCCTGGGACTTCAATATCCTCCCACTACTGAATCCCGACTACCGCCAGCCAACCCTGAAGGCCACTTACCAGAAGCTCCGCGCCCACTGGCGAGAGATGACACAGGAGATGCAGAGGTTAGAGGAAGAGAACAACCGCATCTTCATCGAGGCCTACGGCATGCAAGATGAGCTGACACCCAAGGTGCCGCTCAATGAAATCACCCTGACCTGCAACCCACACTACCGCTACGGCAACGACAAGAGCGAGGACGAGCTGGAGGCGCTGCTGCTGGCCGACACTATGCGTGAGCTGGTCTCCTATGCTGTGGGCTGCATGTTCGGCCGCTACGCGCTGGACAAGCCAGGGCTGATCCTGGCCAATCAGGGCGAGACCATCGAGGACTACCTAAAGCAGGTTCCGGAGCCGAGCTTTCCTGCTGATGACGACAACGTCATTCCCATGCTCGATGGCGGTTGGTTTCCTGACGACATCGCCGAGCGCTTCCGCAAGTTTCTGCGTGTGGCCTTTGGCGAGGAACATTACGAGGAAAACCTCAGATTCGTCGAGCTGTCGCTGAACATCAAAGGCAAGCGCAACTACAGCATCCGAGATTACTTCCTCGGCGAGTTCTACAGTGACCATGTCAAACGCTACAAAAAGCGCCCGATCTACTGGCTGTTCTCCAGCCCCAAAGGCAGCTTCAACGCGCTGATCTACATACACCGCTACCGTCCGGATACGGTCAGCGTGGTGCTCAACGACTACCTGCGCGAGTTCCGCACCAAGCTCACTGCGCACAAACACCATCTGGAAGCAGTCAGCATCAGCGCAAGTGCAAGCCAAGGCGAGAAAACCAAGGCGTTGAAGGAAATCGAGAAAATCACCAAGATGATCGCCGAGTTGGAGGAATACGAGCGCGAGGTGCTGTACCCTCTGGCCACCGAGCAGGTGGAGATTGATCTGGATGACGGCGTCAAGGTCAACTACCCCAAATTCGGCGCGGCCTTGAAGAAGATTGCAGGACTGGATGTGGTGGAGGATTAAGTCAGGATGACCATTTCTTCCTTATTCGTTGGTGCTGACTATCAGGCATGGTTGAAACAGATCAAGAACCGCATCAGTTCTGCCCGTCTGGGCATGGCGCTGGCGGCGAACCGCGAGTTGATTCGATTTTATTGGGACTTGGGGGGCATGATTACCGCCAAGCAGGTGCAAAGCCAATGGGGCGACAAGGTCATCCCACAGCTATCAAAGGATTTACAACGGGAATTTCCCGAGATCAGGGGGCTGTCGGCGTCCAACCTGAAATACTGTCAGCGTTTTTTTCAGTTCTACTCATCGGGCGGCGGGGATAACGACTTACCCGTAGACATCGCCTTAATGCCATTTGGTCAACAGGCTGTTGACCAAATTCCTTGGGGGCACAACATTCTGATCTTCACCAAGTGCGCCAGTGTGGCTGAAGCGGTTTTCTACATTGCCCAGACCATCGAGCAGGGCTGGAGCCGCGACGTTTTGGCCTTGCAACTCAAATCCAAGTTGTATGACCGGACGGGCAAGGCAGTAACGAACTTTGCCAGCACCTTGCCCGCGCCCCAGTCGGACTTGGCTCAACAGACCCTGAAAGACCCCTATACCTTCGACTTCATGAGTATGACCGCCCCGTATAACGAACGGGATGTGGAACAGCAGCTTACCCGGCACATCACCCAATTTTTGCTGGAGCTGGGCAAGGGGTTCGCCTTTATTGGTCGCCAATATCATCTGGAGATCGCCGGGAACGACTATTACATCGACCTGCTTTTCTACCATGTCACCTTGAAGTGCTATGTGGTGGTGGAACTCAAAAACCGCAAATTCATTCCCGAGTATGCCGGTAAGCTCAATTTCTATTTGTCCGCCGTGGATAGCCTGCTCAAGCGCGATGATGACCAGCCCACCATTGGCCTGCTGCTGTGCCGAGACAAAAACAATATCGAGGTGGAATTTGCACTGCGCGATATGAACAAACCCATGGGAGTAAGCGAATACACCTTGCTGGAGACTTTGCCCGATAACCTGAAAGGCGCGTTGCCAACCGTGGAAGAGATAGAACAGGATTTGTGGCAATTGCAGGAGGATGCCGGTCATGAACAGAATTGAAGCTGCCTTGACCAAACTTTTCGACCGGCACCGGATCGTCTTCTGGTATGACGCCAAGCAGGAATTGCGCGACGATTTCGAGGCGCTTGCGCTACCCGGGGTTGAAAAACTTAAGCTTGCCAACAATGAGTACGGCATCAAATACAGGATCCTGCGCGAACAACCGGAGCAGAAGTTTCTGCTCTACCGTGAAGGCCCTCAACCCGATGATCTGGATAACTGGCTGCTGGACGTGCAACTAGCCCACGGTGAGTTCCGTACCGATCAGGTGGCCATCTGGCTGTCCGAACTGGAGCTTGGCCCGGAGTTCACGGAGGTGGTGCAGGCTCATGCGGGGTTCTTTCAGACCAGCAAGCGTAAGGACGCCCTCAAGAAGCTGCTGAACACGGACGATTCCGCAGTTTTGATTCGTCTGAAAATGCTGGGGATATGCACTGGCAGCGAGCCACGCATGGATGCGGTGGTGGAAAATCTGCTGCAAGAGCTGGCCGAGGGTCGGGACGAGAAGATCAATCTGATCGGCCGATGCAGCCTGGATGGTTTTCTCTGGGAGCAGATGACTCGCAGCTATGGCTACAAGTCTGACGAGCCGGGTATTAGCGATTTTGCCATCGAGCTGTTCAAGTCCTGCTACGCCATGGGTACCGACGGTCCGGTGAAGCTGACCGGCGACGCCCTGGTGTTTCTCAAGCGTTGGAAAGACAGTCGTCAGTTTGAAGACGGTTTCGAGACTCTCTCGGGACAGTACTCAGGGATCCTCGGCATTGAGCAGGATCTGGCGAAACGCGATTTTCGCGAGTTGATTGAGTTGGATTACTTTCGCCTGATTGACCAGAAGATCATCAGCGACCTGGTACGGGCGGTGGCAGACCGCACGGTCTCCATCGGTGACGTGGCGATCTGGGTGCGCCAGCGGCGGCAGAGCCACTGGTATCGTGAATATCGCGACTTATACGAGGCAGTCGATTACGCTGCCCAGTTCACTCACGCACTGGGTGAGGCCAAGCTCGAAATGAACAGTCTGACCGAAGGCGTGCAGCGCTACAGCCGCTTCTGGTATCTACTTGATCAGCTCTACCGCAAATTCACTTACCATGTGCGCATGTCGGGACAGGCGTCTCTTATGGGTGGCCTGACTGAGCAGGTCGAGAATCTTTACTCCAACAACTACCTATTGAAGCTAGGAGACCGCTTCCAAGCCTTTGTGGATGCAGCATCAAAGTGGGAAGCCTTACCAGTGCGTAAGCAGAATGAATTTTTCGAGCACTGGGTTCGACCATTCCTGCGCAAGGATAACAAGGTCTGTGTGATCATTTCCGACGCTATGCGCTACGAAATCGGCGATGAGTTGCTGAGTCTGATTCGTCAGGAAGATCGTTACAGCGCCGAACTGGAACCAGCACTTTCGATGCTGCCCAGCTACACCCAGCTTGGCATGGCGGCGCTATTGCCCAACAAGACACTGGCGATTGCCGACAACGAAAGCGGCACCGTGCTGGTGGATGGACAAAGCTCTCAGGGAACAGCGAATCGCACAAAAGTTCTCCAGGCGGCATTGAATGGTAAAGGTGAGGCTATTCAGGCTGAAGATTTCATGCAGCTCGATCGGGATGGATGTCGCGAACTGCTAAAAGCCAATGATGTGCTGTACATTTATCACAACCGAATTGACCATACGGGCGACAAGATGCACTCAGAAGGTCAAGCCTTCGAGGCTGCCCAACTCACCCTGGATGAAATCGTCAAACTGGTCAAAAAACTGACGGCTGCCAACGCAAGTAATATTCTGGTTACGGCTGACCACGGTTTCATTTACCAGAACCGCGCCTTGGAAGAGAGTGACTATTCAAGTCTTGATGTTGAAGGTGATGCAATCCTGTATCGAGATCGACGCTTTGTGTTGGGCAAAGGGTTAAAAAACGCACAAAGTTTGCGTAAGTTCACCTCAGAGCAACTTGGCCTGTCCGGTGATGTGGAGGTGCAGATTCCCAAATCGATTAATCGCCTGCGTTTGAAAGGCTCCGGCAGCCGCTTTGTGCATGGCGGCGCGACGTTGCAGGAGGTGGTGATTCCGGTGCTCAAGATCAACAAGAAGCGTCAGAGCGATGTCACCGCCGTTGAGGTGGACATCCTGCGTGGAGCCAGCTCGGTGATTACCTCCGGGCAACTGGCGGTGATCCTGTACCAGGCTGGACCGGTAACAGACAAGATCCAGCCGCGTGTGCTGCGGGCTGGCATCTACACCGAGTCGGGCGACCTGATATCAGACAGCTTTGAGCTGACCTTTGATCTGGGCTCGGACAATCCCCGGGAGCGGGAGCTGCAAGTGCGCTTCGTCCTAACCCGCAAGGCCGACGAGGCCAATGGCCAAGAGGTCATTTTACGGCTGGAGGAAAAACACGCCGGAACTTCACATTACAAGGAATATAAGTCGCTCCGCTACCTGGTGCGACGCTCATTTACCAGCGACTTCGACTTTTAAAGGGCGGGTGTCCGATGAATGAACTTGACCAGAAAATTAACACACACTTCCCAGGCCTCGTTGTCCGCAAGGATCTCGTCAAGGCGGTCAAGGGCAACGCTATCGTTCCTTCTTATGTGCTGGAATACCTGCTAGGTCAGTATTGCGCCACCAGCGATGAGCCGACCATTCAGACCGGTATTGAGACGGTCAAAGAAATTCTTGCCAAGCATTACGTACATCGTAATGAAGCCGGGCTGGTGCGCTCGAACATCAAAGAGAAAGGGCGCTACAAGGTTATCGATAAAATCAGCGTTGACCTGAACGACAAGAAGGATGTCTATGAAGCGCAGTTTTCGAATTTAGGACTCAAAGACGTTCTGGTTGATTCCGGTACAGTGAAAAAGCACCCCAAGCTCCTAGTTGGCGGGGTGTGGTGTATTGCTGATCTGGAATATGAGTTCAGCGAAGACAAAAGCGCGAGCCCCTGGATATTGTCGACCCTCAAGCCAATCCAGCTATCCCATTTTGATTTTGACGGCTATGTTGAGGCCCGTAAACAATTCACCACCGACGAATGGATCGACCTCTTGGTGCAAAGCATCGGCTTCAACCCGGAGATGTTCGGCAAGCGCAGCAAACTGACCCAACTGGTCCGCCTGATTCCGTTTTGCGAGCGCAACTACAACCTGATCGAGCTGGGTCCCAAGGGGACCGGTAAATCGCATATCTACTCAGAATTCTCGCCACACGGCATCCTGATTTCTGGCGGCGAAGTGACGGTTCCCAAGCTGTTCGTGAATAACGCTTCCGGAAAGATCGGCCTGGTCGGTTACTGGGATTGCGTGGCCTTCGACGAGTTTGCCGGAAAGCAAAAACGCGTGGACAAGGCCCTCGTCGATATTATGAAAAACTACATGGCCAATAAGTCCTTCTCGCGAGGCGTCGAGACGCTGGGCGCGGAGGCCTCTATGGTGTTCGTGGGCAACACTCAGCACACCGTACCCTACATGCTGAAGAACTCTGATCTGTTTTTCGAGCTGCCCAATAAATTCTATGACTCCGCATTTTTGGACCGCATCCATTTCTACATCCCTGGCTGGGAGGTCGACATCATCCGGGGCGAGATGTTCTCCAGTGGTTATGGATTCGTGGTGGACTACCTGGCCGAGATCCTTCGCTCGCTACGCAATCACGATTACTCGGACCGCTACAAGGAGCACTTCACCCTCTCTTCCGATATTTCTACGCGAGACCGCGATGGCATCAACAAGACCTTCTCCGGCCTGATGAAGATTATTTTTCCGCAAGGTGGAGCCTC
>JAJYPA010000563.1 GCA_021795795.1 Pseudomonadota bacterium | reverse complement strand
GAGGGCCACGACGCGGGTGACATTTTCGGCAGGTAGGCCGCTTTCACTTGTCCATTGACAGAAAGGAGCATCTTGGCATTTGACAAGTCACCTTCACGCCCTTTATGTCAATGGCGCCTTCGCAGCGGAAGCGGTCGTTAAAATTCGGGTGGATTGGTGTAGAATTAAAAAAGGAGGACGGTTGTAGCCGGGGAGATCCAGAAATGTTATACGGCGATGTCGAGTGTTATGCTGTAGCCCCGGTGCAGACGAATTCACGTTATGTATAGAAGGAAATCGGGAAAATGCGAAGAGTAAAGCAAGGAGACCCAACTGGCTGTGGATTAGCATGTATCGCAATGTTGGCAGGTACCGACTACAGCAGTGTAAGAGAGTTAGCCGTAAAACAGCTGGGTTTTGATGATTCAGGTACATTTTATACAGGAACCAAACATCTCAAAGATTTAGGTAAAAATTTCGATATAGAACTTGGGAATAAAAGGCGGCAATTTAATGGCTTTCAAAATCTTCCTGAAATGGCAATATTGGCCATAAACTACAAGGAAGACTTGGGCACATGGCATTGGGTAGTTTATCGAAGGACATCAAGCGATGAGTTCGTATATGACCCAAAGAAAAATATCAAAACAAATAAGCGGAGAGATTTTGGCCGTATCAAAGCAAGATGGTTTTTGCCTGTCACGAACACATAACAAGGCAATTTCACTCGGATGCTCCGCTTCGCTATGCACCGATGAATTTCGACGTTAAAGGGCAAATGTCCGCTACCAGTCTGCTGCCGATCATCAGGGCTAAACGGCGCCAAGGCAGCGGAACCGGACATTCCCGTCTAACAATAAAATAGCTAATATAGGCCAACAACAAACATTTTGACCAAGAGCGGCACGAGAATGAACTACTGTTTTCCACATAAATCTGTAACAACTGAACTCTTATAGGGCACACAGCATGACTACCAGAGCAAACTTTTCTTCTCCCACTAAAGAGATTCTTGCAAAAAGAGCGGGTTATATGTGTTCTTTCCCAGGTTGTACTGTGATAACAACAGGGCCAAGTACAGAGTCGCCTAGTGGCGTTAGCAACTCAGGAATGGCTTGTCATATTTATGCTGCTGCGCCTGGAGGTTGCGCACGTCGTGTATCCACGATGAGGACGAAAGAACAACTAGAAGATGTCTCCAATGGTATCTGGATGTGCTACCAGCATGGGAAGATAATTGATACCGACGAGGATGCATATACTGCGGACATGCTTTTTACGTGGAAGAAATTCGCAGAACTCCGCGCCAACCTTTCTAATACGCTTGGGCGCGTCGTCGAACTAACGCCAGGTCACTTAAAAGAAGTTGCATTACCGGAGCAAACTTTACAAATCACCTCCTTAGGAGAAGAGAATCAGATCATCGGTACTGCTATAAGAAATAGCTGCCTAGAACTAATCTGGGGAAAAATGCAAGCTCGCGCAACACGTGATACACTTATTGAACTTATTCGGAATGCGCTCAGTCATGGGAAAGCTACGAATGCAGTAATCAATATTCGATCAACTTGCATTGAACTAATCGACAATGGAAATCGCTTCGACAGCACAACCCTAATTAGTATAAGTGGTGGCAGAGGTGGCTCTACGTCGCTGGCCGCTTTACAGAAAAGACACGGAGCAACGATCATATTAGATTCAAAGTATTGCTCTGGAAAAAACCTGAACCGCATAACTCTGGTACGCAAGCCAGAGGATATACCCGAGGCAACACCATGCAATATATCAATCACACTCGACCGCGCAAGCGCGCAGACAATTCACCGTCAAGTGCAGACGATGACCGATTGCGATTCTATCTATGTTCTTCTTCCAGAATACTTGACTTGTAGCGACGCAATCGGCTTTCGCAACAGCAATGGACAGATCTTAAACTCAGGAAAGAGGATCATCTTGGTTGGTAACGAACTATCTGAGCAAGTTGTTAAAGAACTCCAGAAGCTTGGCCACCAGGTGGAGATTATGAATTTTGATGATCAAACGCCTTCTGCTCTGTGAGCAAAGAAAGAAGAAGCCATAATTGATCAGGCTTGCGAAAAGAGAAGTCTTTTCGGAACCATTTACAATATTGTACGCGCAAAGCGTGTGTTGCATGATCGTATTCCCTTTCAGAACACGGGCAACCAGGAATAACGCAATGCCATTTTTTTGGGTGACATATAAAGAGCGACAGAAGCCTCGGCTAATCGTTTACGGCATGAACAACAACCGCGCTGTAATTATCACTTATGCACTTTTTATCTAGTAGATGTCGCAACAATATCACGTATTCGTCAGGGGTTGTCGAGATATTTGCAATATTTCGGAATTCTGCCATTGAAACTTGGCTATGTACACCATCCGACGTCAACAGAATCCAGTCGCCGGGTTCTATACCAAAATGGAATAGCTGTATCTTTGGTTCTTTTTTAGCACCAAGCGCGCTATACAAAATGTTTTTTCTTGGATAGTCGAGGTACTCGCTCTTGGTAATCTTTCCCTGCTCCAAAAATCGTGCAACATCGGTATGGTCGCGAGTTAAGCGCTTAATACCATGTCCACGCGCGATCATCACCCTAGTGTCGCCACAATGTACCCCCGTCAACGCTTCCTTGCAGAGATGGACGGCTGACAAAGTAGTTGCCATGGCTTTTAAATCATCACTTTCTGATTGTTTTATTAGTATCTCTCTGTGTATCTGTTCCGCGATCTGCAATAGGTTTTTCGACGGATTGGGGTTGAGTACTAGCGTTTTATCAATAACCTCAATAGCTATTGCGGAGGCAATGTTCCCTCCCCCCATACCACCAAGCCCGTCAGCAACTGCAGCCAGCAAGCAATCATCGCTTGGGCGCCACACACCAATAGCATCTTCGTTTGAGTGGCGAGGACCTTTTTCGCTAACACTAGCATAAAGGAAAGTCATACGCAGATCTGAGATAACGCCAGTTGAATAAGTGGGTGAAGGGCTGTTCGACTCACTCCAATTGATATTTCCAAATGACTAATCTGCCGACACACCAACCGATCAACAACACGAAATTCAATTGCCAGTCTTTCTGCAAGAAGTCTATCCATAGTAGCCCCAGTCAAACGAATAAATTTATGCTCAACGTACCAGCGATTATGGGATGTGCCCATCGCCAGAAGCGCCATTAGACAAGATGCTTTTAGCTCATAATCATCCAAGGCCTGAAAAAACATTTCCAGGCGATTGGCTAAACCATCGCAGTAGTCGAAATTGAAGGCAGACTCAGTAACCCAGCCCGTAAAAGATAGGCCAATAATCTTCGCTTCTATAGGCACCACGCGGCATATGAATTCTATACAGTTTTCATTGAGACGCATGAATATCGCTCTGGCCTCATTCGGCGTGGCTACGCCGTAAAGAAAGTCTGCCAGATTCCTCCATCTAAACTGAGGTACAGTTGCTAGGTCACTCTCTAGCATAGCTATGAAATCTGCGGCCTGTGGCGTCGGCGGTACGGAGTTAACTAAGTCAACACTTAAAACAGCATCTAACACGGCGCGCGCAGACTTGAACCGCTGATTTGGATTCTTGCGAGTGCAGCCCAGCAGAATCGCTCCAAAAGGGGAGTTTTCACGTATCTCATTACACGGCACGCGGATTTCCTGCCCAATAAAGTCGTGCAATATACAGCCAAGCGAATAGATGTCAGACTGAATAGAAGCGTACCGAAGATCTTGAGTTATTTCTGGCGCCGTATAATTGTCCGCACCACGGGTCATTCCAGTAGAGGTCAGCACTGAAAGTTGAGACTCTTGCATCGAAATCAGCCCGAAATCGCTGATTGCATAATAATCAGGACCCTGCGTCTGATCATTAAATCGTAAAACGTTCTGTGGCTTTAGGTCCCGATGATAGATGTGTAAGGAATGAAGGCTCTCGAGGCCCGCTACAATGTCGCTGAGCGCAACAATAAAATTACCACAGAACATCATTTTGTTTGCAATGTCATTATCCAATCCTGATACCGCCACAGGCATCAAATAGAAAGGTGGCCAGGTCTCCAAATCGTGATAAAGAATAGGAACAATGTTTCTGTTATTAATCCCTCCCTGGGTCCGAACCTCCTTCTTGAATCGCTTCAGCACGTTTTCACGCAAGTGGGGCGACAGGGGCTGATTAACCGAGAACGTCTTTCGGGCAAATTGCTGGCCAGCATCATTCTGAACTAGGTCAACGGTGCCAAAGCCTCCACTTCCAATTACACCAAGACTGGTTAATTTGAACATTTATTACCCGGTTCTTATTAAGCTAATGAACGATTTAAATAGCGAAGCGTAACAGCGTTAATGGCAACCAATTTCGTTTCATTCTGTCGCATTCTCGCCATACTGTCGCTGCCACTTCAACTCCTTGATCTTACCGCGCACCACACCTAGCAAGGCTAGCGCAATCGAACGTCCGCTTCCAGTCTGCTGCCGCCCTTCACCTCAAGGTACTCTATAGCTTTCTATCGGCCATCGGCAAGGCCGCCCTCCCTTCGTGGGAAGACTACAGTCTCAGCGCGGCCAGGATGAAACTTATTTGTCAGGCGATGGCGATAGTCGTTGGCACCGATGGGTGGCTCAGGATGATACTTAAAAAACGCGAGATATTCGCAAAAGGTGGAATCAATAAGATGCAGTTAAGCATGTTCGCAGCAAGCGGATCTATGCGAAAAGCGTCACAGGTTCACGTCGGCCTCTGGCAGAAGTGCTACTGGCCAGCCAACCCGCGAGGACAGTGATTTAGATTAAAGTATCGTTTAATATTGACCGTGCCAATTAAAAAATGCCTTAATGGATGGCATAGCCATTAAAGGATATGCAAATGAATCGTTCTGCAGGTAGCTATGTGACCACCACGACACTGGGCGAGTTGGTACAAGCTTTTGTGCCACACCCATTGCCGCCCACTGAGCCGGCGCTGGAGCCAGGGTCGTTTATCGACCTGAATCGTCATGCCGAACTGGCTCTGGCACGGCTGTCCGGGGTGTCGGGGCTTGTTCCATCAGTCGATTGGCTGCTCTACAGTGCTATTCGCAAGGAGGCCCTGCTGACTTCGCAAATCGAGGGGACTCAGGCCACCTTGACCGACCTGTTCGACGAGGAGGCAGGCATTGCGATCAGCAACACAGATGATGTTGAGGAAGTCACC
>JAJYPA010000562.1 GCA_021795795.1 Pseudomonadota bacterium | reverse complement strand
GTAGCCGCATTGCTAAGTATAGCCGCAGCAACAGATACCACCGCTAACGCGTTTGGATTGCCTCCATCATCCTTTAATATAGATGCAGGCCCGCTAGGCAAGGTAAACGTACAAGGAGTGCTGTCAGGATACGGATTCTGGCAAGATAATCCGTCTCCTTCTTCGGTGGGGCCTCTCGCCAGCAAGCATGTTGGAGCGGCGCTGAGTAACGCATTTGTTATAGTTCAAAAGAATACTGGATTGGTTCAGTTTTATTTGCAAGGGGGAGCGTACAGTTTCCCCCAGATGGGCGCGCCATTTTCTTCCGCGAGGTCAGCCACAAGAGCTTTCGGCCCTCTGGTTTGGGCTTATCTAACTATAGCCCCAGCGAAAAATTTCTCGTTTGAGATAGGTAATCTGCCTGTGTTGTATGGCTATACCCCCACGTTCTCTTATCAAAGAGCCAACATAGAAGCAGGTTTTATTTGGGCTATAGAGCCATCTGTAAATAGGGGGATTCAGCTAAATTACACAAAAGGACCGATTAGCGTTTCAGTCTCGTGGAATGACGGTTATTACTCAAATAGATATAATTGGGTAGACGGATTGCTGACTTATACTATCAATGATAATAATAACATTAATGTGTATGCAGGCGGAAATCTCGGACACACCGGAACTGTGGCCGATTATCTGGGTGTTTCTTCTTATTCCACCAATCCCTATGTCAACAGTAGTTTGGGCCTCGATAACAGTGACATATATGGAGCTTATTATGAGTATACCCATGGACCTCTATCAATCGTTCCCGAAGTCCAGGTAATTTATACTCCAAAAAATAGTGCGTTCGGTACCACCAGAGGATCTTATAATTTGGGCGTTGCTCTTCATGCAAACTACACATTCACCAAAACGTGGTCTTTAGCCGCCGATCTCAATTACGCAACAGCCAGCGGGACGCCGGGTGATGGCGGTATTGCAGGGAACTTTATTGGTTATGGTAATGGAATGCATGCATGGGCGTTCGATATCACCCCAACATATCAGTCTGGCGGTTACTTTGTCAGAGAGGAACTCTCTTTAGTACATGTCTCAAATTATGTACCCGGGAACGTATTCGGTGCGCAAGGTGCAAACCCGACCCAAGTCCGAGCGATGTTAGAGACGGGCTTCATGTTCTAGCATGCCGATTGGAAATCAAAGCGGCGTGTAGTATCGCCAGTTCGCATATATACCGGGATTAATGAGGTGCTTTATGGTAGCAAATACTGAAAAAAAATGGTTTGGAACATCTTCTCGCCGCTTCAATGGATTGGTGAATAATCCTGTGCTTGAGGATTATTCGCTTCGTTATGCTCCTAAAAGCTTTCGTAAATGGTCTGAGTATGCTGTCGCTATGGCTGCTCTGGGTGGCATAGCTTATATGGCTGATCAGGCTATTGGCGGTTCATTGGCAGTTCAATTTGGTTTTACGAATGCTTTCTGGGGGATACTTGCCGCTGCCTTAGTTATTTTCCTAACCGGGATTCCAATCGCCTATTACTCAGCGAAATACAATGTAGATGTCGATCTCCTGACTCGTGGTGCAGGATTTGGATATTTGGGCTCGACCTTCACCTCGGTTGTGTATGCCTCATTTACATTCATATTCTTTGCTTTAGAGGGATCAATAATGTCCCAAGCAATGAACCTGTATTGGGGAATCCCATTGCCGTGGGCATATGCTATAGCCTCATTAATCATCATACCGTTAGTGGCCTTTGGTATGACGCTGCTGTCGGTTCTGCAGAAGTGGACACAGCCTGTATGGATAACGTTGTTGGTAGCACCATTTCTTGCGGTACTGATTAAAGATCCAAGCGCGTTCACCACCTGGACGGAGTTTGCCGGGAAGTCACCGACCGGGGCAGGGTTTAATCCACTGTATTTTGGCACAGCCGCTGGCATCGCATTATCGTTGATTGCCCAGATCGGTGAGCAGGCTGACTATTTAAGATTCATGCCCAACAAAACCAAGGGTAGGGCATGGATATGGTGGGTTGCCGTTCTCGCTGCCGGCCCAGGCTGGGTACTCCTTGGTCTTAGCAAGCAATTGATGGGGTCCTTCTTTGCGTCACTGGCCGTTTCCCACGGGACCGCCTTGGATAAGGCTAATGAACCGATTCAGATGTATATCGCGGGGTTCCACTATATTTTCCCGGGATTGGCTACAGCCATTACCGTTGCAACGTTTTTTGTTCTTCTGTCCCAGATCAAAATCAATGTCACCAATGCCTATTCCGGATCGTTATCCTGGTCTAACTTCTTTTCTCGAATTATTCACATCCATCCGGGGCGAGTTGTATATATTTTCCTTAATGTTGGTATTTCTCTTGCATTGATGGAAGCAAACATGTTTTCCGTCCTCGGCCATATTCTGGGATTTTACTCTAATATTGCGGTTGCATGGATTGGTGCGGTAGTGGCTGACCTCGTGATCAATAAACCGCTGCTAAAGCTCAGCCCATCATATGTGGAATTTAAGAGGGCGCATCTATACAACTTCAATCCGGTTGGTTTTGGTGCAATGATCATCGCCTCGGTGATTTCCATTGCCGCGTTTTTTGGCGTTTTTGGTGAATACGCCCAAGCGTTCAGTGCGTTTATAGCCTTGGCGATAGCATTTATTGCCTCGCCGATAATTGCGATCATAACGCAAGGGAAGTATTACATTGCGCGAGATGCGCACTACCATGCCGGCACCCATCATGATGTGTTGACCTGCACGTCTTGTGGCCACGAGTACGAAAAGGAAGACATGGCCTGCTGCCCGTATCATGACGGGCCCATCTGTTCCCTCTGCTGCTCGCTGGATATCCAATGCCTGGATCAGTGCAAAGAGGTGGGTGTTATCAAGGGTGTACCCGTCAAGTGCGGCTAAGAAATAAGGAGCTTTAGCAATGCCGAAGACATTGATCAAGGTAGATTTGGGAAAGGCCCCGGAAAAGCAAGATATCCTGCCGCACAACCGCTGGCATCCGGATATTCCGATGGTGGCGATGGTGAAACCTGGGAGCGAGTTCCGGGTGGAGTGTCTGGACTGGACCGGGGGCCAAATCACCGATAATGACGATGCCGGTGACGTCCGTGACGTGGACCTTACCAAGGTGCATTACCTCAGTGGGCCAGTGGGGGTGGAAGGGGCCGAGCCGGGCGACCTGTTGGTGGTGGATATCCTCGATATCGGCGCCTTCCAGGAATCTGAGTGGGGTTTCACCGGCATATTTTCCCGGGAGAATGGCGGCGGTTTTCTCACCGATCACTATCCGGAGGCACGCAAGGCGTGCTGGGACTTCCATGGTGTCATGGCCACGTCCCGCCATGTTCCCGGTGTCCGTTATCACGGTATTACCCACCCCGGGCTCATAGGCTGCCTCCCCTCCCATACGTTGCTTGCGGAGTGGAACCGGCGGGAAGCGGAACTGATTGCCACCGATCCGGAGCGGGTGCCACCCCTGGCGGCGCCGCCTTGTGCCGACACCGCCCTCCTCGGTCACCTGGATCCGAACTTGACCAAGGAAGCGGGCAAGGTCGCGGCCCGGACCGTACCACCCAGAGAGCACGGCGGGAATTGCGACATCAAGAACCTGACCCGCGGTTCACGGATCTACTTTCCCGTCTACGTGAAAAACGCCGGTTTGTCGGTCGGGGACCTCCACTTTTCCCAGGGCGATGGCGAGATCACCTTCTGCGGCGCCATAGAAATGGCGGGCTGGATCGACCTGCATGTGGATATCATCAAGGGCGGCATGGCGAAATACGGAATCAAGAATCCCATCTTCAAGACCGGCCGCATGGAACCACACTATAGCGAGTATCTGGTCTTCGAAGGTATCTCCGTCGACGAGCAGGGAAAACAGTATTACCTGGACGCCCATGTGGCCTATCGCCAGGCAGCGCTCAATGCCATTGAGTACCTAAAAAAATTCGGCTACAGCGGCGAGCAGGCTTACGTGATCCTGGGCACCGCCCCGGTGGAAGGCAGGATTAGCGGGATCGTGGACATACCCAACGCCTGCGCGACCCTCTATATCCCGACGGAAATCTTCGATTTCGACATCCGTCCGGGTGCGGGCGGTCCCCAGATATCGCTGCCACCGGGAGTGGCGCTGGCGATACCAAAATAGGATGCAAATGGGGCACTGCAGGAGCATGCTCCTGCAGTGCCCGAATCGGAGGAAACAATGCCCATCTATGAATATCTGTGTAACCATTGTGGTGTATTCACCAGCTTGCGAAAAATGGATGAATCAGCGCAAAACTGCGTTTGCCCGCAATGTGGCGCTGATGCGCAACGCATTCTGAGCGCCCCGCATCTCTCGGCCCTGAGCTCCGCCGTGCGCAAGGCCCATCAGCACAACGAAGCCAGTGCGGAAAAGCCGCGCCTCGCCGCAAAAGAACGTGGACATTCCGCGGCGGGATGTCGGCAGCATGGTAGCCAGGTCGCCCGCAACGGCAGGCCGTGGATGCTGAGTCATTAGTAGAAGAAGTTTCGCCAGGGTGGCATGACCGGAAAATTGGGAAAAGGAGTAGTTTATGCGGCACGGTGATATTTCAAGCAGTAACGACAGTGTTGGGGTAGCGGTGGTCAATTATAAGATGCCGCGGCTGCACACTAGGCGTGAAGTCCTGGAAAACGCAAGGAGGATCGCCGAGATGATGGTTGGGATGAAGATGGGTTTGCCGGGGATGGATCTGGTGGTGTTCCCGGAGTACAGCACCCATGGGATCATGTATGACAAGGAGGAAATGTTCGCGACCGCGTCCATGATCCCCGGAGAGGAGACGGATATCTTCGCCCAGGCCTGCAGAGACGCAAAAGTTTGGGGGGTGTTCTCCCTAACCGGTGAACGGCATGAACAGCATCCCATAAAAGTCCCCTACAACACCCTTGTGCTAATCAATGACAAAGGGGAAATCGTTCAGAAATATCGCAAGATCATGCCCTGGTGCCCCATCGAGGGCTGGTATCCCGGTGACAATACATATGTAACGGAAGGGCCAAAGGGGCTCAAGGTGAGTCTAATTATTTGCGATGATGGCAACTATCCGGAGATTTGGCGTGATTGCGCCATGAAAGGCGCCGAACTGATCGTCCGCTGCCAGGGATATATGTATCCGGCCAAAGAACAGCAAATCATGGTAGCCAAAACCATGGCGTGGATGA
>JAJYPA010000080.1 GCA_021795795.1 Pseudomonadota bacterium | reverse complement strand
ACACGGGAATGCTCCATAAAGAATGGTATTCACACGCTTTGCCGTGCAAATACTGCACCCATGCGTTTATTCTCGTTTGTTTACGCCCACCCTATGGGTAGGCTTTTATCCGCACAAACGCACCCTGGCGGGATGTTGCGCTTGTGCCGTCGGAGGTGCTTGGCGGTCGAGCGGGTTCATGCTCGTTGCCGCCAGCATGTCAGCAAGATCGCAGGGTTCGGCCAGCGCCGTAGTTACCAGCCTATGCCCTGGTCGTAGGCAGGGCTGCGTTGCTTGTGGGCGGTGAGGGTGTCTCGTGCCTTTTCTCGTTTTGGCGTTTTGCGTTGAGTTCTCTCTTCAGCACGAGCATGGGCCATCTGGTAAGCGATAACCTCCCGAGCTTGGTCTCTGGCAGTTTGCCGTGTGCCGCGCATTGCTGCCTCCCGCGCAGATTCTTGCTGGACGTATTTCCCCCAACTCTCGATGAGCTTGTCCTTGTCGTCGGTGAGGATTTCCAGGTGGTGTTTCTCCCGGCTCAGGGCGACGTATCCGAGGTTCGCCCCAGCGCGGCTACTCTCGGCGATGACGATCGCCCGATCCACCGTGGCACCTTGGGAGGCATGGACGGTGCGGCAGTAGCCGTAATCCATTACCTCACTGGTTTTCAGCTCTATCGACTTTCCATCGCGCAGCGTTGCGAACGCTTTTCCATTCTGGATGGCAATGACGGCATCGTCGCCGTTGCGCAGATCGATGTCTCGACTTTTGTCGTTCTGCCGGAACAGAACCTGGTCGCCCTCGCGCAATTCCATCGGACGCACGTCGTACAATTGCAGTTTTGTCGAAGGCTTGAGGTCTACGGGCACTTTCGCCTCTGCGTGCAAAGGGACGACTTGCAGCTTGCCATTTTCGGTGCCCACGATCTTCCAGCGGGTGCCGCGTTCCCCAACGCCGGACTCCGCGCGGCCAAGTTCCACCACTTGTCCTGGCCGATAGAATGCCGCCTGGCCCTGATGGGTGACACTCAGGCTGACCTTGTCGAGGGCGGTGATCTGCACAGATTCTTGGCCTAATTCCCCCCGCTCGATGAGACCCCTGCGGATCTCGGCATTGGCGACTCGTCTGGTGCCATTGCTGGCCGCAAGGACCAGGGTTTGCCCGCGCTCCTCGGAGGAAAGCCGAAGGTAGGACGCCGCAGCGGCCCTCGCCAACACTTCCTGCTTGGCCGCTTTGTCGAGCTTCTTTTGGCCTGGTGCCGGATCGGGTGGGGGAACTTCCCGCAGGTAGGGATCGGCCAGCCGCAGCCCTTCTTTGGCATCCCCCCTGGCGAAGGCTTCGGCAATGGCCAATAGTGCCTTGTCCTTCTGCCGGTTGATCTGGGTGATGCTGGCCTGGCGGAAACCGTTACACCGTAACAACTGCTCGAAGGGATTGCCGGCCTGCACGGCCTGCAATTGCCGGGGGTCGCCCACGGCCAGGGTCCGTGCCTGATCCTGCTGCGCGCGCCGATAGAATCGCAATAAATCCCGACGCGAGACCATACCCGCTTCGTCGACGATATAGAGGACCTTGCGGGAGGCCTCGGCCGGTTTGCTGCGCAGGAAGGACTCCAGGGTCTGGGTCTGGCAGCCCGCCGACTGCAGTTCTGCGGCGGCCTTGGCAGAGGGGGCGAGGCCGATGACCTCGTATCCAGCCTGTCGGTACTGTTCCACGATGACGGCCATACTGGTGGTTTTCCCTGCCCCGGCGGCACCAACTATGCCCTGGTGTTGCTCTTTACCGGTGATGGCCATCTGTATGGCCTCGATCTGCCCGTCGGAATAGTTCCAGCCTTGCGCCTGCTGACGTTGCGCCAGGAGCGCCGACACGGCTTCCAGGGATCGTAGGGCCTCAACCTTGCCCTCTGTGGCGATCCTCTGTATCGCCAGCTCTTCCGCCACTGCTAGCGTGGTGGTCTGCAGCTTGCGCAGCTTACCGGTCCCATCCCGATCCACTACGCCACCGTCTAGCAATTCTGGAGATGAATGCAGGGCCGTGTCGATTGCCTCGATGGAGAGGCCTTCTGTCATACCCTGCCGCAATGCCTCCGCCCGGACAGCCGAGAGCGAAAATACCGTGTCGTGTTCGCTGCAATGCTCCAGCGCCCGCTGTACGGCAAGCGCTGCGCGGTCTGGGTGCAGCAGTTCCCGCTGCCCGGCGCGTTCCAGGCTCTTCACCCATAGGTCTTGGGTGGGGACCTTGGCTTCCCGCAGGCGTTGGCTCCATTCCCACCGTTGCTCCGACTGGCTCAGTTGCCGTTTCTCGGCGCGGGTGGCGGACCAGGCCGCGTCCCGTTGCGCCACACTGGCGCCCTCGATGCCGCCCTTGTCGCACAGATCCGCCTGAATTTGCCCGCGCCGGCGGCTGAATGCCTCGATCTGCTCTCGGGTAATACCCGCCACCTCGAAACCGGTAGCACTTTGCTCCAGTCCATAGCCGTGCTCTATGGCCAATCGGGCCATGGTGGACAGATAAATGGCATCGACTTCTTTCTGGAGTTCACAATCGACACCCTGGTCGTTGTTGATGCTGGTCCATTGCCCGTCGGATCGGCGCATCGCGTTGATGACCGTCACGTGGCTGTGCAGGTCCATATCCACTATTCCATCGACCGGACGGGCGTCTTCGTGGCGATGCACGGCGGCAATAATGTCCCCGTCGTACTCCGATATCAGACCCCCTTTGCCAAGACGCGCGTAGACCATGCGTTCCTGCAAAAACGCTACGGCTGCCTTGACCCCCTCGTCGTGCCACGCTTTCCAGCGCTCGTCCTCGCAGGCCATCATGGACACCGACTTGGGAGCACTGAGGACATAGCCGTCGCCCATGCGGCGATTCTGGTGCCGGCCCGCCAAATCCGTTCCATTCGGCAGATTGCCTTCCAGCAGCGCCTGGAACTGGTCGGTATCGACGTCTCCCGAGAGATCCAGGGCCTCGGCACCACGACCCGCCCAAAAGGAAGGCGCCCCGCCGCGCTCACTATAATAGCCAACGGCCTGCTCTGCCGACTCGCCCGAGTGCGCATTGCGCAGATAGTTCGCAACCCCTGCCGCTCCCCCACGGCTCTTGATAGGTTTGACTCGAATCATTGTCCACTCCACCCATCCGATGTTTCCTTTGGATAGCTGGTGTGGTGTCAACGAGAATCAGGCGTGCTTGCTGTTGCCGCTCTCGTTGACCTGTTAGAATTCCCGCCAGAACAAAAGGAGCCCCGTGCATTGCGAGAAATGGTGCTGACAGAGGCAGATACCTGTCGCGAATTTGTTACTCCCCGTTTAGTAGAGGCCGGCTGGGGATCGGCTCCATACGCGATCGGTGAGCAGCGCAGCTTCACCAATGGACGCATCATCGTGTCGGGCGGCAAGGTCCGCCGCGCTAAACAGAAGCGTGCCGATTATCTGTCGCACTACCGTCGGCACTATCCTCTTGCAGTGGTCGAAGCCAAAAATCAGTTCATTTCTAAAGTCGGACGTGGCAAACGCTTTGAGAGCTAGAAACATCAGTCGGACTGAAGGGTGAACATGCTCGCAAAACTCGAACGACTCAACGGCGAAATCGGCGACCTCAACAGCAAGTTGATCCTGCTGGTCGGTCCCAGCCGCAGTGGCAAGACCCAGCTGCTCCGACAATTAGGCGCCAAGCTCAGCATCGAGCCGCTCAACGTTGGCCTGGAGCTGGGGCGCCGTTTGGCAGCCACGCCAAACAACAAGCGCGGCTTCTCGGCAGGCGAACTGCTGCGGGAAATCGCGGATGAGGAACGAACGGAAGACCCGCTGCTGCTCGACAATCTCGAGTTGCTGTTCGAGCCGGGCCTACAGATCAACCCGCTTGACCTCGTCAGGCGGCTGGCTCATTCCAAGCGCGTCGTGGCCGTCTGGCCTGGCGAGCTGCGCGGTGATCGCTTGGTGTACGCCGACATGAGCCATCCAGAACATCGTGACTACAGCCGTGACGGCGTGGTCGTACTCGAAATTTGACCGAATCAGGAAACTGCAGGGGAAGTGAGAACCATATGGCCAAGAACATGAAATACGGAGATCTGATCCAGTTCGAGCAGATAGAGTCAGTCATTCAACTGCTCGATGCCGGGCGCCCGGATGAAGCCAAGAAGCTCGTCGCGACCTATGTCATTTCCGACGACATGGCCGAGCGGATCTCCAAGCTCATGGTTCCCCAGCTCAGTTTCGACGAGTCGGTCGATCACAAGGGCGTGCTGATCGTCGGCAACTACGGTACCGGTAAGTCGCACTTGATGTCGGTGCTGTCGTTGGTGGCTGAAGATGCCGCCTACGCGTCGATGATCCGCCACCCCAAGGTTGCCGAGGCGGTTGCCCCGATCGCCGGTCGCTTCAAGGTGCTGCGCATCGAGGTGGGCGGACTGCAAATGCCGCTGCGCCAGATCATTACCCTGCAGCTTGAGCGTTTCCTCGAGAAGTTCGGCGTCGACTACACCTTCCCGACGGCGGACAAGGAGCTCAACAACAAGGACTCCTTCGAGGAGATGATGGCCGCGTTCGGCGAGAAATTCCCGGACCAGGGCGTGCTGCTCGTCGTCGATGAGTTCCTGGAGTACCTGCAGTCCCGCCGCGACCACGAGCTCGTGCAGGACCTTGCCATCCTGCGTCAGATCGGCGAAGTCACCAAGCACCTGAAGTTCCGCTTCGTGGCCGGCGTGCAGGAAGCCATTTTCGACAGCGTGCGCTTCCAGCATGTCGCCGACAGCATGCGCCGCGTCAACGAGCGCTTCACCCAGATCCTGATCGACCGCCAGGACGTCAGCTTCGTCGTCTCCGCGCGCTTGCTCAAGAAGACGGCCGACCAGCAGAACAAGATCCGCGAGTACCTCACGCCGTTCGCCAAGTTCTATGGCTCCATGAACGAGCGCATGGACGAATACGTCCGGCTGTTCCCGGTCCACCCCGACTACCTGAAAACCTTCGAGCAGATCCACTTTACCGAGAAGCGCGGCGCGCTCAAGACCATCGAGTCCGCCATGCTGGCCATCCTCGACCAGGACGTGCCCACCGACCGGCCACAATTCATCAGCTACGAAAGCTTCTGGAACACCATCAAGACCAACTCGGTACTGCGTGCCGACCCGAACATCAAAGAAGTGATGCGCGTCTCCGAGGTGCTGGAGTCGCGGGTCCAGCAAGCCTTCACGCGCCCGGCCTACAAGTCGATGGCGCTACGCGTCATCAACGCGCTGGCCGTGCACCGCCTCACCACGGGCGGCGACATCCACATTCCCATCGGCCCCACCGCCGCCGAGCTGCGCGACGCACTGTGCCTGTTCCAACCGGGCGTGGAGGACATGCCGGGCGAGCCCGCCGAGAACTTGCTGTCGATGGTGCAGACCGTCATGCGGGAAGTGCTGAAGACCGTCAACGGCCAGTTCATTTCCAAAGCGCCGGACACCGAGCAGTACTACCTCGACCTCAAAAAAGACATCGACTACGACGCCCAGATCGAAAAGCGCGCCGAAGCCCTGTCCGACGACGCGCTCGACCGTGCCTACTACAGCGCCGTCAAGGCACTGATGGAATGCAGCGACGATCTGCGCTACCCCGGCTTCCAGATCTGGCAGTACCAGCTCGAATGGCAGGAGCGCCGCGTCGAACGCATGGGCTACCTGTTCTTTGGCGCCCCGAACGATCGCCCCACGGCGCAGCCGGAACGCGACTTCTACGTCTACTTCATCCAACCCTTCGACAAGCCGAAGTTCACCGACAACAGCCTGTCGGACGAGGTGTTCTTCCGTCTGAAGTCGCCGGACGAGGACTACAAGCGCTACCTGTCGCAATACGCGGCGGCACTCGATCTGGCGTCCACCGCCAGTGGTGGCGCGAAAGCCATCTACCTGTCAAAGGCCCAGGATTCGCTGCGGTCCATGAGCAAGTGGCTGCAAGAAAAGCAGATGACTGCGTTTGAGGTCACCTACCAGGGTAAGACCAAGACGCTGCAGGATTGGTCCAAGGGCGTGTCCCTGCGTGACCGGGCGCGCCTTGGCGCCGACGAGCGCATCAACTTCCGCGACGTGGTGAACGTCATCTCGGGTCTGGTGCTTGGCCAGCGCTTCGTCGATCTTTCGCCGGAATACCCCGCATTCTCGGTCCTGGTGACAGAGGCGAACCGCAAGCAACTGATCGGCAACGCGCTGCGCGCACTGGCCGGTGGCACCCGCACCAAGGATGCGCTCGCGGTGCTCGATGCCCTGGAGTTGCTCGACGGTGATCGCGTCGACCCGACCAACTCGCGCTACGCGCAGGAGGTTCTGAACCGCCTCAAGGCCAAGGGCCACGGCCAAGTGCTCAACCGCAGCGAACTACTCTCGGGCACCTCGGACGTCGAGTATTTCTCGCCCATCAAATACCGGCTGGAACCCGATCTGCTGGTCGCTGTGCTGGGTGGCCTGGTCTACTCCGGCGACATCGTGCTGTCGATCACCGGCGACAAGATCGACTCCGGCAAGCTGGCACAGCTGGCTGAACACTCGATCGAAGAGCTCAAGCAGTTCAAGCACGTCGAGGCACCGAAAGAGATCAACCTGGCGGTGCTGCGCGCCCTGTTCGAGCTGTTTGATTTGCCATCCGGGCTTGCGCAGAAGGCAAGTCAGGGCGACACCGAGCCGGTCATCAAGCTGCAAGACAAAGTAAGCGCGCTGGTGCCTCGTGTGCTCAAGGCGGGCTCCGACTTGCAACAAGGCAAGCTCGGCTTCTGGGGCCAGAACCTGCTGCGCGAGGAGGAAGCGAAAGACTGGCATGCCCGGCTGGACGCGCTGAAGAAGTTCACCGAGTCGCTGGCGCCGTACAACACCATCGGCAAGCTCAAGAACCTGCGCGTCACACAGGAAGACATTGACGGCCAGAAGAAGAATCTGGAAGTCCTGGCTGCTGTCGAGCGCCTGCTCGAACTGGTGGTGGAACTGGGCAGTACGGCTTCCTACCTCTCTCAGGCCGAGATGGTGTTGCCCGCCGAGCACCCGTGGGTGAAACAGGCCGAGGCTGCCCGCAAGGCGCTGCAGGAGAAGCTGAGCCAGGACCGCACAGCCGAGCACGCCGCCGAATACCGGCAGACGCTCAACCAGCTCAAAAAGGACTACATCACCGCCTACATCGCCAGCCACAGCAAGGCGCGGTTGGGTGTGGCCGAGGACAAGACCCGCAACGCCCTGCGCAAGGACGACCGCCTGCTGGCGCTGCGCGTCCTGGCCGGCGTGTCGCTGATGCCCACCAGCCAGCTCACCGCCTTCGAGGAGTCGCTTAACGGGCTGAAGAGTTGTTCATCGCTGGATGAGCCGACGCTGGTCACGGCAGCTGTCTGCCCGCACTGTCAGTTCCGCCCGTCCGCCGAGCAGTTGGAGCTGATCCCGGCGGCCAACCGCCTGCACAAGCTGGATGACGATCTGGATCAGTTGGTAACCAACTGGCAGCAGACCCTGCTGGAGAACCTGGAAGACCCGTTCACGCAGGACAGCCTGGGCCTGCTGCCGCCCGCCTCCAAGAAACTGATCGACGCCTTCCTGACCTCGCGCAAGCTGCCGGAGCCGATGACCACCGAGTTCGCCAATGCGGTGCAGGAGGCGCTGTCGGGGCTGGAGAAGATCGCGGTCAAGGGCGACGAGATCAAACAGGCGCTGCTGCAAGGCGGCTCGCCAGCCACGCCGGATGATCTGCGCAAGCGCTTTGACAGCTTCATGAACGAGCGCTGCAAAGGCAAGGACTCGACCAAGCTGCGCTTTGTGATCGAGTAATGCAATGTCCGAGCAGATGAACAAGGAATTAAAGCCATGAGCAACACGCTAAAAGTCAGAGATGATCACACGCCGATCTACTTCGAAGAGACTGCCGAGAAAGATAGCAAGTTCAAGCTTTGTGAAGGCGCAGAAGCCTCCTGGCTAACCCAGAACCAAACTTTCAGCATCAAGGAATTGCGCAGCCGTGTCGAACCTTGGCTGACCGCCTTATTCCAATCGGAGCATCTTTCGCTGCTTGCAGGCTCGGGATTGACCCATGCCGTGCACCATTTGGCGACAGGCAAGCCAGCGGCTGGAATGGGCGAGGCAACCCTGACTAGCTATAAGGACGAGATCGAAAAAGCAGCGAAAGAGGCTTCCCAAAAAGCAGGGCGAGAAGCAGGTAATCTGGAAGACCAGCTTCGCGCTGCCAACGAATTGCTGCGTGGGCTGGAGATACTGGGCAAGTCACCAGAAGCCGAAACGCTGCGCACCGAGCTGACCAGCACGCTACAAACTTTCTCCAAGTCCATCCTCGAAAGCGAAGCCGGCATTGCCACGGCCGTTGAAGACAAGCGCGAGCAAGCGTTCAATGTCTTGGTGACATTTCTGATGAGCTTCGCCAGCCGCACCGGTGTGCGCGACCGGCTGAACATATTCACCACCAACTACGACCGCCTGATCGAAGCCGGTGCCGAACTGGCTGGGCTGCATCTGCTGGACCGCTTCCTCGGCAACCTGATGCCAATCTTTCGCTCCTCGCGGCTGGATCTGGACATGCACTACAACCCGCCGGGCATTCGTGGCGAACCACGCTATCTGGAAGGTGTGGCCCGCTTCACCAAGCTGCATGGCTCGGTCGACTGGGTGCAGACCGACAAAGATATCCGCCGTATCGGCTTGCCCTTCGGCGCGGAGGAAGTCTCGCCCTATTTGAAGGCACCCGGACTTAAAGACACCAGCGCCCACAAGCTGATGATCTACCCCAATGCCGCCAAGGACCGGGAGACTTCGGACTACCCCTATGTGGAACTGTTCCGCGACCTTGCTGCCGCCGTGTGCCGCCCCAATAGCACGCTGATTACCTACGGCTACAGCTTTGGCGACGAGCATATCAATCGCGTCATCCGCGACATGCTCACGGTTCCGTCCACCCATCTAGTGGTAATTGCCTACAACGATCCGCTCGGTCGCATCATGCAGACCTACCAGGAACTGGGGCGACCATCGCAGATCAGCCTGATGATCGGCCCGGCTTTGGCGGATTTGCAGATCCTCACGGAAAGCTTCCTGCCCAAGGCCGCCATCGACAAAACCACCTTCCGCATGAGCGAGCTGCTCAAGCAGCGCTTCGGTACAGAACCACATCCTGCTCCCGTCGCGGAAAAAGCCGGTGGCGATAGCGACGTGGCGGACCTGCTATGAGCTTCTCGCCACTCGCCTACGCTGACTCTCTGCGTATTGGCAGCATCGACTTTGTCTCGCCCGACGAAATCAAGGTGCTGCTGGATATTGAAGCACCCGCCAACGTCGCCATGAACACGGGAACGCCACGGCCATTCCCGCGTATCAACGGCTATGTACTGGTGCCCAGTGACGAAGGTTATCTGGTCGCCCAGGTAGAGTGGATCACCATCGAGCGATCGCAGTACCCCAAGCGTAAGGGCATGCAGGACTTCGGCCTGGTGGACTTGCCCTATCCGCTACGCAAGATGAGCCTCAACCCGCTAGGCGGCCTGTGCTACGAAGGCGAGCATCAAGGCAAGGAACGCTACACCTTTCGGCGCGGCGTGGAAGCCTACCCCACGGTAGGCGACCCGGTGTTGCTGCCTACCCAAACCCAGTTGCGCGCCATCGTCGAGTCCGGCGAAAACCGCCGGGTGAAAATCGGTATCAGTCCACTGGCCGCCAATGCCGAAGTCAAGATCGACCCTGATCGCCTGTTCGGCCGCCATCTGGCTGTGCTGGGCAACACCGGCAGCGGCAAATCCTGCTCGGTCGCCGGTTTGATCCGCTGGTCGCTGGAAGCGGCCCGGAAAGCACGTGATGGCGCAGACCCCAATGCCCGCTTTATCGTGCTCGACCCCAACGGCGAATACTCAAGAGCGTTTGATGGTCTGGGCAAGGTGCGGGTGTTCGCGGTCGAACCGAAACCAGACAGCGGTATCGAGCAGCTTCAGGTGCCGCTCTGGTTTTGGAACAGCGCGGAGTGGAGTGCGTTTACCCAAGCCAGCGCCAAGGTGCAACGGCCGACATTGATTCAGTCATTGCGCACCGTGCGCGATGGTGCAGTGGAAGCCGCAGCAACACCAAGCCACGACATGCGCCGATTTTTGCGCACGCTGGTCAGCGTGATTCAGATTGAGCGCAGTGCAGGGCGCCCTTGGGCCAACTTTCCGCACCCCAAAAACTTTTTTGAAAAAATCAAGAAGTGGCAGGAAGGGTTGGAAAACGATACATCCTTCAGTGCGGATGAAAGCACCGCGCTTGCAGCAGTAAGAGACAAAATTTCGACATTTGCCAACGCGCGCACGGGCCAGTATCCAACCTACGACTTCACTAGGCTAGAGATTGATAATTTTTTAGGCTTAACCAAAGCCGCTCACGCCGCCTTTGGCGGCAGCGATACAGACATTCTGCCCATCGATGCCGACATACCCCGTGCCTTTACCGGCGATCAACTGCTGCGCAGTGTCGAAGCCAATGCAGAACTGCTGGGTGTCTCGGAATACGTTGAGACCATGCTGATGCGCATTCGCACAATATTGTCGGATAGCCGCATGAAAACCATCACCGGCAATACCGATGGTGTGACGCTGCATGGCTGGCTGGCCAACACCATCGGCGACGATCAAGCCTCTAATGGCACGATCACCGTCATCGACCTGTCGCTGGTCCCTGCTGAGGTGGTGCATATCGTTACCGCCGTTATTGCCCGCATGACGCTCGAAGCGCTACAGCGTTATCGCAAGCTCAATCACGGTAAAACGCTGCCCACCGTACTGGTGATGGAAGAGGCGCATACCTTCATCAAACGCTACCAGGACGACGCCGAGAATCAGAACTCCGCCGCCATCTGCTGCCAGGTGTTCGAGAAGATCGCACGCGAAGGGCGCAAATTTGGTCTGGGGCTGGTGTTGTCATCCCAGCGCCCCAGCGAGCTGTCGCCCACGGTGCTGTCACAGTGCAACAGCTACTTGCTACACCGTATCAGCAATGACCGGGATCAGGAACTGGTGCACAAACTGGTTCCCGACAACTTGCGTGGTCTGCTGCGCGATCTTCCCTCGCTGCCTTCACGCCACGCCATCCTGCTGGGCTGGGCCTCCGAGCTGCCGGTACTGGTGCAGATGAATGCCTTACCTGATGGCCAGCGGCCCAAGTCTGACGATCCGGATTTCTGGGCGGTTTGGTCCAGCAAGCAAGAGAACGAAGCAGGCGAGATAAAAGCTATCGAGCGCACCGTGGATTGGAAGGCGATTGCAGAGAACTGGCAGCAAACAGCACCTGTTCCAGGCAACGACGCTACCGACGAAAACGGAACCGCCTAGATGGCCAGAGCAAGCGGCTTCGCCGTACTCCTATCTAAAGACCGGATGACAGCATTCCTCGAATGCGTCGCGGAAGAGCGGTCGTTTGCCGAGCCGGTAGCGGATTTTCAGCACAGCCGAAACGTGCCGTTGGTCTGCTTCGTCGTTAGCGCGCGCAAGGTTACCCACTTTGGCCTCGGACGACGGGGCACTCGTGCCGGTACTGGGTTGAGCCGGTTGAACCTTGATCGGGTCGAAACACTCTCGGAGCCTTTATCGGTTCAGCGAATCATCAATCGCCTGCCAAAGCGCAATGCCGCATCCGCACGAAAGCGTTTCGAATCGGGTGGATTGCTGACTGATAAAGGTTTCGCTGCGGTCATTGAGGCCATTCGGCAGCTCGCACCTCAGGCCAGCTCGTTGCTGGAGCGGTTTAGCCAAGCCCGAACCGAGCGCATTCAACGGCTTTCTCCCAAGGCGAAAGACAACCTGGCACAACAGAAAGAAGCTGTACTCACGGCACTGTCGATTGCAGGGTTAAGCCGCGACTCTGTTCAAGAGTGGTCGCCACCGGACGGCACGCCAGTGTCTTTCCTTGATGGTTTGCCCACTGCCCGGCTGCGCGAAGATCAGATGGTCATCAATGACCTGATGAAGATCCCAGGTTTCTCATTGATTCAAGACCGAGTGAGCGTTACCGGCGCGGCGGTATTCGAATCAGAAGAAACGTCTGAGCGCCTCACCGTCATTCTTGCCAACCGGCTTCCCTTGGAAGAGCAGACGGGCACTGATCTCATCTATTTCAACGAGACGTTCCAAAGCTTTGTCATGGTCCAGTACAAAGCGATGGAGCGTGAGGACGGGCCAAACGGCGTACCGCAAGCGGTTTTTCGACTGCCGAGTCCTCAGCTCACTGAAGAGATCACGCGCATGGATGCATTGTTGGCGACCATACAGGCTTGTCCGGCAAACACGTCGCACGACGGCTACCGCCTTACAGAAAATCCGTTCTTCCTGAAGCTTTGCTCCCGGCTGGTCTTCAACCCGGATGACATCGGGCTGGTACCTGGCATGTATCTGCCGCTCGACTACTGGAAGCTGCTGGTCCAGAGCCCGGGCATCCCAGGTTCGCGCGGTGGACTGCGCGTAACCTTTGAAAACGCCGGCCGGCACTTCGACAATTCGTCTTTCACGACGATCGTTTCCAAGGCTTGGGTGGGCACTACACCGAGCCAGTCAGACGTCTTGAAGGAAGCGATTCGTCAGACTCTCGAAACCGGAAAAGCCGTAGCCATCGCGGTAAAGCCCAAGAAATTAGACGCCGCCAGCACTGGCGAGCGGATCGACCTTCGCGAGATCACACCCCATGAATGATTTATTCCAAAACCACGCGGCCAAATCTGGCCCGATTGAATGCTTCGGACAAACGTTCCCGAGTGATGAGGCGCGTCGCGAGCACTATCTGAAGCTGCTTGCCGAAAAGCTCAAAGACCCTGCGTTCCGGAAGATCGAAGGTTTTCCTATTGGTTCGGACGAAGACATCCTGGCGCTTTCTGACCCGCCGTACTACACGGCTTGCCCGAATCCTTTTCTGGAAGATTTCGTGCGCCAGTACGGAAAGTCATACGACTCATCACTGCCTTACAGCAAGGAGCCCTTTACTGCCGATGTCAGCGAGGGCAAGAACGACCCGATCTACAACGCGCACAGCTATCACACCAAGGTGCCGCATAAAGCAATCATGCGATACATCCTGCATTACACGCAGCCAGGTGATCTTGTTTTTGACGGTTTCTGCGGAACAGGAATGACAGGCATCGCTGCACAGCTTTGCGGTGATAGATCTGCGGTTAGTGCATTGGGCTATCGTGTCGAACCGGATGGGACAATCCTCTCTCTAGAAAGAGACAACGATCGAGATGTATGGAAAAAGTTTTCAAGACTTGGCCAACGGCATGCGATCTTAAATGACCTTTCCCCCGCCGCAACATTTATTGCCTACAACTACAACACACCAAAAAACATCGTCGACTTTGAATTTAGGGTTAAAGATCTTTTATCAGAAGTGGAGGCCGAATGCGGGTGGATGTACGAAACAATGCATACGGATGGGCGATCAAAGGGGCGCATTAACTACACAATATGGTCAGACATTTTTGCCTGCCCTCAATGTGCGGGAGAGATCGTTTTTTGGGATGCGGCAATCAACAAAGATACAGGTCAAGTCAGGGATGCGTTTTCCTGCCCGCACTGCTCTTCGGAACTTACCAAGAGAGGATTGGAGCGAGCATGGGCTACCAAAATGGATCACTCAATAAATCAACAAATTCGACAGGTTAAACAGGTCCCCGTTCTTATTAATTACAGCGTTGGTACTAAAAGGTATGAGAAATCACCTGACGCGTCCGACATCAGCTTAATTCAAAAAATCGATGCAACAGAAATCTCTGTTTGGGTGCCATCCGATCGGATGATGGATGGGGGCGAGACACGACGAAATGACCCAATAGGCGTCACGCACGTCCATCACTTCTACACACGTAGAAACTTGATAACTCTTGCGACGTTTCTCGAGAAAATTAGGCCGGGTGAGAATCATCTCAAGCAGTTCCTGTATGGCAGCCTGAGAATCCTCAGCAAACAGGCCAAGCACAACAAAGAACGGAGAACCGAAAACTCAGGCCTCGGCTGGGTGAATGCTGGTGTTACCGGGACCCTATATATATCGAGCTGCCCTGCCGAGCAAAATGTACTGTTCTTTCTTAAAAAAAGAATATCCAAATACTTTATTCCGTCTTTTGGGTCGCGTGGAAACATCATATTCACCGGATCAACAAACCAGTTAACACTTCCACCAAACTCCATTGACTACCTCTTTTTTGATCCTCCATTCGGATCGAATCTTAATTATTCAGAGCTGAATTTTTTGAGTGAGGCATGGCTGGCGTTATTCACGAACGTGAAGCAAGAGGCCATCGAAGATAAGGGCAAGGGTAAAACTCTTAGCGATTATCGCCGATTAATGACTGAATGCTTCAGGGAGGCCTTCAGGGTCTTGAAGCCCGGAAGGTGGATGACTGTGGAGTTTTCAAATACTCAGGCGTCCGTTTGGAATGCAATACAAATCGCTTTGCAGGAGGCAGGGTTCGTTGTCGCTAATGTGTCTGCACTTGATAAAAAGCAAGGTAGTTTTAAGGCGGTAACGACGACAACGGCAGTCAAGCAGGATCTTGTAATCTCTGCATACAAACCGAATGGTGGGCTCGAAGATCGATTCTCGAAGACCGGAGGAAGTGAGGAATCCGCGTGGGATTTCACAAGGACTCATCTGCACTATTTGCCTGTAGTCAAATTGAGATCGGGCGATTTGGAGTTTATCGCTGAACGCGATCCGAGAATTATATTTGACCGAATGGTCGCGTGGTTTGTCGGCCACAACTCACCAGTACCAATGTCTACGCATGAGTTTCAGGCAGGATTGGCGCAGCGGTTTGTAGAACGTGATGGAATGATTTTCCTGCCGGATCAGGTCACCGAGTATGACAAGAAGCGTATGCAGGTTGCTATTGCACCGCAGATGGAGATGTTCGTTTCCGATGAACGCAGCGCGATTGATTGGTTGACCGATTTCTTGAAGCGTCGGCCGTCCACCTATCAAGAAGTCCACACCGATTTCATCAGCCAGCTCGGAGCAGGTTGGAAGAAGCACGAATCAAAGCCGGAACTTGCCGCCTTGCTTGAAGACAACTTCATTCAGTACGACGGTACTGGTGAGGTTCCGAGCCAGATTCACAGTTATCTCTCGACCAACCACAAGGATCTGCGCGGTCTGGAGAAGAACAACCCAGCCCTTGTCACCAAGGCCAAGGATCGCTGGTACGTGCCCGACCCGAACAAGGCACAGGACTTGGAGAAGAAGCGCGAGAAGGCGCTGCTCAAGGAGTTTGACCACTATCGAGCGTTCACGGGTCGTCGCCTGAAGGAGTTCCGCCTGGAAGCGCTGCGTGCTGGCTTCCGCTTTGCATGGGGCAACAAGGACTACCAGACGATCATCGACATCGCCGCCAAAGTGCCGGAAGCTGCGTTGCAAGAGGACGAGAAGCTGCTCACCCTCTATGACCTGGCTCTGACCCGTACCGAGGCTGATGCCTGATGCGCCGGATGGGAGCGAAAGCATGAACCAGGACGAGTTGCTGGCAAGGCTGAATGGCATCGAATGGAACGACTTCGAGTGCAAGCGGGCGCAGCGTGGCGTGCCGGAGGATGCCTATAAAACGGTGTCGGCCTTTGCCAATACGGCGGGCGGCTGGCTGGTCTTTGGTGTCAGTGAAGTGAATGGGCTGTTGGAAGTGACTGGCGTCGAGCAGCCCGACAAAGTTCAGAATGATTTTCTGGCGGTGCTGCGTGGCGGGCAGAAGCTCAACCGGGTGATCGCGGTGGAGGCGCATCGCTTTGAGATCGACGGCAAGCATGTGTTTGCGTTCCATGTGCCGGAGTCGTCCCGCTCTGAGAAGCCGGTCTACCTCAAGGGCGACCCGCGTCAGAGTTACCTTCGTCGCGGTGCGGGCGACGAACAGTTCACCCAAAGTGAGCTGGAGCGATTTCTGCGCGACGCGGCGCAGGATCGCTACGACGGCGTCGCCCTGGCCGATATTCCGGTGGATCAGTGCTTTGATGAGGTAACGGTCAAGTGGTATCAGGCGCAGTTCGCACGGCGCAACCCGGAGCATGTCGAGATCACCGATCCGATAGCGTTTTTGCTGAACTGGAATTTTGTCGTCGAACGGGATGGCAAGGCTTTGCCTACCCGCGCCGGAGTGCTGCTGTTTGGTACCGGCCGCTATGTGCGTCAGGTCCTGCCCCGGCCGGTGCTGGACTATCAACGCATCGATACCGCTTTTGACCAGTGGTCTGCCGAGCAGCGCTGGCACGACCGCTATGTGTTCGAGGAGAACATCTTCCAGACCTGGCAGGGGCTGGTGGCGCGGTATATGCGCGTTGCCGAACACCCGTTCTCACTCGACCCGACCACCCTGCGCCGCAACGATGATCCGCCGGACTACGTGGCTTTTCGTGAAGCGGCCATCAACCTGCTGATCCACCAGGATTACGGCGATCACGGGCGTAAGGCATCGATCAAGCTCTTCGCCGATCGCACGGTGTTCTGGAACCCGGGTGATGCCTTCGCCACGGAAGCCGAGCTGCTGGACCCCACCGAAAAGGAAGTGCGCAACCCGGCCATCGTGAAGGCGTTCCGCCGTATTGGCCTGTCGGACCAGGCCGGCACCGGTATTCGTGCCATCTTCCGCAACTGGCACGAACTGGGCCGCACGCCACCGCGGTTGAAGAACGACAAGGCGCGCAAGAATTTTGAACTGGTGTTGATCAACAAACCGTTGGTCACCGATGCCATGCTCCACTTCCGTCAAACCTTGGGTACACACTTGACGCTCGAACAGGCCGATGCGCTGGCCTTGGCGCTGTCGCTGCCGGAGGGTGAAGCCCTGACCCTGACGGCGATCCGCAGCCTCGGCATCAGCACCACCCAGCAAGCCCGGGCGGTGGCCGACCATCTGGTGCGCCAGCAACTGCTCGATCAGCTCAGCGATACGCAGTTTCAGGCGCGAGAGGCGATTCGGCAGCGCTTTACACAGGAGGTGGAAACCCGGCCGACGGACGAGGTCGGGACCAAGCCGGGGCCAAGTCGGGACCAAGTCGGGACCAAGTTGGGACTCAGTGCTGAACAACGCATCCTGTTGGCGCAGATGGCCGATGAGCACGACATTGCCACCTTGATGGCATGGGTTGGGCGTAGCAATCGCAGCAAGTTTCGTGAGGCGGTATTGGCGCCACTGCTGACATTGGAACTTGTTGCCATGACCATTCCGGATAAGCCTAACAGCAGCAAACAGCGCTATCGGCTGACTGAACAAGGCAGAGCAATGCGCGAAGAGGTCAAGGAATGATCCAGCCCGGGCGCAACTTCACCATCGGCGACTGGTGCTGGTTCACCCGGCAGGCATCACCGTGCCGGGTGATCGAGCGTCAGGACGTGTGGGGCGAAGTCGCCTACCGCGTCTGGCTGCCAGCCAAGGACGCCGTGGTGCGCGCACGGGCGGTGGATCTGGCAACGCTGGAGAGCGTTCGCCCGAGCGTGGAGCAGATCCTGCACACCACGGCGGCGGCCAAGCTGCTGGATGCGCTGGAGGACAACCTGCTGCTGGCGCCGATACAGTCCAGCGTGGTGCCGCTGCCGCACCAGCTCTACGCGCTGAACCGCGCGGTGAGCCGCGATCGCATTCGCTACCTGCTGGCCGACGAGGTGGGCCTCGGCAAGACCATCGAGGCTGGCTTGGTGCTGCGCGAGTTGAAATTGCGTGGCCGGGTTAAGCGAATTCTGGTGGTGGCGCCTAAGGGGCTGGTGCGCCAGTGGCAGGCTGAGATGCGCCTGCACTTCGGCGAGAAGTTCCAGTTCATCGAGCCGTCCGAGTTTGCCGCATTGCGGCAATGGTCCGGCGGTGGCCTCGGGCGGGAGGAAAGCGCCAGCTTCGGCGACAGCCAAAACCTGTGGCGCATGCACGACCAGGTGATCTGCTCGCTGGATTCGGTGAAGCCCCTGGAAGGCCGTCGCGGCTGGAGCCTGGAGCAACTGAACACCTACAACCGCGAGCGCTTCGAGGACCTGATTTCGGCGTCGTGGGATCTGGTCATCATCGACGAGGCCCATCGCATGGGCGGCAGCACCGAGCAGGTGGCCCGCTACAAGCTGGGCGCGGCGTTGGCGGAAGCGTCGCCTTACTTGCTGCTGCTGTCGGCTACGCCGCACCAGGGTAAGACGGACCAGTTCATGCGCTTGATGCAGTTGCTGGACCGGGAAGCCTTTCCGGACGAAAGCAGCGTCAGCCGCGAGCGGGTGCGCCCCTTCGTGATCCGCACCGAGAAGCGTGCCTCGATCAACGCTGAGGGCCAGCCGCTGTTCAAGCCGCGTGTCACCCGGCTGCAGGCGGTGGCCTGGCAGGCACGGCACGGCTCGCAGCAGCGCCTGTATGAGGCGGTGACCGACTATGTGCGCCACGGCTACAACCAGGCGATGGCGGCCAAGCAGCGCCACATCGGCTTCTTGATGATCCTGATGCAGCGGCTGGTGACATCCAGTACGGCAGCTATCCGCACCACGCTGGAGAAGCGCCAGGCCCTGCTCGATGCACCGCAGCCGCAGGCGAATCTGTTCGAGAACACCAGCCAGGATGAGTGGGCGGATCTCGACGGCCAGTCTCAAGTGGATCTGGCCATGCAGTCCAGCGGCTGGGAGCTGGAGAAGTCAGAAGTCGAGATGCTGCTGGAGCTGGCGCGCGAGACCGAGGCCGCCGGCACTGATGCCAAGGCCGAGGCGCTGCTGGAGCTGATCTACAAGCTGCAGCAGGAAGAAGGCGATCCGGCGCTGAAGGTGCTGATCTTCACCGAGTTCGTGCCTACCCAAGCGATGCTGGCCGACTACCTGGAGAGCCGTGGCTTCTCGGTGGCGACGCTCAACGGCAGCATGGACCTGGAAGCCCGCACGCGCGCCCAGCAGGTGTTCTCCAAAGATGTGCGCGTGCTGATTTCAACGGATGCCGGCGGCGAAGGTTTGAACCTGCAGTTCTGCCACGTCATCGTCAACTTCGACATGCCGTGGAACCCGATGCGGATTGAGCAGCGCATTGGCCGCGTTGACCGTATCGGCCAGCACCATGTGGTGCGCGCCATCAACTTCGTGCTGGAAGACACGGTGGAGCACCGCGTGCGTCAGGTGCTGGAGGCAAAGCTAGAGGTCATCGCGCAGGAGTTTGGCGTCGACAAGGCGGCCGACGTGATGGACTCAGTCGAGGCCGATCCGATCTTCGACGAGTTGTTCGTGCATGGCCTGCAGAACCCGGATTCGATCGAGCAGGAATGTGATGCCGTGGTGTCGCAACTGCGATCGACGCTGGCGGAGTCGAAAAAGAACAGCGACCTGCTCGCCGAAGACCATGACCTGGACGCCGACGACGCCCGCAAGTGGCGTGACCACCCGGCGCAGTTCTGGCTGGAACGCGCCATCACCAGCGGGCTGGCCGCGCGCGGTGGTTCAGCCACCAAGGTGGGTAGTGCCTGGCGGGTGAAGTGGGCGGACGGCAGCGAGTCCGCGCAGGCGTGTTTTGATGCCCGCACGGCGGACGAGAACCCGGAGCTGGAGTGGGTGACGATGGAAGACCCACGTGCCCGCGCCATCATCAGCGAACTGCCGCGCTTTGTTGCCGGCCAGCCGCTGCCGGTGATCCGGGTGACGGGTTTGCCCGATTCGGTGCGCGGCATCTGGTCGTTGTGGGAGATCAGATTGGCAGCGGAAGGCCTGAGCCGAAAGCGCTTCCTGCCAGTGTTCGTCAACGAAGAAGGCCGCCCCTTCGTACCTACTGCCAAGCGCGTGTGGGACTTGCTACTGACAGAAACCGTGGACGTGCATGCCGTCACCGGCGCCGAGGAGTCGATGAAGTGGTTCGAGGCATCGCATGTGGCTGCCAGTACCCAAGGCGAGCGGATCTTCACCGAGCTGCTCAATGAGCATTGTGCTCGGCTGAAGGAAGAACGCGAGCGCGCGGTGTATGCCTTCGAGGCCAGAGGTCAGGCGATCGGGCGCATCGGCCTGCCCGCTGTGCGTGAGCATCGGCGCAAGCGACTGCAACAGGAACACGATGCACGTATTGCCGCCCTGGATGATATGGAGGCCAGCGTGCCGGATTTGAATGCCGTGATGATGGTGCGCGTCTCCGGCGATGTGATGCCAGGAGCGAATATGACGAAAGAGCGTGTGGCATGAGCCAGTGGTCAGAACGCATTCTCAGCCACTTCACGGCCGACCTCACCCGGCTGTGGGTGGCCTGCGACCCCGACGACGTGCTGCTCGACGAGAAGCTGTTGTCCGAACTGCGTGGCCGGGGCTTCGAGGTGATGCTGTACGAAGACCCGTTTGCCTTCCGCGCGGAATATGAGGAGCGCTACCGCGCCGCATGGGATCGCGGTGAGCAAGGGCCAGCGCCCTCGCTGGTGCTGCATCTGCGCAGCGCCGACGCCAATGAGTTGCCGTGGGACATCGTGCATCACGGGCGTGTGGTTCGGCTCAGTCTTGCCGAGCTTTTCCCCAAGCTGGCGTACAGCGCGGTTCAGCAAGTCGAGCCGGAGCATTTTGCAGGGCTGTTTCATGCCCATCAGACCGAGTTGCAGTCGGCGCGTGGCGAGAACGAGTCCAAGGACTTCATCCTCGAACACGTCTATCAACTGACGCCGCGCTCCATTCGCAACCCGGTGGACTTCTGGCGTGAGCTGCTGCGTATGCACTTCGCCAACCGCTCGTTGCCACCCCTGTTCGCTCAGCACGCGGCGGGCATCCTCCAGGGCAAGGGGCTGTTCGCGGACCAACCCGTCACCACATGGCTGGCGTCCAAGAGTGCGCTGCTGCGGGTGGTGCAGGACGCGTGGTATCGCTACCTGGCGACCTTGGGACTGGATGGCACGCGCACGGGAGAACCGCCGCCACCTGACTACGTCGCCAAGATCGAGATTCCGTTCAATCACTCCGATGTGCAGGTGTTGGTCGATTCCATGTTCCTCGACGGCAGCTTGCACCCGCTGGCAGTGCACAGCGTGCCGGCGGGGATTCCGAGCTGGATCAAGGCCGGCATTATTCAGGACCCTGCAGCATTGCAGTCCCTCGTTCTCAAAGGCATCGACGGTCTGATCGATGCGCTCCCGACCGCCACCTCCTCGCATAAAGACTGGAGCGAGTTCGCCAAGCGCCACGGTGAGATCTTGGCCCGAACGCATGCTCTGGCCGGCACCGAAGGCAGTGAGTATCTATCCGTCAATAAGCAACAGATCAGCGACCGCATCAAGGTCCTACAGGCTGAGTCGGACGAGCGACTACAGGCATGGATCGCGGCCAAGCATTATGCCGACCTCATCCTGCAGCCCGTCACCAAGGGACCGGTGATGGTGCATCACGTTCCGCGCTTCTTGCGCCATCGGCGATCCGCAGGGGAATCCAAAGTGGCCCTGCTGGTATTCGACGGGCTGGCGTTCGACCAGTGGGTGCAGATCCGCGAGCGTTTGATTGCCACGACCAAGCGCTTCGCGTTCGACGAGGGAACAGCGTTCGCTTGGCTGCCCACCGTGACATCGGTGTCGCGCCAGGCGCTGTTCTCAGGCCTGAAGCCGCGTGAGTTCGATGACTCCATCGACCGGACAGACAAGGAGGAATCCTTGTGGAAGACGTTCTGGCAGAACGAAGGCGTCAACCCGAATGAGGTGATGTATCGACGCGCGCTTCGACAGACCGATCAGCTCGACGCACTGGAAGCGGATTTGATCGACCGGCGCCCGAAAGTGGTGGGCCTGGTGATCGATGAGGTGGACGACCGGCTCCACAAGGAGCGATCGAAGAAAGACGTGGCGATGTGGATTGGGAACTGGCTGACGACCGGCTTCGTCGATCGGCTGTTCTCGCTGCTGCTGGACAAGGGGTACCACATCTACCTCACGGCAGACCACGGCAACGTCGAGTCCACCGGCGTTGGCAGGCCTAACCAGGGCGTCATTGCAGAGACGCGCGGCGAGCGCGTGCGGGTCTATCGGAGCGAACCGTTGCTGGCCGATTCCGCTGCGGCCTATCCCACCACAGTCAGGTTGGACATCGCTGGTCTACCCGCAAACTTCATGCCCCTATTCGCAGGCGGGCGAACCGCCTTTGTGCCGGAGGGCGAGCAGGTGGTGGTCCACGGCGGGGTGTCGGTCGAAGAGTTGATCGTGCCCTTTGTGAAAGTCAGGTATGTGATTG
>JAJYPA010000561.1 GCA_021795795.1 Pseudomonadota bacterium | reverse complement strand
CTCGCTCCCCTCGGCGCGGATCCGGCCGCGAAAGACTGTACCCGGCTGCTCCGCCTCTCGGGCACACGCAACACCAAGAATGGGGAAGAAGTCATCGGCTGCGTGCTCGATGGTCACAGATGGTCACTCCGCCAGCTCGCTTTCGAGGTTCTGGGCACCGAAGGACGTGGCCAACGCCCGGCCACCATCCGGGACATTCGCGCCAGGCGCTCAAACGCCGACCGCACGATACAGGGCAGCATCTATGCCCGCTGGCACCTGGTTTTTCAGGATCTCATGCGGATCAGCAACCATCACCATCATGCGATTCCCAAGGGCCACCGCGACAAGTGGCTGTTCCTCTGTGGTGCGGCCTTGTCCTGGTTCACCCACCCACAGGGCATCGAGTCCGAGATTACCAGCCTAGGCCGCCTGCATACCGATCTGGACCCCAGCGACTACAAGGACGCCACTGCCCCAAACCTGAAACGCGCCCTCGATGCGGCCGCAGGAAAAAAGATGACCTGGCAAGGCCAGGTCGTGGACGCACGCTATCGCTTCCGGCGGCAGACACTTTATGACTGGATGCAGCCGATCATTCCGGCCGCGTTACTGCCATCCTTGCGGGCCATCATTCCCGATGGCTTGGCCAGCGAGCGCCGCAAGCCACACGACAATAGAAATCGTAACAGGGCCACAGAAGGCCGCTACGAGACTTCCTATACCAAGGCAGGGGTAAGGGTGGCCAACCAGGAAAAGCGCGCCACGGCGCGGCTATTGCGGGCGCAGGGGCGGCCTTACCGGGCTATTGCGACCGAGCTGGGCGTATCTCACCCAACGGTCATTAAGTGGTGCGGTGATGATGGTAACTAATCGCCCCCCCTTGTATATCCCCCCGGAGGGTATGGCGAAGCCTGTGCCGTCAGAAGCGACTCGGCGGACCAGCGGGCAGCTTCCCTTTTGCTTTTGGAACAGTTAAAAAGAAAACGGCTGGCCCGCTCACGGGACAGCTCCGCAGCCGCGCTCACGCGGCAAGGCCTGCCCGGCGTTGGTCGGGTTTTTGCACAGGAGGCAAACTTGTGAAAAAATCATCTTTGCAACAGCGTCTCCACAAGGCGATCAAGTCGCGGCAATTGGTCAGGATGACGGGCACACCGGCGGAGCAGATGACCGACTTCGAGCTGACCCGGTTCCTGATGGAAAATTTCTCGTCGCGAGTGGTTGAACATTGGCTGGCGGTGCTGGATGACGATCAAGACGCGCGCCTGCAGGTCTCCGGGGTGCCCGCAGTCCGTGCGGACCAATTCGAGGATATTGTCGAAACACTGACGAAGCTGGCTCAACAATGCGGTGGCCGGGTTCGCGTGGCTGGCGAAGGCCTGGATGGCGCGCCGATGGATGTGACGATTTATGATGGACGCCCCCGTGGAACCCGAACTCACCAATGACCGCGCCCGGCGCGAATGGCAATGGCTGTGCCGGGAGGTCGGCGAGACGGTGGCGCGGGCCACGATAGCCGCCTTGCCCGGCAATCGCCGACCGTATCCGCTGAACATCGCCCGCACGCTGGACGTGGAACTGCCGCCGGAGGAAAAGTTGCCGCCGCTGTTCGTGCCCGCCGATGAATCAGTGATGGATGCGGCCCTGGCGCAGGCGCGCCAGGCGTTGCGCGGCCGCTAGGTGCGGTCGATAATTAGTGCCTGACAGGAAAAGGGGCTTTTTTTGAAAAATCGGTCTTCAAAATTCCGATTTGATTGTTCGTGAGAAAGCATTTTAACACGACCACTGCAGAGAAGATGGTTTTATTAGCGGTTTTTGAAGAAAATATTAGAAATTAGACAGCCGTTCCCCTTAGAAGTTCTGGGATTCAATAAAAATATTATTTTTAAGCAGCTTTACGATATATGCATCGCTGCTCAGCCTCCTGAGTCATCAATACTGCTCCCAGGCGATGAATGTTCCGTGCCAGCACCGCCATTGCAACATACCGCTTGAATCCGGTGATGCCATGATCCGGACAAATATCGAGACCATGCTGCTCTAATGCGTTAATGGCAGACTCTACCGCGGAGTGTTGATGCCGTAAGTGCATAAATTCAGAAGTTGATTCACGGGCCTTTTCGTCGGCAGATCGATGCCCCTTTTTCGGCAATACAACCATCGGTAATATCTCCCGGAGAGCAACCTGATTGGACGGGCTATGGAATCCTTTGTCGAAGCTCATTGAACGTACACCAGCAAAACGTCCCTGTGCTTCTTTGACCATCGGAACCGCCACGCGATCATCAGTTGTCTGATCCATAACCATATGATGGAGAATAAAGCGATACTGGTCTTCGACGATGCACACGCGCAATCCCAATTCTACGGGCACGCCCGCCTTGCCCTTACTGATCCATTCGGTATGCGGCTCAAAAATTGAAAAAACCTTTTCACTGTGGGGGATCATTTCTCCCAGCAATACTCGACGACGGATTTGATCGATCTGACGGCGAGCATGCTCCAGATAGCTATCAATCTGTTGTTTGAGATCAACATTATCATTTTCTTTCAACTCGTTGGAGCTTGCTGTGGCACGGACGACATGCCGCTCAGCCATGGTCAGATACTCACTATAGGCTGCCAACACCTTTGCCTCATGTGCAGCACGTTTCTGTGGATTCTGGGCCGTGGAGTGCTTGAGTTTCTGTAGAATGCGGTAACATTTCTTGAAGCTTTTTATGAGGTATTTCCACTGTCTCCACTCGTCGTCGTCTTTCTTACTAAAGGCTTGTCCGCAAGTTTCCAACAGTTTCCTGATTGCGTCCAACAGTAAGTTGATGTCAGTCGGATAATGCACCCGGGTTTCTACGACGAATGAATCACAGCGTCCGGCGAGATCTTCCTCTGGACTTTTTTTTAATAGAACATGACCCGCTTTAACGACTTCCTGGTTGATCCGATCCAATATTTCCGGTGTGAACAATCTCAGGTTGTCTTTGATGGTTTGCAGGTGATATTCCTCATTGGGATTTTCTGTCCATCCACCATGCCCCAACATCTCCCGAATAGAGCGATGTTCATTGGCTAAATTGTGGATGCGATCATAGTCGATATTGAGGCCCAGCCGAATCACAGCCAATACCAATATAACCCACTGATCCATGCCTGGACGGCCTTTTTTAGCGCTGACCTTGGTTGTACTGTCGGCTTGCACTGGTCGCATCTCCTCGAGTATGGAAAATACCTTATCACGGAGCTCAGGATGCGTATAAATGTGTTGAAGACCACGCAAGAGGCGCGGAATATCATCTCGTGACTTGGAATCAAACTGAATGGCAGAAATATCGGTTTGCCCGAAGATCATTTGTGGGTTAGTGACTTTTCTCATGATGAAGATTTTCCGTAAGTCTGCGAAATACGTTAAAAATCATCCATAGTTTCAATGGATACCAGTCGTAGAAGCCAGAAAAAGGCATAAAAGAGGAAAAACTGACGCTTGGCAATCGTAACTTCAAAGACTAATGTTAGTATAACATGCTGTTTGTAAAGGGCAACAGCATTTCCGGTCAGGCACTAATTAGGATAATTCCAGACGGCGCTCGATGCGGTCTATACGGGTAACGATTTCGTCGATACGGGTTTGCTGCCGATAGGTGTCCTCTTGGGCACCAACGACATCCCGCCGTAAGCCGACAATCTGTTCTTCAACGCGCCCCAAGCGGTGCTTCACATCGTTGAGTTCTGACCGTGTCTCGCTACGAAACGCGGCAAGATCATTTCGGATTGCCCGCAAGTGCTCTAGCACAAGATTTTCAGTATTATCCGTCATGGCATCTTTACCTTTGCCAGTTCCTGCACTTCGCGTTCCAGACGGTCCAGGCGGGTATGGATGGCGTCGGGGATATTCCGGGTGCTCATGATGGCCGTCATCAACGCATCCATGCGGCTGTTAAAGGCATCCATGCGTGCATCTATACGCTCCATCCTGGCATCCATCCGTTTCAATCCACGCCCCATGCGGGGCGAATCAGGAAGAGGCCACCCCCCTGAAGGGAGAGGCTTCAACCAATCAGGCTTTGGTGAGCAGTATGGCGGCGAGGCGCTGAAAGGGCAAGCGGCGAGGTCGGCACCGGCGCCACGCCCGCCGCTTTTTTCGGCCTGGGCGCTTTCCCATTCCCGGTCGGGGCCTTGTCGGCATTGCCCACAGGATGCTCCACGGATTTTGTGGATAGGTTGGGTGCGCGTAAGTCGTGTTATGTAAAGCAATGGCCGCCCGTCCGGCCAGCTTGTTTGCACAAACGCTCAGTAATGACGATGATGGACCCAGTAATGCCGCGTCACTTCTGGAGGATCCGTTATGAGCACCCACACCATCGACACCGCCACCGTCAAACGCCTGGTGGAAGCGCGCGCCATTCGCGGCGCGGCCATCATCGGCCAGCCCGGCGGCTGGTCGGTTTTGCTCAAGTACGGCATGGAGGAACGGCCGCTGGGGATCCAGCGCGCCGACCGCCCGCGCCTCTGGCGCAGCCTCGATACCTGCGTGGACTATCTCAAGGAAGAGCTGCATATCGGCCGCATCGACCTGGTGGACGCCACCGGACACAGCGGCGACGCTTCCTTGCCGGGCAAGTCCCGACCCGATGCCGCCGAGCGGATGCGGAAGGCCTTTGCGGCCGCCGAGCACGACCGCTGGTTCCGCGAACAGGTGGAGATCGGCTTGCGGGAGGCCGACGACCCGGCGACCGAGTGGATACCGCATGAGGAGGTCGAGCGGCAGTTTGGGCAACTGCGCGAGGAATTACTCAAACAAATCGCGCAATAATGGGAACAAGCCAGCCGTCGCCGGTAATCTGGACCCCAAGGGCTAGTGCCGAGTATTTGAGCGCCGTGCGGTACATCGCAAAGGAACGACCGGCCATCGCCATCGAACAGGGCGATCTTGCCCGCCAGGCCGCAGGCAGATTGGCGGATTATCCTCGTATGGGCCGACCCGGCCGCAGGCGCGGCACCCGCGAGCTGGTGGTGCCCGGTACGCCGTTCATTGTGGTGTACCGGATCCAGGATCAGGGATCCCGCCAGATCCAGGTGATTCGCTTCCTGCATGGCGCGCAACAGTGGCCGTAGTCTGTAAATTAGCGGCCTTTCGGCCGCAGTTTGTCTATCGTGGTTTCTATCGGCTCGACCGGGGAACCGTTCACCAAAACGGTCCCGTCCGGCAGCGTCTCTATAACGACCTCGTA
>JAJYPA010000560.1 GCA_021795795.1 Pseudomonadota bacterium | reverse complement strand
GGAGGATCGAATGGCCGGAGGCATGATGTCCGGCCAGCGGGTTACCCAGGAGGTGCCATAGAAGTAGAACAAGCCGATCCCCTGGTCCTGCTCCCAGCGGCGGGTGATTTCCCAGGTATAGCGACCAATCCCCGATCGGGGTGGGCGCATGGAGTTGGATTCAATGGCGATTTTCAGCACATTCATGAACCTCTGATCCATCCAAATTGGACCGTTTTTGTCGGGATTTCTCACCTGACCTCGAAAAGCCAGGAGAAAACACTAAATTCTATGGTCTTAGCGCTCAATCAGCGAGTACATGCCACTGTCTCATAACCGATCGCTTACGAATCGACAACATCCGCAAAGGATCATGGATCAGCGCCCCAGTAGCGCCGCACTCTGCCTCACATCCACTGCTTGTACGGTTGGGCGTCCTTCGAAATGGCGCTCAAGACTTGCTGAGCACTGTCTTTCCAGGTTTGGTAAGGCATAGTGTCACTGTGCGGATGCTTATAGTTTGCATATAAAGCTAACCATTTCCGGACAGCATCGGCGATTGCCCGAGGGTCAAGATTGTTAGCAAAAAAATGGGCGTGACCGGCGGTGACTTCGCGAAAGACGGGAATGTCGCGGACCAGGAGTGGCAGCCCGTGTTTGGCTGCTTCGATGAGTGGAAGACCAAAGCCCTCGCCATAACTGGCAGCGATGAGACAGGTGGCATTGGCGTAAACGTATTCCAGATATTCATCGCTGATGCCTTCCAGCCAGAATAAATGTTTGTCGAGTTGCGGGTGGCGGCGCAGTTCTTGGACGGTTTGCGGAATATCCCGGCGCTGGTCGTCAGGGAGGGGCTTCCAGCCTTCCTTGCCGACAATGACGAGGTTCGCCTCCACCCCCTGCGCCCAAAGCGCATCAAAAGCGCGCAAGGTTTGCAGATAGCCTTTGCGCGGCTCGATGGTGCCAACCATCAAAAAGGTTGGCCGCGCTTTCATGGATGCGAGTGTCTGCGGTGCGTCGTTTGGTATCCCGAGCGTTGGCGTCGATTGGTCCAGATTGGCACCATGGTGAAACCAGTGTAAAGTAAAAGGGCGTTCACGCTTTCTGCCGAACAGTTGTAACCATTCAAAAAGCTCATCGGCAACATGCCGCGAGACGCACAACGCGCCATCGAAGTTGGAAATTGTCTCTAGCCAACGTTGTTGATGGGGTCCACTCCCGTCTGGGAATACCTCGGGCATTGTCACCGGTAATATGTCATGTACAACGAAATAGATGTTGACCCCGCGTGCTTGCCATTTTTCCAAGGTTTCTTTTTGTTTTAATACCACTGATGCTTGATAATCTAACCCAAAGAATACATCGCCTTGCCAGATCTGCACCGGCGAATCCTCCGCCCATTCATCTGGGATGCCGAGAAAGCGACACATGAACTTGCGCGCATACCGGTAGCCGGGCTGATCGGTGGTTGCGTAAACCGGCTCGACGGCCCATTGCTGGTATTCACCCTGGGCGATTTCTCGCAACAGTGCACGAGTGACGCGCTCAATACCGGTCCATAAATCCGTTTTGACGAGCGCCGAAACATCGAGTAAGAGTTGCGGCTTGCGCGGTTTGGGTGGGAAGTTGTTCGCCAAAGCCATGGCAAACCGGGGTAGTTCGCTTGCAGGGAAGGGTAGCAACAGCTTTGGCAAAGCCTGGATCATGGCAAATAAACCAGAGTTCGCTTTAACATAAGCGTCTTCTATAGCCTCGGCGTATTGATCGGCACAACGGCGTGGGTTGTGTACGGTGAGAATGTGGGCGCGAGCACGCGCGGCGAGTTCTGCTCTGCGCGATGCATCCTGCCAAAGAGCAGTCAGCGCTTCGATGAGTTGATCATCGGTAAACGCGTCCGGCAGCATCCATACGGCGTCAGGCGGCAACTCGGCCATGCTGCCGTGGGCGTTGATGATGGTGGGTAAGGCATGATTCATGCAGTCTAGCACGGCAGCGGAAGTTTCGCCGCGGCTCTGGGTGCGCAGTTGCACAGCCATGTCGGCCGCAAACAAGTATTGGCGGAACACGGCTTCGCTCGCCCAGCCGGTGATGGAGACGCGCGAAGACAGGCCGTTTTTGCGTATGACTGCCAGTAGTTCGGCGCCATAGTGGCCGTCGTGGTTCTCACCGACGAACACCAAGTAGCAGCGCGGGTTTTGCGCCAAGGGCGAAGCCATCCAGGCATTCAACAGGCGATGGTTGGCTTTCGTGGGTCCCAACATGCCGAAGCTACAGACCAGAAAGGCGTCGTCCGGCACGTCCAGTTCACGACGGGTTGCGTGCTTGGCTGCTGACGCATCGGTAAGTCTGACTGGTGTGCGTAGAAGGGGAATGATCTGCCAGTCTCTTGCACCGTTGCTGCCGTACCACTGCTTGGCCAATTCGCGGGAGACCTGCGAATGCACGATGATGCCCTGCGCATGCTGCAGCACGCTGAGATTGCAGGGATATTTGCCCACCACATCGCTCATGTCGGCTGCATGAAAGCGTTCTTGCACGACGATATAACCATGAGCATGCTGCAATTCGCGCACCCATGCGTTGGGGCGCACACCGTGGGCTTCGTCATGCCAATGCACGTCGCCGAGAAAAAAATCATGCAGCACGACCACCCCCGGAACCTCTGGCAGCAGGTCAAACATGTGGCTGTGAAAGGACGAATTGCCGAAGTGGTATATCACCCGGTCATAGCGCCGGGCGTTGGCGCGGAACCAGTCCACGCTGTGCACGGGGCAGTTGGCGCGCACCCAAGGATCTGTCACTTCGGTCTGGGGCGTAATCACCTCGATGTCGTAATATCGTGCCAGTTCGGGCAGGAGTTCAGCACTGTAGGCCGCAATGCCTGTGCGTTCAGGCGGCAGGGGCGAGACGCAGGCCAGCCGGGGGCGACGCTGCGGGCGGCAGACCGCAGGAGCGGAGCGGTGCGCCTGCTGCGTATGGAGTTGCTCAAAAACATCGATGGCGCGTCGGGCGTTAGCGTCCCAGGAAAAATCGGTCGCGCTGGAAATATTCACAACCATATCAGCGGGGAAATGCAGGGCGTTCAGGGCTTCGAGCCGAGATGATTCCGAGATGGCCAGTAGCCGTTGCGCGCGCTTGAGGTGGGTGATTTTGCGCTGGTAGTAGTCCGTGTACAGCGCATTGGCCTTGAGGTACTGATCCGGGTTGACGAACGGGATGAGGTCGTACAAACTCACCGCCGTAGGGAAATCTTCGGTGAAACAACCAATGCTTGTAACGGCGTCGTCCTCATAGCCCTCGAACAGGCTGGATACATGTACGACATCAGGCTTGAGACTAGCGAGAAAGGCCTCGCGCAACAGTTCTGCAGCCTGGCGGCGCCACGTGTTGGCGGGATCGAGTTCGCGAACCGGCCCTGGGGCCTGCCAAACTCGGATATTGGCCTGGGGCAGCAATCCGTCGAAAGCCGTGCGGATGGGTTCTATGGAATCGGCCAGCATGCCGTTGAGGGCGAGCAGCACTTCGTGCTCGCCTCGGTTGCGCACAATGGCCTGCGCCAAGGCCAGAGAATAACTGCCTATATCACGAAATCGGCTGGCCGTTTGTGCGCCCTGCAAGTCAATAACAATGCGCACTAATGAAATCCCTCCTTCTCGTATTCATGCTTTAAGACCTTATAAATTTTTATGGCATGCGTGGACAGATTGGTCGGCGCATTAACAATCCCAGTATCTTGTTGGGGGATTGTTATTGTGGCATCCGGCCACAATCCGGCAGCCCGTCGCAACCGATCTTTCACTCCTGGGAACGGAGCCAATAGAGCTAATACTAAAGGCTTTAACCATGGCCTTTTCTTCACCAAAGTAGCCGATCCCTTGATAACAGCCTTGAGTCGATCTTTGATATAATGTTTAATTCTGCGCGATTTGGCGTTGGCCTCGCGCAGTGGAGCAGTAATCCGCCAAGATCGGCTGTTCATTACTGCTTCCAGCCGCGCCATCTGCTCGCCTTGTACGCGCTGTGACCCCTCCCAGAGAGCCGTCAGTCGTGCAATCTCTTCTTCTGTACGTCGTTGGTTCGCCGACAAATCATCCAGCCGCGCCATCTGCTCGCCTTGTACGCGCTGGGTTTCCTGTTGAATCGCTAGCAACTCTGCATCGAACTCGTTGATCCGCCCGCCTAACGAGTTCGATCCATCTTCCTTCTCTGCAAACCAGGAGAACGCGGCCAGTGTCTCCGGCGCAACATCTTTTTGCGCCACAATAGCATAGTCCGGACCCACTCCGAAAATCACGCGGGACAGGGAGGGGAACTCTGCTGCCGTGGAGTACCATTCTTGCGGAGGTTGATTGAGGCGCAGGATTTTTATCCGTTTGAAACCTGCATCTTCCCCAAGGTATGCCAACAGGTGGGTGGGCAGGGGTGCGCGATGTGTGGGATCGATATAGAAATTACAGGCGCCGACCATGAGGTTTTCCGGGTTCGGGGTTTCCAAGATCAGAATTCCCGCCGGAACCAGTGCGCGGAGCGCCTCCACGATCAGGCTTTGCAATGTTTCGAATGGCAAGTGTTCGGCGATATGAAAACCGGTCACCACTGACAATGTGGCATCGGGAACGCTTCGGAGATAGTCCAGGGCATCGGATTTGCGGACGGCGAAACCTTGCTCCGCGCAAAACTGGAGCATGGCATCGTCCAGGTCGATACCCTGAGCAGAAAAGCCGTTTTCCGTCATCAACTCCAGCCATTCACCACGGCCGCAGCCGAGATCAAGAGCAAGCGACGGGGAATGTATGGTTTTCAGAGGTTCGAGGATGGGCAGATATACGGATTGGCGACGTTTGATCTCTTCCCGACTTCCCCGGAAATGCTGTTCAAAACGATAATAGAAGTCATTTTGCATGACGCGGCTTGCCTGTTTCGCAGATCCCCGGCTGGTAGAATCCACAAGTCCATCGGAATTCTCGTAAGGAATCATCCATGCTTTGCCTACTGTGCCCTTGAAAAATGTTAATAATAAGCTCGCTTGGTAGGATTGCCCAATCCATGAGGGGCGTCCTCTTCCTGCACCTTGGAGATAACCCCCTGCTCCAACACCATCCCGTGCTCCAAGCGAACGAACTGGTCACAGAACTTATTGACCTGCTCAGGGCTATGGGAAACCAAGATGAGCGTCATGCCTTCCGTACGCAATGCTGCGATCTTGGCGAGGCACTTGTCCTGGAA
>JAJYPA010000559.1 GCA_021795795.1 Pseudomonadota bacterium | reverse complement strand
GGTCCGGATTCCTGGCAAAGCCCTGGAGGACGCCCTGGATGCCGGGATGAAGCCCGCCCCGGAAGCGAACACCGGCTTCCAGCGGTACTGGCACGAGCAACTTCTGGAGCGGCAGCGGCAGAGGGCGCAAGAGAAGCAGAAGGCAGAGCGGGAGAAGCAGAAGCAAGAACGGGAAGCCAAGAAGACTGGCCCGGGCCGCGACGATGTTGAGCTGGGGTGACGCCGATCGCAATACTTTCTCGACGACAAGGCTGAGCAACGGTATTCTGACGGGGTACCGGCGGAGACTGCGGATGACAAGTCGTTTGGGCAGCAAAAGACTGTTTGCAGACATTGACGGCCTCGCGGTGTCTTGGACCGTAAAGGTACCCCGACTCTGATTTGCCGAGACGAGAGAGATGCCGGATTTTTATTTCTGCTTATGAACCGGACACCACATATACCATCCCCAGCGAACGGAGCACGAAACCATGCGCAACGACGGCTTAACCTTTTATACCAACCCCATGTCGCGGGGCCGCATCGTGCGCTGGATGCTCGAAGAATTGGGCGTGCCTTATCAGACGGTGCTGCTCGACTATGGCACGACGATGAAGGCCCCAGAGTATCTGGCTATCAACCCCATGGGCAAGGTTCCCGCTATCCAGTATGGGCAGACCGTGGTGACGGAAGCAGCGGCCATCTGCGCCTATCTTGCGGATGCCTTCCCCCAGATGGGGATGGCACCTGCTCTTGATGATCGATTGCGAGGTCCGTACTACCGCTACCTGTTCTTTGCTGCAGGGCCGTTGGAGGCTGCAGTCAGTAACAAGGCGCTAGGCTTTGTCGTGCCACCCGAACGCGAGATTATGATGGGTTATGGCACTTATGCGGCAGTAATGGATGTGCTCGAAGATGCCGTAGAACAGGGTGAATATCTGCTTGGCGACAAATTTACGGCTGCCGATGTGTACGTAGGCGCACAGTTAGGATTTGGTATGCAATTCGGCACGATAGAAAGACGTTCAGGCTTTGAGCATTATTGGTCACGGGTCAGTGCCCGCCCGGCTGCCATCAGGGCGAAGCAGATCGACGATGATCTTTTACCCAAGGACTCCACAAGAACATGATAGAAAATTAAGACCCGAATGATGCATTGGGTCTTGGTTAAATCTCCGGACAGTAGTGATAATGGTGTAAAAATGAGTGCGCTATTACTTGAATTCGGACCGGATATCTGGGTGGCAGAAGGTCCGGTGGTGCCTTTCTTCGCAGGCTTTTCCTATCCGACTCGCATGGCAGTGATCAGGTTGTCAGATGGCGGTCTGTTCGTCTGGTCGCCCATAGCACTTTCTCTCGCATTAAAAAGCGAGATCAACGCCATGGGACCCGTTCGCCACCTCGTCTCGCCCAATAAGTTGCATCATCTTTTTCTCGGGGAATGGAAGTCCGCTTATCCCGAAGCGCGCCTCTACGCCTCTCCGGGATTGCGCAAACGGCGAAAAGATCTCGCCTTCGACGCGGATATTGGTAATGCGCCTGCCCCGGATTGGGCAGCAAACTTGGACCAGGTTCTTGTTCGCGGTAGCTTTGCGATGACGGAAGTCGTTTTTTTTTCATCATGCTAGCCGCACCGTTATCTTTGCCGATTTGATTCAAAACCTGCCGTGCGACTGGTTTAAAGGTTGGCGTGGGCTGATCGCGCGCCTTGACGGAATCAGTGCGCCAAACCCTGGCGCACCGAGAGAGTGGCGCGCCAGCTTCATCAATCGCCGTGCAGCGCGCACGGCGCTGGAACATATTCTCGCCTGGCCGATTGAACGCGTGCTGATCGCCCACGGCGAACCCGCAACTGCAAATGGTGCGTTGTTTGTTAAGAACGCCTTCGTGTGGCTGCTGGGAGAGGGGTCCCCTGATTATGAAAGATAGAAACATCTTCATTCTCATTCCTGTAATCGGATACATCGGGCTTTGGATATTGGGAAGCGCTGCTTTCCTTGCCTACTTCAAAATATTCAACGTCTTAATGGAATCAGATTATACTGCGATGATACAAAGGCTGCCTCCAGCATTGGCAATACTGACCGTCCCATTTTGCAGTTTCACATCATTCTTCCTGGCTACAAGGGTTGTGCTCCGAAGGGCCTCTATCTGTCTAAATGCCAGAAGGTCCCTGCAGGTGGGAGCAACATCCCTTGTTTTCACGATGGCAATGGACTTGTTGCTAATGGAATTCGTGGAAAAGATAAGTATCCTGGCTTTCCCGATAGACCTAATGTATCTTTTTGCGTGGTTGATCATCATTCCATCTGTGGTGTTGGCTGGATATCAGAGGCAGTAAGTCGGGCTGGTGGAATAGCCTCGTGTTTGGCGTCAGGCATCGTCAGGAGGAGTGCCCGTGGGAAAAGTTGATCTTAAGAAAGAGATGGAACACCTCTATCAATCCTCCGCTAAAGAGGTGGTTCAGGTGGATGTCCCAACGATGAACTACTTAATGGTGGATGGTGAGGGCGACCCCAACGCATCGCAAGCATACTCCGATGCCGTTGAGGTTCTGTTCATGGTTTCCTATGCCGTGAAGTTCATGGTCAAGAAGGGGGCGTCGGCAATTGACTATGGAGTCATGCCCTTGGAAGGTCTATGGTGGGCTGACGATATGTCGAAGTTTACAACCACTGACAAGTCCAACTGGAAATGGACAATGATGATTATGCAGCCCTCCTTTGTTACACCGGGAATGATCGACAGTGCTATTGCCGATGTGAAAAAGAAAAAGAACCCAACGGCTATTTCCAAGCTACGTCTGGAAGCCTTTTCGGAAGGCAGGTGCGCGCAAACACTGCATATCGGCCCGTTCTCCGAAGAAGGGCCAACGATTGAAAAGGTGCATCAGTTCGTTGAATCCAGAAGTCGGCTAACTGGAAAGCATCATGAAATTTACTTGAGCGATATTCGTAAAGCTGACCCATCGAAATGGAAAACCATCATCAGACAGCCAATGCAATGATGGCTCTCAAGAAACACCATCCAAGTGATTCGGTTAAAAAGGAATGTATCATGGAATCAAGCAACCTAGAGTTCAAAACCATAAGGCCGATCGATCTTAACGACGAAGCACTAAAGCCGGGATCAAAGGCCACCCCCTTCTCCACTTTCATTTGGGCAATTACATCGGGAGATATTGCCACCGCTGAGACGCAGATCACGGACGATATCGAATGGGGAATGATGTGCTACAACAAGATGCTCAAAGGCAATGTCACTGACCGGCAATATGGCGCCACCGATGTGCGGCGTAATGGCGCCATTCCAAAGTGTCTGAAATGGGGTCTCGAACGGTGTCAAGAATGGGTGTTTTTGGCTCCTTTCGCAATGGTGTTTTTGGGGGGTTCCGGGAGTGGCCTGGGGGCGCGAAAACTATCGCCTTCCAGGATCAGTCGATAGGCGCCGTGACGTAGCCGATCCAACGTGGCCACCCCGAGCATGCGGTTGGCTGGGAAGACGTCTCCCCACTCGGGAAAGTCGAGATTGCTGGTCATTATGTAGAAACCCGCTCGTAGCGTTCGGCGATCAGATCGTGGAAGTCCTCATCATGGGGTGGGCGCATGAGTTTGAGTCCGAAGTCATCTTGGCGGAAGCGCCGGTCAAAGCCTCCGGCAAGGGCGAAGTCATTCCTTGGCTCAAGGCCGGATCAGCCGATCAGAAAAAACCTATCATTATAACGAATGCCGCCACCAAGGATTGGGGTGTCTTCGAATACTGGAATATTGGTACAGTGAGCGAAGAACTGATCAAATTCGGCAACGAACAAAAATGGCCCTGGTCGAAAAGCCCGGATAGTTTCTTGGGCAAAAAATACAGGGCTGCACAATGCGTTGTGTATCACATCAATCAGGAAGGAAAGATAGACTTCATGAGGCAATATCTGGATGCGGGACGTGTATGGGAACAGCTCAAATAATATGAATAAATTAAATATGTCAAACACACTTTCCTGCCCCTGCGCGACCTCCGTGACCGCGATGGTGCCAATCGTCAACTCCAGGAATAGGACCGTGACGAGGCCGGGAGTCGGGTACACGGTACAACGTGACCGCCGGATGCTGCGGACATCGCACTGGCGGATGGGTTAGACGGGTGACTTTCCCCATGTTTCGCTTCCCGAAGCCGAGCGGACCCTACGGGATCGGCACGCTGACCTATCACTGGGAGGACCCGAGTCGCCCGGAGGTATTCACTGGCGATCCGAATGACCGTCGTGAACTGATGGTGCAGATCTGGTATCCAGCCAAGGTAGACCCGTCATTGCCGCGTGCTCGCTACGTGCGGAATCCCGGCGCCCTTGCGCCGTTGGCTCGCCTGCTGCATTTGCCGGAGTTCATCTTCGGACCCTTGAAATATATCACCATCAACGCCATCGAGTCCGCGCCTGTGGCGAATGGCAGGTCCCGCTTCCCCGTGCTGATTTGTTCGCATGGGCGCGGCGGCTTTCGCCAGGAGAATACCTGGCTCGTTGAGGAGCTTGTGTCGCACGGCTACATCGTTGCAGCCATCGATCACCCTTACGCCGCCAGTGGGGTGGTCTTCCCGGATGGGCGCAGGGCGACCTTCGATACCCGCATGCTCGACCGAAAATTTGTGGACGGCAAGATTCCGTATCTCGCGCAAGATGCCATCTTCACGCTGAATCAACTCGGCACCTTGAACCAGTCTGACCCGAACGGCATCTTGACTAGGCGGCTGGACCTACAGCGTGTCGGCATCTTCGGGCTATCGCTGGGCGGTGAAGTCAGTGCTGAAGCTTGCCGGTTGGAGCCACGTTTTCGGGCCTGCTTGGTGATGGATGTCTGGATGCCCTCGGACGTGGTCCGGGCAGGCCTAAAGCAGCCGACCATGTGGCTCACCCGGGATGCCAAGACAATGCAGCTCGAGGGTTGGTCACAGGCAGACATCGACGAAACTCTGACCACCATGCGGGCAGTGTTCGAGAGCCTGCCAGGAGATGGCTACTTCGTACAGGTGCCCGGAATGTTCCATATAGACTTCTCCGACGCCCCCTTCTTCTCCCCGCTCACCTCCTGGCTGGGGGTCACCGGGCCGATTGATGGACGGCTGGCGCACGGCATCACCAGTGCCTACTCGCTGGCGTTCTTCGACCGGCACCTGAAGGGCCGACCGGAGGTGCTACTCAATGGGCCAGCAAAACAATACCCTGAAGTGCTTTTCGAAACGCGACGGCCTTAATCCGCTGTATTCAT
>JAJYPA010000079.1 GCA_021795795.1 Pseudomonadota bacterium | reverse complement strand
CTCCTTTACAATGCCGCACACTGGGGCGGTAGCTCAGCTGGGAGAGCGTCGCGTTCGCAATGCGAAGGTCGGGAGTTCGATCCTCCTCCGCTCCACCATTTTCCCATCCAGAAACATCCGAGAAGGGCCGGGAACCCTGGGAAAGAAAAGGCTTCCGGCTCTTTTTTGTCCCGCGCTGCCCGAGGTTATCCGGTAGCATCCGGGGGTTTATGGGGGTATATTTGGGGGTACATGGCGTCTCGCCCAAGGACGATACCCCCAAATGCCGCTGACAGACACCGCGATCCGCAACGCCAAGCCCCACCAGAAGCCCTATAAGCTCGCCGATACCGGAGGACTATTCCTATTGGTCGCCACCAGCGGCGGAAAGCTCTGGCGGCTTAAATACCGCATCCGGGGGCGGGAGAAGCTCTTGGCCTTGGGGGCCTATCCTGATGTGAACCTCAAGGACGCCCGTGCTCGGCGCGACGATGCCCGAACTTTGTTGGCGGGGGGTGTAGATCCAAGCGAAGCCCGCAAGGCGCAAAAGTACAGCGACGCCAGCAGTTTCGAGACGGTGGCCCGAGAATGGTTTGCCAGGTATTCCCCGGATTGGGCACCGTCGCACGCAAGCAAGATCATCCAGCGCTTAGAGAAGGACGTTTTCGCCTGGATCGGAGGGAAGCCGATAAAGGAAATCACCCCGTCCGCGCTCTTGGGTGTGCTCCGCCGCATCGAGGACCGGGGCGCGATCGACACGGCGCACCGCGCGCACCAGAATTGCGGACAGATATTCCGCTACGCCGTCGCCACCGGGCGCGCCGACCGCGACCCGTCCGGCGATCTTCGCGGGGCGCTGGCCCCGGCTCGACATGAACACTTCGCCGCCATCACCGAGCCACACAAGGTCGGCGAACTGCTACGCGCCATCGACGGCTTCCGGGGGACGTTTGTGGTGCAGTGTGCCTTGAAACTCGCCCCGCTGTTCTTTGTGCGCCCTGGGGAGCTTCGCAAGGCCGAGTGGGACCAGTTCGACATCGACAAGGCGGAGTGGCGCTACACCGTCACCAAGACCAAGAGCGAACACTTGGTGCCCTTGGCGGCGCAGGCGGTTGCCATCTTGCAAGATTTGCACCCACTCACCGGGTGCGGGCGCTTCGTCTTTCCTGGGCGCGATCCAAAAAAGCCCATGAGCGAAGCCGCCGTCAACGCCGCCCTGCGGCGCATGGGTTACGACACCAAAACCGAGATCACAGGCCACGGCTTTCGCGCCATGGCGCGGACAATTTTGCATCAGGAATTGGACGTAAAGCCTGACGTCATCGAACATCAGCTTGCCCACCGTGTCCCGGATGCGCTCGGCACAGCCTATAACCGGACCAAGTTCCTCAAGGAACGCCGGGCCATGATGCAGCAATGGGCAGATTATCTCGACAAGCTCAAGGCTGGGGCGGAAGTAATCCCGTTACACAAGAAAGCGTAGCTCGGGGCGCAGAAACAGGGAGACAGAGAAAATGAAGTCGGAAACCATAACAATAAAAGACGTCTTTCAGGATCGCCGTCAGTACTGCGTCCCCTTCTATCAGCGGGCCTACGTCTGGACACTGGAAGACCAATGGGAACAACTCTGGGAAGACATCAGGGAGAAGGCTGAATCTCGCCTTTCCGGCGGAAAAGCGACACCGCATTTCCTTGGTGCCGTTGTCCTGGACCCTCAACCCAGAGAAGGGCTCAAAGGGGTTGATGTTTTCCACATTATCGATGGGCAACAACGTTTAACGACACTACAGTTCGTCCTAGCATCAGTGTTGCTGAGTTTGAAGCGTAATGGTCAAGCGACATTGATGACCATAGTCATTGAGTGTGTCAAGAACGGTAATCCCGACACTATGCGCAATCCGACAGTAGAACAGTTCAAGGTTTGGCCAACCTTCCGGGACCGGCAGAGTTTCACGCTTTCCATGGAAGCGCGAAACCTTGATGAACTTCGCAGCCGGTTTCCTGCACATTTCACACAGTCCGGTGAACTGCGGAGGATTGGCATTGATCATCCCCCTGCGTTAGCGGCGCTATGGTGCTTCACTCGGTGGTTTGACGCATGGCTTTCCACCGAACCGGATCAGGTAGCGGCCCGCGCGGAAGCCCTCATACTTGCCATCCTTCGCGATCTTAAAATCGTGTCCATCGTGCTCGAAGAGGATGACGATGCACAAATAATATTCGAAACGCTGAATGGGCGTGGAGCACAACTCTATGCGACAGACCTAATCAGGAATTACCTGTTCATGCGCGCGGATCGCGATGGTGCCGACTCGGAATCTCTTTACGAAACACTATGGTCGCCATTTGAAACCGAATACTGGACTATCGAACAGAGGCGAGGTCGAATCAAGAAACCCCGGCTAGAGTGGTTAATTCATGCGTCCCTACAGGCGGAATTACATAATGAAGTCGATCTTGGCCGCCTTTATTACGAGTACCGCCGATTCGCAACCGCAGGCAACCCGCCTCTTTCTGCCGAAAAACAATTGCTCACGCTCACGGAATATGCGAAGTACTACAGGGAGTTAATCAGCGGTACGGACTCAAGCCCAATCGCTAAATTTGGTAGGCGGATTGCAGGCTACGACATTACGACGCTGCATCCCCTGGCATTGATGATTTCAGCTTCGCCCATCACCGACGAAGACAAGAACGAAATGCTTGGTGACCTTGTGTCGTACGTGGTTCGTCGCGCTGTCTGTGGGCTGACCTACAAGAATTACAACAACGTATTCCTGAACACATTGCGCCAACTCCATATCTCTGGCGTAACCCCCAACTCGCTCCGCAAAGTGCTTGGTGGACTGGCCGGAGAGGCGTCCCGGTGGCCGCACGACGCCGAGTTCCGAACCGCGTGCCTCTCGTCAAGCCTCTACCCCGGCAGGTTAGACGCGCCGAAGATAAGAGCCATCTTGACCGAGTTGGAGGGGTACTTGCGGACCACTGTCCGAAGCGAAGAGCCTACCGCGCCGAATCTCAGCAACCTTGATGTGGACCACATCATGCCCCGTTCTTGGTTTGCTCATTGGCTGCTAGCCGACAATTTCAGTGTGACCTCCCATGAGGCATCGGAGATCGAACTCTTGGTACTAACGGGCGAAGAACCAAACGAACGGCAAAAAATGATTGCGCAGCGACAAGCAGCCATCCCGACGCTTGGGAATCTCACTCTTCTCAACCTTAGCGTGAACCGCGAAGCGCAGAACTTTGCCTTTGGGAGCAAGAGAGATCTGCTGATCGGTAACACGAGTCTACGCCTCAACATTCCCCTGATATCGCTCCAAGCGTGGGATGAATCTGCGATTGCGAAGCGCGGTGAGGTGCTTGCTAACGCTGCACTGCAGATATGGCCTGGTCCACGTCCTTAAGGATTGTTTAGGGAGCGCCCCTTTGGGAGGGACGGAAAGCGTGGCGCGAGTATGGGGAGCTGACGCCGCCCCGCGACTGAAGCCCCGCGCGCTGCGCCACGCTGGGCGGGCGGAAGATCAAAAACAAGCGGAGGCAATTTACACACGCAAATTATACGGGCAGGAAAGCAGCGCCGTGCAGAGGCACGGCAGGCTGGGCGCAAGCCGCGCCTGCCAGCGCCACCGCGCAAGCGGCAACGAACAGAACCCAAGCCGAACGAGGGCACCGAGGGTATTGCGCAGGTTGTGAAGGCCGTTTTGTGGCCGTGGCCGTCGGAGCATTGCCCGGTGTGTCAGGTTGCCACTGCTGTAACCCGGCCGCCGCTTGCTGCGTAACAAGCAAGGCGCATGACGGGCGGTCCGACGGCCCACTTCGCCAACCCTGTCGATTAGCCCTGAGAGCAGTACAACGGATCAATCAGCGCGTTGCTCTTGCTCTCGTATCCGACGGAAAATCTCCTGCGCTAGGTGCTCATGGGCTGCTGAGCGAAATTCGGTATCCGTCATCACCCGAGAGAAGATCTCCTCGTTGCCCTCCATGCGAGCGATGAACAGTTCATCCAGCATGCGATCGAAGTAGGCAGCGAAGTTGGCGTAGTTGTTGGCGCGGGCTGCCTCTGCGATGTTCTCGTCGTTTTCTGCCGAAGCCCGAATCTGATCGAAGAACAGTTGATCCGCCTCGGTGAAGTCGGTGCCGAATCGCTCGTTGAGGGTGTCGATGAGGCTCGAAAGGGCAACCGGTTCGTCCCTGACGCAGCTGGTGCCGACATCGGTCGGCCCTTTGAGGGGATATGCCTCCCCCTGTGTGAGATCGATGGAGCCCTCGGTCATCTGCTGCAATCGGAAATAACGCAACGCAATTTCGTCATCCAGCACAAAGGCCTCTCCATCTCCCGGTGTTGGAAGCTTCGCCAAGAGGTTCCGAACAAAGGTATAGAGCCGTTCGTGCTCGCTGTCCTGATAAGGGATGATCTGCGACAAAAAGCCGTAGAGGTTTCGATAGGCTGTCAACTGGCCGCGAAACTCCTCCCATTCGGCTTCATCACGTTCCTGGAAGCGCTGCACGACGGCATCAAGCACGGCGTTCATCACCCTATGATCACGCGCCGAGTGGTCACGCTTGGGCCTGTACCAGACTTCAGCGAAGGCGGTCACATCAGCCGACGTGAAGATGGCCCACTCCAGCAGGCGGTGCTGCAGCTCCGAGAGGCGCTGCGGATCGGCGTTCTCGCCGACGGGCGTCGTCTGGTAGTAAGGCTTGAACGCCTGGTAGATGTCCTCATCCTCGTTGGCAAAATCGAGGACAAAGGTGCGCGACTTGCCGGGCGCGATGCGATTGAGCCTGGATAGGGTCTGCACCGCCTGCACACCGGCCAGCCGCTTCACCACATACATGGTCTGCAACAGGGGCTGATCAAAGCCGGTCTGATACTTCTCGGCGACCAGCAGCACCCGGTAATCGTCGCGCTCGAAGGCCTCTGGTAGCTCGCTTTCGGCAAGCCCGTTGTTCATCGACACCTCGGTATAGGATGAACCGGGGTCTTCCGGGTCTTCGACAGTCCCTGAGAACGCCACCAGCGAACGGATACCGGTATAGCCCTGCTCCTTGATATAGCGATCGAAGGCGAGCTTGTACTTCACGGCAGCCAAGCGCGAGCCGGTGACCACCATCGCCTTCGCCCTCCCGCCGAGTTCGTGCATCACATAGAGCCGGAAATGTTCGACGATGACTGACACAACCTGCTCGATATTGACCGGATGGAGTTCCAGGTAGCGCGTGAGGGCCTTGGCCGCCTTCTTGCGCGGTACATCGGGATCATTTTCGACCTGCTTGATCAGGCCGAAAAAGCGTTTGTACGTGGTGTAGTTCGCGAGCACGTCCATGATAAAGCCTTCCTCAATGGCCTGGCGCATGGTGTACTCGTGGAAAGGCGATACACCCAACGGGCCGGGCTCATCGAACAGGGCCTTGGTCTTGAATTTCGGCGTGGCCGTGAAAGCGAAAAAGCTCAAGTTCGGCTGCCGGGCGCGCTTGAGCGCATCGCGCAGCACCGCCGCCTTGACTTCGCCCGAAAGATCGTCGTCCTCCTCCTCGGACATCTGCGCGGCGATGGCCGCTTCAATCCCGTGTTTGTTCAACATGCCCCTCAGCGCCGTCGCGGTCTCGCCGCTCTGGGACGAGTGCGCTTCATCGACGATGACCGCGAAGCGCTTGCTCTCCGTGGTAATCTTCACGTCACCGCCCTTCTTCTCCAGTGTCGAGAGCGCCTGCGAGATGAAGGGAAATTTCTGGATGGTCGTTATGACAATGGGCGTGCCTTGGGACAGGGCGCGGGCGAGCTGCTGGGTGTCCTCATCGATCTTCTCGACCACGCCGGTCTTGTGCTCGAACTGGTAGATGGTGGCCTGCAATTGCTGATCGAGGACGCGCCGGTCGGTAACGACGATGACGGAGTTAAATACTTTTTCGTCCCGCCCGTCGTGCAGGCTGGCCAGCCGGTGCGCTAGCCAGGCGATGGAGTTTGATTTGCCAGAGCCGGCCGAGTGCTGGATCAGATAATTCCGGCCCGAACCATGCGCCCGAGCGTGCGCGACAAGCTTCCGCACCGCGTCGAGCTGATGGTAGCGCGGAAAGATCATCGTCTCCTTCCGTACCGTGCGCACGCCCTTACCGGTCTTGACCTGCTTTTCCTTAACTTCCAGGTGCATGAAGCGTTGCAGGATCTCCAGCAAGCTGTCGGCCTGCAGCACCTCATCCCAGAGATAATGGGTCTTCCAATTGTCTTCCACGGGCGGATTGCCTGCACCGTGGTTGTTGCCCCGGTTGAAGGGCAGGAAATGGGTCTCCTTGCCTTTAAGCCGGGTGGTCATCCATACCTCGTCCGGGTCCACAGCAAAATGGACCAAGGCGCGCCTCTTGAACGCGAAGAGCAGATCGCGCTCGTCCCGGTCGGTCTTGTACTGGCGCATTGCATCGGCCACGCGCTGTCCGGTGAGTGGGTTCTTGAGCTCGGCAGTGACGACGGGGATGCCGTTGACGGCGAGGATCACGTCGATGATGCAGCGCCGGTTCTTGCCATCGGCCTTCTTCATTAGCGAGTTGAAGGCGACCTGGCGGGTGATGGTCAGCCGGTTTTTGGCGTAGTTCTCGGCCGCCTGCGGGTTCATGCGGGTGTTGGGTCGGAACCAAGCCATGCGGAACGTCTTGCCGTAGCACTTGAAGCCGTGCCGCAGGACATGGAGCGTGCCCTTGAACTCAAGTTCCTTCGACAGGCTGTCCAGAACGGTTGCGGTCGTCTTCGGCCCGAGCAGCGCCTCCAGCGCCATGCACTTGGTAGCTTGGCTGTCCTTGAGAAAGGTGGCCACATCCTCTGGGAAGAGCGCTAGCGCTTCGTTATAGGCGCTCGGGTCTCGCTTCTCGTATCCTCCGGAGCCAGTCAACCCGGCCTCGATTGCTGTCTCGAAATCCCGTTCGGTGTGGCCAGGCATAGTTCACATCTCCTGCATCGAGGTGTTCTGTAGGTCGGAGATTAGCTGACCGTTCACCTCATCAAAGTGATAGAAGCGAATGGAAGGATCGGCTTTGAGTTGACGATTTGGGTCGAGATACGCATCGGGATTCTCGTTCTCGGCGAATACAAACTTGCGCACCCGGATGCGTCGCTTGTCGCCCGTATAGTGCTCTATGGTCCGTTTCAGGCTGTGAACCCAGCACATCCCGGCCCTGAGTTGCGGGACAATCTTCTCGGCGGTCAGGCTTTTAGATTTGAATTCGATGCAATCGGCGTAGAAAGCGCGGCCATTGACATAGAAGACCACGAAATCGCAGCGCTTCGACCAAGGCTTTGCCGTGTCGTCGAGGAAGTGGAAGAGCGCCGGCTTGCTCTTTTTCCGCTGCAGCTCGACCTGGTCATGGTCCAGCTTGAAGGCGAGTCCAGGTCCTGACAGCAGCAGGCGTATCTTACGTGTCTTGGCTCGCATTCCGATTGCCGGAAAGTACTTTTCCCGGAGAACGACTTCTTCTCCGGTGCCGTCGTGTATCACGTAGCGGTCATTCACATAGGCCTTGAGATGCCCGAAATAGGTTGAGGCATCGAGGGTCATCGGAGTTCCGCGATCTGTCCAGTGACAGCAATTGTGACTAGGGCGGAACGGTACTCGCGAAGACGATTTACGCTGGTCTCAACATGTTTCGCTGTTGCCCGTAGCATGGAAACAACTTCGTCCAAGTATGTAACAATATTCTGTTGTTCTTCTTCCGGAGGCTGGAGAAGCTGCACCAGCTTAAACGCAGAATTAGGCAAATGTGTTTGTTCTTTTCCATCATCATATGCCAGTAGCTGCGGATTTCGATTCAGCTGGTAGCTGTAATAGGCTGGGAGACCTCTTTGTGGCCTAATTCGGCACACTCGTTGGTTGACAGCGTATTGTGCTCGGTCATCGACCAAGAAAGACCGGGCGAGGGCTCTGCCATTCGGGAGGTCGCTCATGACCATCAGAATGTCTCCTAGCCTTGCCGGTGTCAGATTCTCGGTGCATCTCTTCTCTGCAAAACCATCCGTCGAAATAAACCGCGCATTGACGCACACGAACACGCCGTCCGGTTCGATAAACGGCTCATGGGCCTTACCAGATTGAAAATCGCAAAAGCTGCTCAGGCGCTTCACCTCCCAATGCGCGGGGATGTCGCCGAGCCAGTCGATGCCAGAGGGTTTCATGGCGGCGTCGGGGTTGAGACCCTTGGTGACGGCGCGGGTTATGAGGGCCTGGCGCTTTTCGGCCAGCCGGTTCAGCAGCGCGTGCTTCTTCTCAGTCAGCCCGTCGATCTGCGCCGTCTTCTCATCCAGGAACCGCGCAATCCGCTTCTGGGTGTCGAGCGGGGGAATCGGACATACAATGCTGCCGATCATCTCCAAGTTCAAACCATCGCGCCCGTCTTGGCTAGAGAGGTTGCGGAGCGGGAGATACTGACTGCTGAGCCACCAATAAAGGTATTTCCCGTCGATCTTCTCCGGAACTATCGCTGCAAGTGACTGATTGCCCGTGGCTCGAATATTTAGGTATCCGACAGTTGCCTTTGTCTTCCCTTGCCCGGCCAAAGCCATAACTAATGCGCCTCGGGGAATCCACTTCGCGCTGGATTCTTTCAAGGCAAGTTCGGTGATGTAGTCGGATGGCTCAGTGATAGTGCCTTGGTTCACCGCTCCAGAGTTCAACCAAGGAATCTGCCCGCGGTCCCAGTACTCAGAGTTTTTGGTGTCCGGTGTTCCTCCTGCATAGCGCCTAGAAAGCCACCGAAGGCGAACACGTTTCCATTCAGCGGGAGGGTCGTAGGCGGCGAGCAGCTCGGGCGTGCTCATGCTACCAACCCCTTCAGCAGTCCAGCGATCTCCCCTTCGAGCTTCGTAATGTCTGCCTCGATCTCATCCAGCGGGCGCGGGGGTTTGTAGACGTAGAAATGTCGATTGATGGGGATTTCGTAGCCCACCTTGGTCTTGTCGTAGTCAACCCAGGCATCGGGCACATGTGGCAGCACCTCGCGCGCAATGTAGGCGTTGATCTCGTCGCGGAAGGCCTCGACCAGCCGGCCGTTGGGCTTGTCAGGCCCGAACTCTATCGGCAGGGGCAGCGCTGTGCCGGCCGGCAACGGGATGTTCTCGGTGTCCCGCAGTTCGCTATCGGGCTCAGGTTGGCCCTTGCCGTCGCGGCAAATTTCGGCGGCCGGGTCGCGCTCGCCGAGTGCTACGAAGATTGCCTTCTTGATTGCAGCCGGGATCTTCAGTCGGGTGCCCTTCGCAGCCTTCAAGAGGTCAGTCTCGAAAACCTCCCTGTCCATGTAGCGGCCATTGCCTTCGAGTGTTGCGAGCAGATCGCGGATGGTATTTTGCTGCTTCTGTCCCTCCTCGATCTCGCGTGCGGCCGCCGCCGCATCCTTGCGCTTTTTTGATGTCGCCAGGTTAGCGAAGGCAGTCTGATCATCAAGCCTGGCGATGCGCTCCGGCGTCGCCTCGAAGTTCATGCGCAAGGGGCGCTCGACAGTCACCTTGAGGAAGCCGAACTCCCGGTTTTCGAAGATGCGGGAGATGACACGGACTTTTGTGTCTCCGTTAATCTGGACTTCCGCCGTCTCGCCGTCCTGGTAGTTGCCGTAAACGCGGGTAAGAAAGCGGATCTGGTCCTCGGTGATCTCGTTGCGCTTGTTGTTGAGGCTCTTCTTCATCTTCTGGAAGAAGCGTGTGCCGTCGATGAGATGCACCTTGCCGCGCCGCTCCGGCAGCTTGCGGTTTGTGACCAGCCAGACGTAGGTGAAGATGCCGGTGTTGTAGAAGAGCTGGTCGGGCATTGCGACGATGGCGTCGAGCCAGTCATTCTCGATGATCCAGCGGCGGATGTTGGACGGCCCCGATCCGGCATCGCCGGAAAATAACGGCGAGCCATTGAAGACGACGGCGATTTTGGAGCCCGGCTGGTCCTCGTCTCCCTCAGCATAGTGGTGCATCTTGGCAATCATGTGCTGCAGGAACAGCAGCGAGCCATCGTTGATGGCCGGCAACCCGGCACCGAAGCGGCCGGCGAAGCCCATGGTCTTGTGCTCGCGCTCCACGGCGTCTTTCTGGTCCTTCCACTCAACGCCAAAGGGTGGATTGGCCATCAGGTAATGGAATCTCTTTCCCTCAAAACCGTCCCGGGTCTTGCCGTCGCCGAGGGTGTCGCCGAGAACGATGTTCGCGGTGTCTTCGTCCTTGATCAGCATGTCCGAGCAGCAGATGGCCCAGGACTCGTCGTTGTACTCCTGGCCGTGGAGGGCAAGTTGCGCGCGCTCGTTCTGGGAGAGGATCAGCTTCTCGGATTCGGAGAGCATGCCGCCAGTGCCGCAGGCTGGGTCGTAGATGGTGCGGAAGATGCCGGGTTTGTAGACGTCCTGCTCGCCGGTGTAGATCAGGTTGGCCATCAGGCGGATGACCTCGCGCGGTGTGAAGTGGTCCCCCGCTTCCTCGTTGGCTTGTTCGTTGAATCGCATGATCAGATGCTCGAACAGGTAGCCCATCTGGAGGTTGTCGATCCTGTCTGGGTGCAGATCGACTTCGGCCATCGCCTTGACGATGGTGAAGAGGCGGTTGCTGGCGTCCAGTTTCTCGATCTGGTCGGCGAACTTGAAGCGCTCGAAGATGCGACGCGTAGTCGGCGAAAAGGCGTTGATGTAGGCGACAAGATTCGGCGCGATGTTCTCGGCGTCGCCGAGCAGCCGGGCAAAGGTGTAGGGGCTCGTGTTGTAGAGCGGATGCTTGCGGTTCGGATCGGCGGCCTTGCCAAGCAGGCGCTCCGTGGCCGCTTCGGGCATCTTTTGGGCTTTCAGCTTCTCCAGTTGCTTAAGAACGGCGTCCTTGGTCGGCTCCAGGACACAATCGAGCCGCCGCAAGACGACCATGGGCAGCATCACTAGGCGATATTGAGGTGGGCGGTACGGTCCCCGGAGCCGGTTCGCAATCTCCCAGATCTTTCCTTTCAGCTCTTCATGTGTCTGAGTGTTCACAGATGTTCGCCCTTCTTTCTGGCCGCTGCCACTGTCCGCTCCTTGCTATTATCGTTGCTGTTCATGCTTACTTCTTTTCTGCTCCAACCTTTGATATCGGCTCGTCGATAGGGATACCACGCCGCCCGCAATAATCCCGAATCAACACCTCCACCATATTGACGATGGAACGGTGCTCGCGGGCGGCCGCCGCGCGCAGAGCTTCTTTCAGGCCGGGCTCGATGCGAAAGGTCAGCGTGGTGGTCTTGGCGGTAGCCATTGCTCCCCTCTCAGTGAGCATGCTGAGAATGTACTGCAATATACAGTAGAGTCCGGCATAATCCCATGGGAAACCGTAACCCATCCACTAGGAGGGGCCCTGTGACCCAGCACTATTCCACCAAGGATTTCTTCCGGCAGATGCCTAACGCCCTGCTCGCCCGTTACTTTCAGGGGCGTGAGGTGTTCGGGGAACTGGACTTCGCGGCCATGAAGGAGGGAAAGCCGGATGCTCTGTTCGATGCGTGGCTGGCCCTGCCGGACAGCCCGCGCAACAAGATGGACGCGGAGTTACGGGACGTCTTCGCCCTGTGTTGCGAAAAGGGGTTTCTGGCGATCCTGGACGAGGCCCGCTGGCAGTTGCGCGAAGACCCGGAGGCGATCACCCAACTGGTGGAACAGCTATCGGCGCTGCCGGGCTACTTCGAGCGTGCAATGGCCACCTTTCTGGACCACAAGGATTTTTGGAAGGGGGCGACCCGCTTCTACCATGCCGACACCCTGAGCTACTGGCGCAAGCGTAAGAACCTCCTGCACCGGCCGGCGGCAGTGGACGAGGCCAGCATCCATCAGCTCGCCCGCCAGATCAGCAACTATTTCCACCACACGGAGGGCCGGGGCAAGAACTGTGTGGTAGAGCCCTACCGGCGCGGCGACCGGGATTACTTCTTCTGCTATCCGGAAGATCACTCCCAGCATAGCATCGAGTGGGTGGACGGCAAGTTCGACCCGCGTCCGCACAACCCCGCCTTCGAGGTGGTCTACGTCTACTCGCAGAAGGAAGGCTCGCTGGATCTGAACTTTCGTGGTGCCCGCAAAGCGGTGGAGGCACTGCAAGGCATGTTCGCGACAGCGATTCTCAAATTGGACGAACTGCCGCCCGATCCGAAGGACGAGCGCGTCTATGACCTGAGCCCGCTAAGCCAGAAGAGTTTCAATTTCAGCTACGCCGTGGGTAGCGGCATCGAAAACGTGGCAGTCAAGAAGCTGCGTCTCTCCTCCCGCATAAACAAGGGCGAGCGCATCACGTTGGAGGCGGATGCCTCGCAAGACCCAGATGCCGTCTATACGCTGTTAGATACCATTGGCAAGGCCGTTCAACTCCGCCTGTACAACGTCACCCAGGTGGAACTCGCCGCCTCGCTGGTGGTGGACCCCGACAAGCCCGCCGTTTCGGTCACCATCCGTATCGGTCACCCCAATTCCTGCTCGCTCAAGTATGATGAGGTGGATCTGAAGCTGCGGGACATGCTGGAGGCCTCTGGGATCGAGCCCAAGGAACTGGAGGCGGAAACCGAAATGGCAGAAGCGGCTGAGGCACTTGTGCCCGGTGGGGTATGACACCCGAGGCCGTTCTGGTCGAATTGCTTGACCGCATCGGTGCTCATCGTGGCGGGGCCATTCTTATCAGTGCCCAGGAGTTGAGCGCGTGGCCCGACGTCGCTGTCGCGGCGATGAAGTCACAAAGGTTTCTGACGAAGGGCCGCCCAGCCACCCGCGTGGTGTGTTCCGGCTGCGAGCGGGAATGCGTCATGCCCGCGCATGTTCTGGCCGACACAACGCGGGGCCCTGAGGCATTCGTCATTTGCGATAAGCGCAGCGATATAAACCGGGTGCCTGTGCCGGTCAGTCACCTTGAACAGTGGCAGGTAGACGCCGCTGCCATTGCCCACTTCATAGCCGCCGATCTTTCCCTTCGGTTCAACGGCACGCATCTAAACAACGACAGCCTGTTGCAAATAGGTATGGCCGTTGGAGACAAGCGCACTCAGATGCTTTGCCTGCGCTGTGACGGCGATCCAGTCTTGGTAGCAGACTCAAGCGTGATGCCTCTGGCAGAGGCGATCCGGTTTCAGGATGGACGTTACATTCTCGACCTGATTCTGATACGCCAGTTAGTAGACGCGGCCACCACGGGCGACACGCGCTATACCCCCAGCACGGCCCGGCGCGAGGTGCGCAAGTTGGAAACCGAAGCCATGCGCGAGCAATGGCGCAAGGAGTACCGCGCACTGAAGAAGAAGCGCCCGAACATGTCCGACGTTTGGTGCTCACAGCAGATCGCCAAGCTGGAGATCGCCCAAGGACGTGATATGGAAACTATCCGCAAACAGATGAAGAAGTAAGAAAGTTGGGCGGAATGTTTTCGCCCAACACACCCGCCCGTAACCCGCTGATTTACCGCTCGCCAGCACGATCTCTCGCGTAGGTATGTAAGCCCAACAACGCACGCGAACAATCTCCTATCCAATTGTTTTGCCGTATCTTTCGTGTGACGTCTGGAAGCGCCGCCCACTCTTTTGTCGCCCAAATCGCCCACCTATCTTGCTTCCCGACAGTCCCCAAGTCGTTTAGCGAGGTTTGAAGATGACATACACCGTACTGAGACTTCCTACCGTCAAGGCCCGCACCGGGCTTTCCCGTTCCACCATCTATCTGCGCATCGCGGAAGGCAGCTTCCCGGCGCCCGTTTCGCTTGGCGGCCGTGCCGTCGGCTGGATCGAGGCGGAGGTGAATGGCTGGCTAGCGAAACGCATCGAGGCCAGCCGCAAGGCGGCGCGGTAACGGGGGCGGCCATCATGACTAGAAAAACAAAGGGCCGTGCTGGCGGGCACCAGGCGACCCCGAAGACTACTAGCAGGCGTCATTCTACCGGCATCGTTTCCCGCGTGAAAGCGGCCATCGTGACCCTGGCTCTATGGGGCTGGTTTCCGCTCGGATTGGCGGATTGGATCAACCGCATTGGAGGGTCGCGCGATGAATAATGCGATCTGCCAATTTCGGGACGCGATGAGCGCCGCCGGGCTGGAGCCGCCTGACGTGATCGAACCTGGCAAGCTGCACCGCTTCCCCGGCGTCGGCAAGCGCAACGGCAATACGGCGGGCTGGTGCAAGCTGTTCGACGACGGCCTAGGCGGTTGCTTCGGCGACTGGTCTTCGGGTCTCTCCGAAAACTGGCAGCCGAAGCGCGACCGACCGTTTTCGACAATAGAACGGGAAGCCTTCAGGCGCCATGTGGCAGAGGCGGAGGCGCAACTTGATGCCGAGCGCAAGGCACGGCAGGCCGAAGCCGCCGCGAAGGCTGCGGCAATCTGGAATGGGGCGGCGCCCGCGCCCGCCAATCATTCCTACCTTGTGCGCAAGGGCATCGAGGTCCACGGTGCGCGCCTGCACAACGGCGCGCTACTGATCCCGATGCGCGACGGCGGCGAGCTGCGTTCCTTGCAATTCATCGGCCCGCACGGCGATAAGCGGTTCCTGACCGGCGGGTGCGTGGCGGGCTGTTATTTCAGCATTGGCGACACCCGAGGCGCGGCAGCCTTGTGCATCGCCGAAGGCTTTGCAACCGGCGCGATCATCCACCAAGCGACCGGCTACCCCGTGGTCGTGGCGTTCAATGCCGGGAACCTAAAAGCCGTGGCGCAGGCGATGCGCGCACGCTTTCCCACCCTGCCGCTGATAGTCTGTGCGGATGACGACGCAGACACCCAAGGCAATCCCGGTCTGAAGAAGGCCGGGGAGGCGGCGCAAACGGTTGGCGGATTGCTGGCCGTGCCGAGCTTCGGCCCCGACCGACAATCGGGCGCGACCGACTTCAACGACATGGCGGCGGTGCTTGGCATGGATGCGGTGCGCAACGCGATCAACAACGCAACCTCGCCCGGTGGTGGCGTTCCCGAGAATGCCGCAGCGGGTGGACTCTGGCCCGAGCTGCAGCCGTTGGCAGCAAAGGTGGAGCCGGAGCCTTACCCGCTGGACGCTTTGCCGGACGCAATCCGCGCAGCGGTGGAAGAGGTGCAAGGTTTCACTAAGGCGCCCGTGCCGTTGGTGGCATCCAGCGCGCTGGCCGCGCTGTCGTTGGCGATTCAGGCGCACGCCGATGCGAAGCGGGCCGAAAAACTTGCTGGTCCGGTAAGCCTGTTCCTGCTCACCATCGCCGACTCCGGCGAGCGCAAATCCACCTGCGACGGCTTCTTTACTAGGGCGATCCGCGAGTACGAGGAGACGCAGGCGGAATTGGCAAAGCCCGTACTCAAAGACCATAAGGCGGCCACCGAGGCATGGGAGGCGAAGCGGGTCGGCATCAAGGAGAAGATCCGCCAGCTCGCCAAGGAGAACAAGCCGACCGGCGACAAGGAACTGGTCTTGCGCGATCTGGAACATGACAAGCCCGAACTGCTGCGTGTGCCGCGCCTGCTCTATGCTGATGCAACGCCGGAGGCGCTAGCCTATGGCCTGGCGAAAAACTGGCCGTCGGGCGGCGTGGTCTCCGCCGAGGCCGGGATCGTATTTGGTGCGCATGGTATGGGCAAGGATTCTGTCATGCGCAATCTGGCGCTGCTCAATATGCTGTGGGACGGCGGCCATCTCACCATCGACCGCCGCACGACGGAATCCTTCACGGTGCGTGGTGCCCGGCTGACCGTGGCCTTGCAGGTGCAGGAGGCGACCTTGCGCACCTTCTTCGACCGTTCGGGCGGACTGGCGCGCGGCACTGGATTCCTCGCCCGTTTTCTCGTCGCATGGCCGGAATCGACACAAGGCCTTCGCCAGTTTACAGAAGCGCCTGCGAACTGGCCCGCGCTGGCGGCGTTCAACCGGCGCATTGCCGCGATTCTGGAACAGCCAGCACCAGTCGATGAAAATGGCACACTCAACCCGCCCCTGCTGCCACTAACCACGGATGCCAAGGCGGCATGGGTGGCCTTCCATGATGTCATTGAAAGTGAGCTTGGCCTTGGTGGCGAACTCTACGATGTGCGCGACGTGGCCAGCAAAACCGCCGACAATGCGGCGCGGGTCGCGGTACTGTTCCAGGTCTTCGAGGGCGCGGGCAGCACTATCGGCGCGGAGGCATTCGAGTCGGCAAGCCGCGTCGCGGCGTGGCACTTGAACGAGGCGCGGCGTTTCTTTGGCGAGCTTGCGCTACCGGAGGAACTCGCCGACGCGGCGCGGCTGGATAGCTGGCTGCTCGACTACTGCCGCAGACAGAAAACGAACATCGTTCCCCGGCGGGAGGTGCAACGCAACGTGACACCCGTTCACCTGCGCCAGAAGGCGGTGCTCGAAGATGCCTTGCGGGAGCTGAACGAGGCCGGGCGCGTGCTGCTGGTACAGGAAGGACGGCGCAAGGAAATTCACGTCAACCCGGCACTGCTCGAAGGGGGTGCGGTATGACCCTTTCGCATCTGATCCGCAAGGGCGGCCTTGCCCAGATTGCGACAGCGACAGCCGCGACACTGGCGACGCAAAAGGCCGCAAGCGCGGCAACTGTCGCAGAAGTCGCAACTGTCGCGGTCGCAAGGCCGACGGCAGACCTGGCCGAGCACGAACGCCGCGCTATCGAGTACGCTGAGAACGTGGCACACCTGCGCAAAAAGGGCATAAGGCCGCCTTCCTACACCGATGAGGCGACCTGCGATCATTGCGGGCCAGTCTATATTGTGGCGCGATGCGCCGCACCGTGTGGCCGCATGTCCATGGTGTCGCAATACCCGCCTCGGCTTGCCAGTGCCGCGCCCTCGGGTTGCATGCGCCGACTGTCGGTATTTCGAGGCGGACCTAGTCGGGCATGGCGGCATTGGCTTTTGTCACAGCGGCGGCCCGCCGCCGGGGCAAATGCCGTGCTATCCGCACGCCCGCCGCCAGTGCAGCAACTTCACACCACTGGAGACAACACCATGAGTATGCGCGAATTCGCCCGATCCCTGGCACTGCCACTTTCCCTTATCCATTTGGCCCTCAAGATTGAGGAGCGCGAAGCGCAGGCCCAGGGCGTGCCTATTATCGACTATCGCGGCGACCACCGGCGCTACATCGACGAAGACGGCATTGTGCGCTGTGCTGCCCGCACTCGCGTCGGGCACCCCTGTAAACGGAAAGGCTTGGGGGCCGGGCATAGATGCCCGAATCACGGCGGCAAGTCCACCGGAGCCCGGACGCCAGAGGGAAGGCGGCGAAGCTTGGAAGCCCTGGTGCGGTACCGGGCACGGCGGGATCGTGAAAAACCTGACATCCTCGTGCATGCGCGTCATAGGATAAGAGGCCGCCGCTATTCGCACCGAATGCGTAGCCGCCAGTACGCGCGGGTGCGTCATGGGGTGCAAATCTGGGACGGCGTGCAGGTGGTAACTGCATACAATGTGAACACGAAAAACCTGCACAGGCTAGGGCTTACCATGGCACCTGAACGTCCCTTTAATGCTTACGCGAAACCGTGAGGACAACAACTATGACCAAACCCCCTAAGAAGATTGCCACCCCCATTGCCAAGCCCTATCCGCGCAAAGCGGTCGAGTGCCGGAACGGAACAACGGCGGAGGAGCAGCGCCGCCACTATGCCGAGCTTGTTACTTCGCCTGAACTCGCGGCCTATCGGGTCATCAATAAGGTTGAAGAAAAAAGCGGGATCGGCCAAGGCATCGACGTACCCACTCTCATGGCCCACCTGCGCGACCAAGGCAAGGCCGTAAACAGGGGCGACCTATCCCAAGCGGAAGCCATGCTCATGAATCAGGCTACCACTTTGCAAAGCCTCTTTGCGCGGCTCGCCGAGCGGGCTATGGGGAACGATACGATATCGGCTTTTGAAGCCAACATGCGGATGGCACTGCGGGCACAGAACCAGTGCAGGAGCACCCTGGAAACCCTGGCGGCGATCAAGAACCCGCCGGTTGTCTATGCCCGGCAGGCGAACGTCACCACGGGGCCGCAACAGGTCAATAACGGCGGGACAGCATCGTGCGCGCGAGAAATGGAAAACATGCCAAACCAACTATTGGGGGCCGACCATGGCGAATGGACGGACAGCAGAACGGCGGGCGCGGCAATCAATAGCGATCCGGCAATGGCGACCCTGGACTAGAATCCTAGCCGCCCCGACCTGGGCAATCGCGCCCCTTGGCGCAGGATACGCCGGACCAGGTGCTTTTTGCATGAATGTGGAGAACACTGGAAGAACGGGGTTCTAACGGTTGCAACCATTCTGGCTGCATGCCTAGCACAGCAATCCAGATCCCTCCGCCCGCCAGACAAGCAAGGCTGACGGCATGCGGCATAGCAGCTCAGTCTTTAATGCGTGAGAGTCGCCTCGTGATACTGTTTATGGCAGAATCTCGCTGTAGCTTAACCTGAATTTAGGATTTGTTTGCATGACAGCCAGCACCGACCACTATGAGAAGACCGGTGACCAAGATCAAGTCCCCGAGGGATATGAATACCCGGAGCCTGGCGGCTGGGAAGGCTACCCGCTAGACGAGCTGGCGATCCGAGATGAACGTCGAACAGCATCGGATGTGATCCGGCGCATAAAAAGCGACCGGTTTGTCCTCGATCCGGATTTTCAACGCGGGTTCGTTTGGGATAAAAAAAAACAAAGCCGACTCATCGAATCCATTCTTCTACGCATCCCTTTGCCCGTCTTCTATGTGGCGGAAGACAAAGAGGGACGGCTGATTGTGGTCGACGGGCGGCAGCGCCTTACCACGTTACTGCGTTTTCTGGACAACAAACTCCCTCTCCAGCTTGTGGATCGGCCAGAATTAAACGGCAAGCGTTTCGACGCCCTGGATGTGCGTTTGCAGAACAGGGTGGAGGATTGCCAGTTACTCTTCTACATCATCGATCAGTCGGTCCCTGAGCGAGCCAGGCTAGATATATTTGAGCGTGTCAACGGCGGAGAAGTGTTGACGCGCCAGCAGATGCGCAATGCCATCTACAACGGTCAGGCGACTGCGTTCCTGCGTGAAGAGGCCGAAACCCAGCTGTTCCTGGAGGCAACCGGTGGCAGCCTGAATGCCGATAAAATGCAGGACCGCGAGATGATCAACCGGTTCTGTTCTTTCCGGCTTCTAGACCTAGACGAGTACCGTGGCGATATGGATGACTGGCTTGCTAAGGGCTTACAAGTGATGAATAGAGCCAGCCGAGAGGATCTCGAGAAGTTGAGGAGTAGATTCCAGCGAGCCATGAAGAACAATCTTGCCGTGTTTGGACGCCAAGCATTCAGAAAACACACGTCTCAAGAGCAAAAGCGGAGCATCCTCAATGCCTCCTTATTTGACGTCATGAGTACCGGGCTCGCCCGCTATTCCGAGCCTAGAGTCCAGGAGAACGCGGAGCTATTGCGGCAAAAATTTTGGGCCATTATGGATAACGAAGAGTTCAGGCGCGCCATCACGTATAGTACCAATACCCCAAGGGAGGTCCGCACGCGGTTTAGGGTCGCGAAGGACTTATTCGGGGAGATATTCCGTGCTGACTGAAATCCATCTTTCCAGTTTCAAGTGTTTCGACACCCTGGACTTGGCCCTGGCGCCCCTGACTCTACTGACTGGGGTGAATGGCGGCGGCAAATCTTCCATCATGCAGGCCCTGGTGCTGTTGTCACAGACGTTCGATCAACAGGAATGGGGCCGCGCTCTGCTATTGGTAGGCCCTGAGCTGGCCCTGGGGAACGCAGCCGATGTGCTTAACGAAGCTTCCGCACGCCGGAGGCTGGCTGTGGGCATCGCGGCCGACGGGCAGAGGGTTAAATGGACCTTCAGGGCTGAGGATCGGCAGGCGCTGTCGCTGGATTTGGAACAGGTTGAGGTGGACGGCTTGCCCGCACCTTTGGGGTCAGCTACCCGCTGGCTCATGCCCCCCGAATACGTTGAGAAGTCGCCTGTCGTCCATGCGGTGCGGAAACTGAGCTGGATAACGGCCGAACGTACCGGGCCTAGAGAATTATTGCCGTTGCGGGCGCCGGATGGTCATGCCCGGGTTGGGGCTCACGGTGAGCTGGCCGCAGGCTTGCTACACTGGCGGATCGATGATGAGGTCAGGCCGGTTCTCCGCGTTCCCGATGAGCCGCCTACATTATTCCATCAGGTCCGTGCACGGATGCGGAGCTTTTTCCCTGGTTGCGACCTCCAAGTTTCCCCCATCGACAGGGTGAGCGCAGTTAGCCTACAATTGCGCTCTGATTCGCGCTCTAATTTTCAGCGTCCCCAAAACGTGGGTTTCGGTCTGACCCAGCTCTTTCCGATAATTGTTTCACTGCTGGCTGCCCGAGTTGGCGATGTTGTCCTTATTGAAAACCCCGAGGTGCATCTCCACCCTAGCGCACAGCAACGGATCGGGACACTCCTTGGGGTGGTTGCCGCCAGCGGCGTGCAGGTGATACTTGAAAGTCACTCGGACCATGTCCTTAACGGGGTGCGGTTAGCGGTCAAGCAAAAAATGCTTTCGGCGGCGGATGTCCGTGTTCATTTTTTTGGCCGCAGGCCCGGCCTGGGCTCCAAGCCGGAGTCCCCGGTGATGGATGGCGACGGCCGACTCGATGGGTGGCCGGAAGGATTCTTCGACCAACTCGATTTCGCGCTCGCGGAATTAATGTAACCACCATGGACGTCATACTCGATGAGTCCGCTCTTGTGCCTTGCCCGTCCTGGAGTGCCGCCCTTCGTATTGAGACGCTGGCCTCCGCGCTGAAGGCTTTGGACATGGTAGGGTGTGCACGAGTAGTGCGGTCAGTTCGGGATGCCGCCGACAAGGATATCGGTCAAGGCGTGGGTTTGCGGATATGGTGCTTTGACCGCGGAGTTAATCGCGATGCGGGAAAATTCGTTGCTCAGCGGTTGGGTAAGCAGCCATTCATAGATGGAACCGATGGGCTTTTCGCTGGGGTCGAAGGCAATAACGCAATTGAAGGTCGCATGAACGGCGTGCTTGTCGTTGGCCTAACCTTTGCGGCACTGAAGAGGTATCCGGCCGTAGCTCTCGGCAGCGCCGCGTTGCCGTCCTGCGCCTTATCCCTGATTGATCTCGAAATGCTTAGTGTTAATGGAGAGCGTAAGGACAGCATTACGGTGTGTCGCGTAGTGACTGAAAACGACGTTCTTTTGCGAAGGGGCGTGATCCGGGACGATATCGAGCAAGGTATATCTAACGGCCGCGAGCTACTGGGCTGCGCCGACACGTTTCTCCCGAGGCTACGTTTTGGCTCGCAAGCCCAGGGGCAGATCTCAGAGCTTACTGGCACGGAACGCGTGTTTCGTCAACTTTTACGCCACCTACGTGCCTTGAGCGATGGTGCAGAATCTTGGCGGGAGGGCCATGAATATTGCCCGGGTACAGCGATCTCGTGGAGCGCGGAGTCTCGAGCCACATTGGATCACGGCAAGTACGGCCCTTTGCGCGACTTTCCGGTGCCAGAGGGATTTGCCTCACGTCGCTGGAGCCACCATACTAAGCCGAGCGGCGGCAACGATGAACGCCTCTATTTTTCTGTCGAAGGCACGGGTCCAGGGGCTCTTGTATTGATTGGTTACTTTGGCGCGCACCTCCCTACCGCGGGCACACGCTAGTGATTAACGCGGAAAGCAAACGTTAAAATGCGCTCCATTTTCAATTGGCTAAGGTTCTGTGTCATCGTATTCCGGCGCACGTTTAATAATTGCGGGAGGAACCGCGTGCCTGAGTGTTCGAGGTAGGTGTAGTCGCGCGCACCATCCCTTATAAGTTGGTTTTGTGCTGCTCGACAATCAGAACAGGTCAACGACGGCTTACTGACGCCCGCGCGCGAAAAGGAAAACACACCAACCTATTGGGGGCCGACCATGGCGAACGGATGGACAGCAGAACAGCGGGCGCGGCAAGCGGTGGCGATTCGGCAATGGCGACCGTGGGAGAAGTCCACCGGGCCGAAGTCCTCAGAGGGTAAGGCGCGATCCGCCATGCGGGGCTTCAAGGGCGGCCAGCGGGAGCAGTTGCGGAAACTGGCGCGGCTTTTGCGGGAGCAGCGGGAAGAGTTGGAGTTGATTCGCTAAGTTGTAGCCCCTAACTGCACGCCAGCAAGCCCTTTCTGGGGGTATGTTTGGGGGTATTTCCTAAATGCCAATACACATATCTCCGTACGATCAATTGGTTGCGTTACTAGTTCGATAGACCTCCGCCCACCATAAAATCAAGGACTTACGGCGCAGTATACCGGAGTCAAAGGGGAATATGCCATAATCCTGCCATAACGCGTATGGCAAATGGGGGG
>JAJYPA010000558.1 GCA_021795795.1 Pseudomonadota bacterium | reverse complement strand
CAAAAATCGCGTCCTGGAACACACCTTCGGCAACTTCCACAACATCATTGCCTGGACCATCATCATCCTCGCCGGTCTGCATGCTGCAGCGGCACTGGTGCACCACTACATCCTCAAGGATGACACGCTGGAACGGATACTCCCGAGAAAAACCGGCCGTTAGTCGCCTGCGCAAGGCGTTTTCCGGTCAATTCCACCGCGGATCCACTGGAACAAACCCGGCGCCAATGCGCCGGGAGGACCGTGGCCAATCCTCCTCACTCATGAGGGTTAGGCTACCGGAGCGTCCCTGATTTCGATCTGGCAGGTCAGATTCCGGGGAAAGTCCAAATTGAAGATCATGGCCCGCTGCTTTGCGGCCTGCGCATCGAGCAGAGTCCCATTTGCCCGGCGCCGCATATCCCGTGCCGTGGCCGGGACCGCCTGCAGAGCGGCGGAGAAGCCTGCTCACCTTCCTGATGGCGGGAGGCGGACCGAAAAGGGTCGATCTGGCAGGCGATATTGCCGAACTGGCGCGTCACAACATGGAGAAGGATATCCACCATTTCCATCCGGCAGTGATAGGGAACTCATCGGGCAAAATATCGGTCCATGAATCTGGTTGCGGTATTCCCCAGGCGACCATTGTTTCTACGATTCTATATTTTTTGGTGAAATTCAGGAGGATTATCATGAGAAACGACCCCCCTCACCCTCCATGGAAGCGTCAGGTGCTCACCCTCGCGAGTATCGCCGTCTTGAAGACCACACCTTGATTCAAGGATAAACGTAATCTCATCGAACTCTGTACCGATAGTTGGCGGGCATAGCCATGCGTGACTTCGCTCGCTGCCCTTAGAAAAATAAGGAACATCAATGACTACAGCCGCACTTAACCCATCCAACGAAAAGAACGCCATGCTCAAGGTACCGAAGATCACCGTGTATTTCTGGATAGCGAAACTCCTGACCACCGCCATGGGAGAAGCCACGTCGGATTTTCTCGTTTTCCACACAAACCCCTATCTGGCCGTGGTAGGTTGTGGTTTGTTATTCCTGGCCGCTATCTGGCTGCAGATGCGAAGCAATCAATATACCGCACACTATTACTGGTTTGCCGTCATTATGGTGAGCATCTTCGGTACCCAAATAGCGGATGTCACCCATGTCGTGCTGGGCGTTCCCTATGACATCTCGACAACCGTTTTTCTGGTTGCCTTGATCGGGATTCTTGCCACCTGGAAACTCAAAGAGAAAACTCTTTCCATTCACAGTGTGCATACACCTCGGCGAGAGACATTCTATTGGGCGACCATCGTAGCTACCTTTGCCCTTGGCACCGCCGCCGGTGACATGACAGCATCGAGCTTGGATTTAGGGTACCTTGGATCGGGCTTACTATTTGTCCTCTTGTTTGGCATTCCCGTCGTTGCATATTTCATGTTCGACCTCAATGAAATCGCCGCCTTCTGGATAGCCTATATCCTGACCAGGCCGCTGGGGGCTTCTTTCGCGGATTGGACAGACAAGCCGATACGGTTCGGTGGCCTTGGTCTTGGCACAGGCCCGGTGAGCATATCGCTGACGCTGGTCATTTTGATGCTGCTCATCTTCCTGATAACTTCCAGAGTAGATGACCCCAACCGGGCGCAAAAGATAGACGTACGCTAGCAATCTGCCGTTAAAAACCAAGATGTGTAATTGCTAGGCCATGAGCCCCTGAGAAAACATTTAATAGTCCAAAAAATGAACGCTTATAAAGGTTTCGTCTCCGTCTATCACTTCCAGCCGATGATTGGTGTAGATACCTGCAAAGCCCATCGGATACCCAGATTTTTGTCGGGAGTGAAGAGCATGCATCATCCTTATGGGTCATGCAATAAAAGGTGTCTGATGTATTTGTCCGATGTGATTGTTGCTTAATATTGACTAAAGTCGGTGGATTAAAACCTTGTGATTGATATTTAATAAATATGGAAGCATATCCTAAACGCTCTGGTACCTGATTTTACGAAGGACTAATATCCCTCAAGTCCTATTCGGCCTTGCCATGAGTCATTTTTCATTAGCCAATGCGAAAACAATCCCTGGTTCCCAGTCCACCGCCCTCTGAATCTTCCGCAAAAAATCATATTCGTCACGGCACCCGCTCATTTCGAAATACGAGCCTGGCGCTTTTCGCAGCAGGATTCGCCACATTCAGCATGATTTATTGTGTACAGCCCCTGATGCCTGCCTTCAGCAGAGAGTATGGAGTGGCCGCCACGAGTAGTGCTCTTTCCCTGTCTTTGACTACGGGGATTCTGGCTTTCACGATGCTCCTGGTCGGGAACTGGTCGGATCGTCTGGGACGTAAGCCAATCATGGTCTGGTCACTGTTTATGTCCGCATTTCTGGTACTCGCCACGGGATTCGCTCCAAATTGGGATGTTTTTTTGCTGGGGCGGGCCTTGCTGGGCATCAGCATCAGTGGTTTGCCGGCAGTAGCTATGACGTATCTCAATGAGGAGATGCATGCGGACTCTATTGGCATAGGTATGGGGTTATATATCAGTGGAAGTGCAGTGGGTGGTATGTCAGGTCGGCTGATTGCTGGAGTTTTAGCCAATTATTGGGGTTGGCATGTTGCCGTTGTCAGCATCGGCGTCATCAGCTTGATCGCTGCCGTTCTGTTTGTTCGCAGCTTGCCAGATTCGCTGCATTTTTCCCCACAGCATATGTCCTGGAGCGGCAGAGTCCAGCAAATACGCATGTTGTTCAAAGATTCGGGGCTCCCTTGGTTGTTTGCGGAAGGCTTTTTCCTGATGGGCATTTTCGTGACTTTTTATAATTACCTGACTTATCGCCTGATGGCTTCTCCTTACGACTTCAGTCAGGCTCAGGTGGGCCTGATCTTCAGCGTATACGGGGTTGGTATTTTCAGCTCTCCGGTGATGGGGCATATTGCGGGGTGGATGGGGCGTCGAAAGGTGCTGTGGATCGCTTTTGTGTTGGTGATTACTGGAGTCCTTCTCAGTTTTGCGGGGGCCGTATGGGCGATTATGCTCAGCACCATATTGTTGACTTTTGGTTTTTTTGGAGGACATTCCATTGTCAGCAGTTGGGTGGGTCGGAGAGCGTATGGAGCCAAGGCGCAGGCAGCATCATTGTATCTCTTTTTTTATTATCTGGGTTCAGCGGTACTGGGAAGTTCCGGAGGATGTTTCTATTCTGGCTGGGGTTGGGATGGTGTAGCCTGGCTGCTGACTTTTCTGGCAGCATCTGGACTGCTCATCGCCTGGAAACTGCGTGCGCTGCCGCCTCTGACTTCAATATCGTCAATAACTGTCGGAGAAGCGGTGAATGGTCCATACAACGGTAAACCACATGGATATCAGAACGCGCGCTAGGAGAGGACAGCGGCATGTAACACACGCTATCTTGCTGTAGATATGAATAGGAAACTGGAAGAATCGTAATCCCCAGACCTGCCGCTACCAGTCCTATCATGGTCGATGCTTCCTGCACTTCCTGAACGATTCTGGGATTAAACCCGGCATCGTGGCAAATCTGAAAAAACTGATTTCGTATACCGGTACCGGCCGAGTCCGCAAAAATGATGAACTGCTCGTGGACCAGTTGTGCCGGATCAAGAGGTACAGACAGGGTTGGAGAAATCGGACAGAACGGGTGTTTGGCAGGTAGAACTGCTACGAGAGGATCGGCGTAGAGCATATGGGATTGAAGCATTGCAGGTAAATGCTGAACCCGCATAATACCCACCTGTATTTTTTCATGGATCAATGCGTCTATTTGTTCGAGAGAATTCAACTCTTCCAGACTCAGATGCACGGACGGGAATTCTGTTCGAAACCGGAATATGGCTCTGGGGACCTGTTTTACCAACATGGTTGAGCGGGTCATGCCGATGTGCAGTTCACCTTTCTCTCCGCGTTCCACACTGCGCACATAATCGACGGCACGATCCACCTGAACAAGAATGGCGCGGGCCTCTTTCAGAAAAGCCTCTCCTGCATCGGTTAGGGCCACCCGACGGTTAGTGCGTACAAGCAGCCGCGCTCCTAGCATTTCTTCAAGTGCGTGAATCTGTTGGCTGAGCGGCGGCTGGGAAATGCCCAAACGCTCTGCCGCGCGGCTGAAATGCAGATCTTCAGCCACTGCGATGAAGTAGCGGAGATGGCGGAGTTCAAGTGACATTATTAACCCGGCCCTTAAATATCCGACATGGCGTAGCGAGCGGCAGGGTGTAGAAAATAGCTGGCGACCTTTTGCGGCATTTGGCGCAGACGCACTTTTGACGGGACGTTGCGGGGTGAAGCCCCAACGCTTGAGATACTTGCCAATCAGGCGCTCCTGCAGATCTACCCCAAAATGGTCCCGAATCAGCGCACGAATCGCCGGCCGGGTCCATAACGCGAAAGGCATTTTCCATTGGTGGCGATTACCCTGGACGATCTGGCCCCGTATCCAGGCCTCGGCAGCCATGGGCAGTTTGCGACAGGCACCTACAGGCCGACCCCGGCGCTGCTCCTTCAGCCCCTTTCCCCCTTCTGTACAGGCGTGCGCCAGACACCGTTGTCAACTCCTTCAGACGCGTCCCGGATTGCTTGCGCAGACGGACCACCATCCGGCGGAGCATCTGCCTTCCATCGTCAAGCTGCGCACGTCGATTCTTTCCATACCCTAAATTATACCACGCCATGCTCGGGTATTTAAGGGTCGCATTAACCAAAAAACAGGAAAACCCCCGGCTCTGCCGGGGTGACAGTAGATGTTTGACATATAGTGGAGTCCATCGGAGAACCGACGTTGTGAGCCGCCAGGCACACGACGAAGGAGATACCGATGGACGAAGGATTGAGCCTAAGGCACAGCAAGTGGGCGTGCAAATATCACATAGTATTTATTCCGAAGTGCCGACGTAGGGTGTTGTACGGTCAGTTACGGAATGATCTTGGGGAGGTATTTCTGGCTGTGGCCCGGCATAAGGTAAAGCCGGATAGAAGAAGGGCATCTGATGGTGGACCATGTTCATATGTGAGCACGGTCAATGATATTGAAGGTTTTGTCTACGCTGACGGTCACGTAGCGTGAGGGGCTGGGGGTAAACCCCCTCGAAAAACTTGAACAAACGCGCCTGCTAAGCGACAATTACCTTGTCCGGCTGACGACAATTATCTTGGCCGGTAAAACCTGACGCCGGGCAGGAGCCTGAGTGAGGGATAAAGTAGCGTTCTTGACCTGTAAGGACAGGAGGACGCA
>JAJYPA010000557.1 GCA_021795795.1 Pseudomonadota bacterium | reverse complement strand
CTGCACGAGGCCGTGGCAAAACAGGCAGTTAGCGGCTGGAAACCAGCAGAAATCGCGCCGGGTCACCCTGAGCTTTTCAAAACTCTGAAGCGCGTCCATGTGCGCTGGCCAAGGAATAACGAGAAATCAAACTGGCCTGACTTGGCGGCAACGATTGCCAAAACCCACCAAGTTCTGGTGGTGTGCAACCTCAAGCGCCATGCCCTTGCCCTACTCGACGCTCTGAAAGACACTGACGGCGTTTTCCATCTTTCCACCAACCTGTGCGCAGCGCACCGACGAACGGTACTTGATCGCGCACGCAAATGTCTCACATACGGACAACCCTGCCGCCTGATATCCACACAGTGCGTTGAGGCTGGGGTCGATGTGGATTTCCCCATTGTCTATCGTGCGTTCGCCCCACTGGATGCCATCGCCCAAGCCGCTGGCCGCTGCAACCGGGAAGGCAGGATGAATGCGCAAAACCTGCTTGGCGAAGTGATCGTGTTCGAGCCCGAAGAAGACGGCAATTGGCGACGGCGCTACCCCACGCACGCCTATTACCAGGCATCCGAAGTCACCCGGACGATGCTTACCCAGCTTGGTGATCTGGACATCAACGATCCTGAAGTTTTCAGAACGTATTACCGGAAACTGTACGACCTGAACGATCCTGCCAGCCAGAACGCAGAATTGAAGAAGGCCATTGACGAACGGGATTTTGTCGAAATCGCCAAACGGTACCGCCTCATCGATCAGAACACTTTTCAATTGCTGGTTCCGTGGAATACCCGCCTGGGCGATTTCGAAGCCCTGCGCGCCGAGGCCGAAAGCGAAGGTATTTCCACAAGCTGGATGCGTCGTGCGCAAGGGCTGGCGGTCAGTGTTTACCGACCACGCGACGGGATGCCCGCGTGGGCTATTCCCGCTCGGCTAAAGCGCTTCAGCACCGCGAATGGCGGCGTTTCCGACGAGTGGTTCATCCTCGAAGGCGACTATTACCACGACACCCTTGGACTCAATCCACCTGAAGGGCCGCAACTCTTCATCGCCTAAGGAGGCAACATGACAACACACACGCTGGAAGTCTGGGGTGACCTCGCTTGTTTCACCCGACCGGAAATGAAGGTCGAGCGCTTTTCTTACCCGGTTATCACCCCGTCGGCGGCACGTGGCATCTTCGACGCGATCTATTGGGACGGCAAACGCGAGGGCAACGTCATCCGGCCGTACTTCCACTGGCAAATCACCAGCATCGAAGTGCTGGAAATGCCGCGCTACATCGCCTTGCGGCGCAACGAAGTCAAGGACACTGTCCCGGGAACGGCGACACTCAACAAGTGGATATCGGGAGCGGAAAACCCTGAGCCACTTTGGGCGGATGGTGGCAAGGATGAACTCGGCACAGACCAGAAAGGACGAACCCAGCGCCAAACGATGGCACTCAAGAACGTCCGTTATCGCCTGACCGCCAAGATCGTCCCGAAATCGGGCAATGACCGAGGCAAGCTTAACGCCTGCTTTCAGCGCCGCGCCCGGGCCGGCAAATGCTTCCAGCAACCCTACTTCGGCTGCCGCGAGTTTCCCGCCTTCTTTGAATACATCGAGGACCCGGTAGCCCACCCTGCCACACCCGCCGCGCTCAACCAACATCTAGGCTTCATGCTCTACGACGTCTTCGACCTGCGCAAAGAAATCGTCAGCGACAAGGACAAGCCCTTCATCACGCTGTTCGACGCCTCGCTTGTTGGCGGTGTGCTGAATGTGCCGTTCTACGACAGCGACTTGGTGAAAAAACCGGGAGGGGCGTGATCATGCTGCAAGCGCTTAAGGAATACGGCAGCAGGTTGGATTCCGAGCCGGGCTTCAAAACCCGCGAAGTTCGTTGGTGTATCGAGGTGGCTGCCGACGGACGTTTTCTCAACGTCCTGCCGCTGGGCGACGGCAAGCGCGGGCAAATGCAGCTTCGCTGCCCGGATATGCACAACATGAACGCGGGCGGTAAATCACACTTTCTGGTAGAAACCGCTCAAACTGTCTCACTGCTGTTCAAGGCCAATGAAGACGCAAAGAAAATCGCCAGCAGTGAGGGCAGGCATCGTTTTTTCGTGGCGATGCTACGCGAGGCGGCTAACACAATCCCCGCGCTATCAGCGCTGACAAATGTGTTGGAAGACGACATGAAGCTGACAGAGATTCGTGATGTACTCGCACAGCACAAAGCTAAACCCACCGACTGGCTGGGATGGCGAATCGATGGCATTGATCCTCGCGAGGACGACACCGTTCAGGCGTGGTGGCGCGCATGGCGACACATGGATATGCGCGGTGGATCGACAGGCTTTTCCACACCATCTCCCAGCGATACCACGATGGTTTGTCTCTTGACGGGCACGTCGACTCAGCCCTTGCCAACTCACCCCAAAATCACTGGCTTGTCTGCCGTGGGGGGGTTGGGAATGGGCGATGTCTTGGTCGGTTTCGACAAGGCAGCTTTTGGGTCTTTCGGGTTGGATCAGTCAGCCAATGCCGCGATGAGCGCTGAGGCGACGCAGCAATATGTTGACGGCCTGAATGACCTGATTCGCAACCACTCTCACAAACTTGCCAACGCGCTGGTGGTGCACTGGTTCAAGGAACAGATCGCTCAAGAAGACGACCCGCTGGAATGGTTGAATGGCCTCGAAACGCCGGAAAACACCGAAGCCGCAGTGCAGGCGGCGGCACGCCGTCTGCTCGATTCCGTCCGTAGCGGTGGGCGTGCATTGCTGGGCGACAACCGCTATTACGCGCTGACGCTCTCCGGCGCATCGGGTCGCGTCATGGTGCGCGACTGGGTGGAAGGCCGATTCGAGGATTTGGTGCGCAATGTCGAAGCGTGGTTTTCCGATCAGGCGATCACGAAGTGGGATGGTAGAAGCTTGGCCTTCGATCCCAAGCTTTATGAGGTTTGCCTTGGGTTGGTCAGGAATGACCGAAAAAAATCCATATCGAAAAATCTTGAGCAGCTACCGGCCACCTCCGTATCGGCGATATGGAAATCAGCCGTACAACGCCTGCCGATTCCTCAACCATTGCTTGCCCAAGCACTAGCGCAGTTTCGGGCGGAGAGATTCACGCCCGATGAGCGTAATCGTGAAGTTTTCTACCACGCTCGCATGGGCTTAATAAAAGCGTATTTCGTTCGACTCAAATCAGGAGGAGACCCCGCCATGACTGCTTATCTCAATCCAGAGCATCCCGATCCCGCATACCACTGCGGGCGACTGCTTGCCGTGCTATCCAACCTGCAACACGCTGCCTTAGGCGACGTGGGCGCTGGCGTGGTTCAGCGCTATTACGCCGCCGCCAGCCAGACCCCCGGCCTGATCCTAGGCAGGCTCGCATCGAATGCCCGCAACCATCTCGGCAAGCTCGAAGGTGGATTGGCGTACTGGTACGAAAACAAGATTGCCGATGTGATGAGCCAATTGGGTGATCGCGCCCCGCGCATCCTCGACCTTGAAGGTCAGGGTCTGTTCGCGCTGGGCTACTACCAACAGCTCGCATCCATGCGCGCAGGCAGCAAAGACAAAAACGCCACAACCGATACCACCAAACGAGGAGAAGCCCAATGACCACCATCCAAAACCGCTACGAATTTCTTTACCTGTTTGATTGCGAAAACGGCAATCCAAACGGCGACCCGGATGCCGGCAACAGCCCGCGCATCGATCCGGAAGACATGCACGGTCTGGTGTCTGACGTTGCGATCAAACGCCGTGTGCGCAACTACATCCAGACAGCTTTCGGCAACGAAGCGCCCAATGCCATTTTCGTGGAACATGCGACCAACCTGAACAAGCCGATCGCGCTGGCTCACGAGAAAGCCAATGGCAGTGTCCCAAAAGATGGCAAATCAAATAAAGCGCAGGTGAAAGGCGCACGGGATTGGCTCTGCGGCAACTTTTTCGACATCAGGACGTTTGGCGCTGTGCTTGCTACCGGACCAAACGCCGGTCAAGTACGTGGCCCCGTCCAAGTAGCTTTCTCACGATCCGTTGATCCGATCATGCCGCTAGATTTGTCGATCACGCGTGTTGCCAAGACGCCGACCGGAGCGGATATCAAGGCCGATGCGAGTTATGAAAAACACGTTGAATGGGAAGCGGCGCAGCCTGAGGACTCGCTCCGAACCATGGGTCGCAAAGCCCTCATCCCCTACGGCCTCTACGTTGCAAAGGGCTTCGTCTCTGCCAATCTAGCGGCAGGCACCGGATTTTCAGATGATGACCTTGCGCAACTCTGGCTGGCACTGGTCAACATGTGGGATCACGACCGGTCCGCCTCCAAAGGAGTGATGTCTTGCCGCGGCCTTTATGTATTCAAACACGTCGGCACCGATACCGACGAAAAACAGCGTGTGCGCCAGGCCATGCTGGGCTGCGCCCCAGCACATCGGCTATTGGATTTTTCTACGTCAGGCCGCATATTAGATAACGCAATTATCGAGATTAACCGAAGTGGGAACGTGGCAACAGGTTCACCACGTAGTTTTGCGGACTATATCGTCACTGTTAACCGAGATCGTATACCTTCTGGTGTCGAGATGATGGAATTTGATAGTTAATGACTGAGGCGCAATCGTCCGCCAGAAACGAAGCAATAATGTGAACGAAGCGCATTATCCGGCCGCTATTGTGAGCGATCCTGACCCCGTTCCGCTGTCCGCGTTAAATCACTGGGCATACTGCCCCCGCCGCTGTGGTCTGATTCATCAGGAAGGCGAATTTACCGACAATATCCACACGGCGCGCGGCAACGCTGAACACGAACGGGTTGACCGGGTTTCTCATGAAACGCTGCATAGCGGTGCGCGCGTTGAATACGCCTTGCCCGTGTGGTCGGACCGACTTGGTCTCATCGGCAAGTGCGACGTAGTGGAGTTCTGGTCGGACGGCGAAATTTATCCAGTCGAATATAAGCATGGCCCCAAACGCAAATGGTTGAACGACGATATTCAGCTTGCCGCCCAGGCCATGTGTCTGGAGGACATGCTCGGGCGCCCTGTACCCCAAGGCGCTATTTATCACGCCAGCAGCCACCGACGACGGGAGGTGGACATCACCGAGGATTTGCGCGCCCTCGTCAACGAGACCGCCGACGCGATTCGCGCCATGCTCGCCTCCGGCATCCTCCCACCGCCAGTAAACGATGCGCGGTGTCGGGAATGCTCACTGCGAGAAATCTGCCAGCCGGAGATGCTGGCGCAGCAAACCCAAATGG
>JAJYPA010000556.1 GCA_021795795.1 Pseudomonadota bacterium | reverse complement strand
ACTCACCCTGCGGGTTCGGACAGTTCGCCTGCCGGACGCGGGATTTCACCAAGAACAACAACGGCTCTGGCCGAAGTCGCGGCAAAACACCTCCGCCAACTGCCGTTTTTAGGTTCATCAGTCGTGGAACTCTGGAAATCGGCGCAGGGACCGCCAAAAGGCCAGATCATGGTTGGGCCAGAGCCGGGCCTTTTCCTGCGCAGCCAAGTGCTTCAGCTTGCGGATACTGGCTAAGGCCTGTTCTTCGCGGTCCTGCCAGCAGATCCCCGGCGCGATCTCGTCGCGCAGGTTTTCCTCGAGATCAGCGGCGTCGCCACAAAGGATGACCGGCGCCCCCTGAGGCAGTTCAACCCACAGCGACATATGCCCAGCGGTATGGCCGGGGCTGGACACTGCGCGCACCCCGGGTACCAGCTCATATTCCCCGCTCATCACCTTCCAGCGATGGTCGCCGGCAAAGTCATCGGGAAAGTACGCCGGGTCTAATCCGCTGCGCGCGGCGTCGAGTTCGTCACTTTGGACATGGACCTCGGCGCCGCACAGCTCGCACAATCCGCCGGCATGGTCGAAATGCAGATGGCCGAGAAACACCAGGTCCACGTCGGCCAAGGTCAAACCCAAGCGCGCCAAGTGATGCGGCAGGCGCTGGTCTTCGCGCATATCGGGGGCCCCGAAGGCGAAGGTTTCGGGATCGTAGTAGCGGGCCCGCTGCCGCTGGTCGGCAATCTTGCCGTAGTCGCAGCCGACATCGTAGAGGATACGCCCGTGCGCAGTCTCAATCAGATAGGCGAGGATCGGCGCCTCTATGACCTGGCCCTGACCGCGATGGCGGGTAGAGAGGGATTTGTCGTAACGGTGGGTGGCGGTGAGCAGCGGCCACATCCTGAGAACCTGGGTCATGCGGTTGCCTGAGGCAAAGCGTTGATTGCCGCAGCGGCTCCGGCTAATGTCGTTTCCCAAGCAATTGTACGGCCAATGTCACTGGCCGCTCCGGCCACCAGTGCAGTTTTCCCGGCAAGATTGATTTGCATGGTTATTTTTATTCCAGCTATACCGCAGTCAAAAAGGAAACCCCAATCGCACCGTAGAAACCATTGGCCTTGTTTGGCCCCGAGGTCACCACGCCATAGTCATCGCTAAGGATGCGGTTCACTCGGTGTTTATGGAATCCGGAAAGCAAGCATGACATCGGAATGACCTGCTCGCCATCATCCCCATATAGTTCATGATGCAAAGATGGCAGGCGGTACCAAGGCACCGTGGGCTTTTCATGATGGGCGTTGTGGTATGAAAAGTTGAGTAGCAGCAGATTGAGTAATGGGTGACGCACCGAAACCAGATTAGAATAGGTATTGTTCTGCTCGTAGGCACGATCACGTATTTTGTTGTCGGGAATACCGCCTGCCGCCAAAATGGCGAAGGCGTCGTAAGTATGCTGGTAAGCATCGGCGAAGCGCAGTGCAGTGATGAAAATCACATAGGCGACGAAATACAGCACTAGCGCCTTCCACGACACCCACGCCAGCGTGGCAAAAAACAACAGGCGCAATACCAGCACCACAATGATGCGCTTTCTGGCCGCCGCGTGCTCTAAATCGATGAAGGGCAGCAGCATCACATAAATCCGCATGATAAATTCTACTGCCGGGATGTAGGCCCACTCCAACACCAGCACCAGGTTACGCAGCCACGATGGACCGGCGCGCAGAAAGGACTTGTAGTCGAAAGTGATCACATCGGCGCGATCACGGTGGTGCCGCATATGCTTGCGGCGCAGATCGGCGAACGACGCATAGCAACTTCCGTTTAGCCACCCCATGATCACACCACAACGATGATTGGCGGCGTTGCTCCCGAATATCGTTCCATGAGCGACTTCATGGATGAAATAAGCGGAATAGATCAGGGCGTGGACAAGCAACAGCACCCCCAGGACGTTCAGCCACCAAGGTACGACCATTAGCAAACCGATCCCTACACCATAGCCAGCGAATGTATAGCCGAGAGCCAGAGTATTGGGTATGGCGCCATCTGTATGGCGAAATAACTGATTAGCCATCTTTATCGACTCCGAAATATTATTCGTGAGTTCGGCAGCTTTGCTAACTGCAAAATTGACAACGGCAGTCAATTGCTCAGTATTTAGCTAAACCTTTAACGAACCCATCATCAAAGGTCAATGGCGTCGCCGGAATATGGCTGATATCTTTATCCTTGAGCTGGATTTTGCTTATAATATCTCCGCTAGTATAATACGAAAGAGTAGATTTGCTCTTCGTAAATACTGCTTCCATATTTCTCAGGGGAATATTTTTAACCCCGGCGTACTGAGCCGCGGCTGATGCTGGGCTTACGTGTATGGCTTTCGCGATAATTGCCATCGCTTTGTTATGATGGTCTTGCATATAGCGCATCCCGGCGATATATCCTTCTATTACACCACGAACTTGTTGCGGATTTGATTGTATAAAATTGGTATTGAACGCCAACGTGTCGGATATCAACCCAGGTGCATCTTTTGAGGAATAAACCACATGGAATTTTTTTCCGCCATCGAGCGCAAGAATTTGGGATACGTGTGGCTGCCAAGTAACGCCGATAGGTATTGCGCCAGATGCAAGAACCGATGGCACCTCTCCCGCCGGAATGTTGACTTTACTTATATCGTGGAATCCTAAATGCGACTGTTTGAGCGCGTAAGCTAGCAAGAACTCTGACGGGGTACCAAAATTATATGCCACTTTATTGCCCTTAAAATCTGAAACATTTTTTATTGAATCAGTTGCGACGATTGCGTCTGCTCCATCTGAGTAGTCAATCGGCATCACTACTTTGATTGGGAGGCCCGTGGCAACGGCTGGAATAACTTGATCATAAGTAAGAGTGCTGGCGTTAACAGCATTAGATGCTGTAGCGCCAGCCAGCAAAGCACCATCGCTAAAATTAACCAACTTAACCTTGACACCATATTTATCGAATAAATCTAGCTTTTCAGCAACATAAAGTGGGCCATAACCAATCCAACTGACAACCCCTATCTTTACGATGGGGCTGGCGTTGGCGGTCGCAGAAAAACCAACTGTTGCAAGTGGTAACGCGACCAATGCACGGAGAATGCGTGCTCTGACAATGAAGCCCATAGCAATACCCCTCTATATCTAAGTTAACCCGGTCATATTAAGCAATAATCAGGCCATGTCATATAACTATGCAATTTATTGATAGATATACAGATGTTTTTGACCACACCTGTAGCGAGCGCCATTATAGGGCAATCATCGGCCATATAGCGCACCACAATGGGGCCAGGAATGAATGGTCGCCATATCTTTCACTAATGGTGCAACGTACGTGGCCATCTGCACTATTTTGGTGAGGCCTCTTTCCCGCCATCCGGATCTCTTTGGATATCGTATATAAAAATCAATAGTTGGGCATCATGATGTACTTGGCATGGCTATTGCTAGTCAATGCTGGAAAATCGTATCCACCCAGGACGCCGTTCAAGAGTTTCTGTTGGAAATTGCATATCTTGGAAAACGGGCTCTAGGGTTTCGGCTCCGCAGGGAATGTTAGGTCCGAGAAAACCGGCCCCCGCATGGGGTGCACGGAGAGATAACAGCCCGGGAGACAACAGGTGTTGCCCCGGAGCTTTTCCTTTGTTGGCGTGAGCATACGGTGACAAAAGGGGATTGTGATGAAAATGTTACGAAAGTTCGTGGTGGCTATGTCTTGTTGTGGGGCAGGCGGCAATATGTATTTCAGGCAAGCACCAGGATTACCCTGGGTACCAGAGACTGGTCCGGCTGGGTCCTATGGTATGTGATGGAAGATAATGGCTATTTCAAAAAAATGTGCGCCGATATCAATTTGGTATGGAGGTGGGGGAGCTTTCGCCGCCCTATGATGTATCGGATATCACCTCTCTACATAGCGCTGAGAGCGATCGTGGAGGTGCTCGGTACGGTGGTTACCAACGGTAAGCTGGGATCGCACAAGCACACGCTCCGGGGAGCGTAAGGGGGGTGACGGAGCGGGCCGATGGCTTGGGGGGTGATGGGCGCGCGCCTCCCTGGGCGGGGCACCTCGCCCTGTCTTTCGCCTATCGGCGGAACGGAACCGTGCTTACCCGTCAGGAGGCCGCATTGCCATTGGCTTTCCAACGGCCGCTCTACCCCGAAGGGCCAGCCCACTGCCACGGGGTTGTGCTCCACCCCCCGGGTGGTATCGCCAACGGGGATCGCCTGCGAATGGATATCGACCTTGGACGGGATGCCCGCGCCCTGTTGACCACCCCCGGGGCTACGAAGGTGTATCGCAGTGCGACCGAGGCCCTTCAGGAGGTGCACATTACGGTGGCCGCAGGAGGTTGGCTGGAATGGTTGCCTCAGGAAACCATCCTGTTTGATGGCGCACGCTGGCGCCAGCGCACGCGGGTGGATCTGGTCCCTGGTGCTGTCTGGCTGGGCTGGGATATTACCCGTTTTGGGCGCAGTGCCTGCGGCGAGCGCTTCGCCAGCGGTAATTGGCGGGCCGATACGGAAATCTGGCGTGGTGGCCGGCCGTTATGGATCGATCGCCAGGGCCTTACAGGTGGTTCCCCCTTGCTGGAAACGCCTTTCGGTCTCCACGGCGCAGCGGTGGTTGGTACGCTGACTTGGCTGGGAGAACCGGTAACGGTGGAGTTGGGGGAGGCGTGCCGGGAATGGTGGCGGGCCTGCGCATGGCCCGGAGAGGCAGGCGTGACCCGTCTGGAGAGCGGATTGCTAGCCCGCTACCGGGGTGGTTCCACGGCCCAGGTACGGGCCTGGTTTGCCGCCATTTGGGACATCCTCCGGCGAAAATACTTGCATGTTGCAGCCTGCCCGCCGCGCATCTGGAATACATGAAAGAGGGAATGTCATGCATTTGACCCCGCAGGAAAAAGATAAACTGCTCATTTTCACTGCTGCTTTGCTGGCAGAGCGCCGCAGAGACCGTGGCCTTAAACTCAATTACCCCGAGGCAGTGGCCTATATCTCCGCAGCCATCCTGGAAGGGGCCCGCGACGGCAAATCCGTGAGCCGACTGATGAGCGAAGGGACGCAAATCCTGACCCGTGAAGAGGTGATGGAAGGGGTGGCGGAAATGCTTCACGAGGTCCAGGTGGAAGCCACTTTCCCGGACGGCACCAAATTGGTGACCGTGCACAGTCCCATACGTTAGCCCATGGATTGGGGGAGGCAAAAGTCATGATACCCGGAGAAATCCTTACGGCGGACGGC
>JAJYPA010000555.1 GCA_021795795.1 Pseudomonadota bacterium | reverse complement strand
CCTGCGCGTATGAACTCCAGAGCGATCCAGCGCGGGTCCGATGATAACTGGCAGCCGCCCAGAAGGCGTCCAGCTTTTCCTCGTCTCGATCTTTGTTGTGCAGCATCGTTGCCCAGAAACAGCGATTAGCCCACTCACGCGCCAGTTGCTGCTCGATGTCCCCACGAACCAGACTCGCCACCAGCATGGCACGGGTGAACGGGTTGTAAAAATCCCCTGCAACATAAGTGCCGGTCGGTGCCGTATCAGCCAGCCGCTCCGCTTCGGTGAAGTCCTCCCGGCACAAAGCGGAAAAGATAACGCTGCATCGCTGCATCGGATTTAGGTTGCTCAGTAGGCGATCTGATACGTCCCTCACTTTTTGGCCTCCAGCTTTAGGACACGCTCCAGCGCGGCGGTGCGCTGCTCCAGGTCATCAATACGCATGAGCGTTGCAAGCTGAGTGAGGAGATACGCCAGCTTTGTGGCGTCCCCCACTCCCATCTGGCCGGTGCGGGCCTCCCGGTAGAGCCGGGCCATTTCCATGCGTACCTCGGCAGCAGTGCCTAGACGGGGGGAGGGGTGCCGGTTTATTTCCGTCGCTTCTATGACTTGCAGCGGCTTGGTTGGCGCGATTGGCCGCACGTTGGTTGCTGATGCCTTTGGTTTCGTGGTCATGGTTTCGCCCTCTTGGGTAAGTGGGGCATCGGTGGCGCCCCTGTTGCTTGCGTCGATTCTGGGGCTGTTTCTGGCCCGGCAATGGGCTGTTTCCCGTAGAGCTTGTCGAGTGCATTCATGTAGCCCTGTGACATCGCTGGTGCTTCCTTCCGACGCTTCATGATTGCCCCCAATGCTCAGGCAGTGGATCGTCAAAATCATCGTATGCGGACGCCGGTGGTGCAGGTGGTGCAGGTTCATCGCTCCGCCGTGGGCTGGACGCCCTGCGCTTCGGTGCCGGTGGCGTGATGACTTCGGCCTTGCTGGCGACGATCTTGAGTCCTGAGCGTTCAGTGCCATCTTTTGTTTCCCAGGTGTTCAAGCTGAGGGTGCCTGTCACGGTGATGGCATCCCCTTCGTCCAGGTGGAGCGCGTCCAGTTCCTCGGCCAGCGACTTGAAGGCGGTGATGCCCAAGGCATCGGTGCCCGCCATCCCGAAGCCGGACCAGATAGGGAGTGTTCCATCTTTGGCCAGGCGGTAGGTCGGGGACTTCTTCAACGTGATTACGCAAGCGGCGATGATGGTCATGGATTCATCCTCTGTGCGCGCCGGATCATGGCGGCGATGTTGTGAATAGCGCGATGGTCGGAGGGAGTAGCCGCCAGGAATACGCGGGCACTGCCCACCTGCGCTACAAGGTGCCCTCCGCGTGTACGGCTGATCTGGATACCGGGGAACTGTCTGTGCAATTCGCGGATATGCCGGGTCATGACGGTGATCCTGCATACTCAGGACAGCGACGCGGAGCCATCGGAAAAGCTGCTCGATAGTCCCCACTATTTCCGACTGGTGGCAGTCCATTCGTGGTCGCCAGGCAGACACCTATCCCCATCTTCGTGGTGCCCGGCTGGAAGCGGACGCATGATCCGCATGTAACTTGCTCTGGACGGCCCATAGCTGGCGCTGGCTGCATCGTAGGGCTGGGGATGGCATCAGTAGTGCTCTTGGCTGGTGCCGGTGGCTCCTGCGCCGGATACATGATCCGGTGGAGAATCGCGCCATGCTGCGCCGGGGTCAGGTCCGGCATCCCCTCGAAGCCAGGAACATCGTCAAAGCCGCGATCCGGGGGTAGGTCATCCTCAGACTGAATTGCCAGACGCTCCTCAATGGCGTAGTCGTCGGGTGGTGGTGCAGATAGCAGCGCGGCCAATATGCCACCCTCATCTGCTTTGACCAGAACCGCCAGGCGGCGGGGGATGTTGCGCCCCCGTACCCGGTCGCCATCGAACCAGAGGTGCCCGCCTGCGCCGATGATCTCTTGCACGATCTCGCGGGCGGTGTTCATAGGTCCACCCGATCGTCGTCATCGGAAAAAACATCCTCACAAACGCTAAAGAGGAACCTACTAAACCTATTTAACCCCCCATTTGCAGGTTTAGTAGGTTTAGTAGGTTCCTCTTTAGCGTTCGTGAGGTGAATTTTTGGATTAACCTCCCATGCTGTAGACGGCCTTCCGCCACTCGGTCCCATAGGTTTGGGTGCCGGGCGAACCCACCCGACCGACTCCAGAAACTCCAGCGCCGCGCCGATTTGTTTGGGTGATCCCAGGCCAGACCATCCCTTTCGTTGAACATCGGCGGTGGTGAATGGGTCCGGCAGTTTCCGTTGCACAAGAAACTCGCTCAACCTCTGCGCCGATCTGACTTCTTGGTGCATCCATAGGTGGTAGACGCGCTTTGCATGAGCGCCGAGAAAATCCGCCCAGGCAATCGCCTTCAACATCGGACCTTCACGAATCGGGCCTATGATCCCACCTGCATCTGCGCGTTCGGCCATGTCCAGAATCAGCGCCAGCCCAGCCACCAGCTTTTCATATTTTCCGAAGTGCTCCTGCAATACCGTCTGACAGGCGGGCATGATCTCCGTTTGCAGCTTGGTATCCCACGCAATGAAGGCCTGAGCGGCTGCGGGAGATAGCTTGAATGACGGGATGCGCCGGAATTGGTCGGCAGGTTCCGCACCCCATGCGCCGATAAAGTCGTCGTCGTCCAGCACCTCGAAGATACGATAAACGGCGTCCCTCAGTGCCTTGTCGGGCAGCGTGTCCCGCCACTCGAAGCCCAGGTCATCGGGCCACACCATCAACTGAAACCGCGCCAGCAATCCATCGTTGCCCACATCCCTGGTGGTGCTATCCAGATACTTTTCCAGCCGTTCGGGTTGGATACCGCCCAGCACTGATAACGCCAGATTGGGGATATACAGGGAACCCCGACCTATGCGGTCGATATTGTGGCCACCTGTGCCGTTCCAGGCGGTCAGGTAAAAGGTGCGGTCCTCTTCATGGCCGGATTTATCGAAGGACGCCAGTAGTCCGGCCAATTCGTCCCGCTCGGTCAGCAGCCCTTGCGGATTGGTAATAAGCAATTCTCCCAGCTTCTCAATGGTGGCGTCGTTGGTCGTGTACCTCTTCAGCGTAGGCGGCTGCGGCTTGGAAGCCTTTAGTGCGGCCATACGGGCCTTGGCCGATTGCAGCTTTTCGTCGTCGGCAGCTTCGGCAGCTTTAGCCATCGCCCTCTTCGCTGCGGCCATCATCACATCATGCTGCTCAACTTCGTCCTGATAGGCTTCCATCGCCTTGGCGTGTTTCTCTCGCGCCTTCGCTGCAAGGTACTTGAGCGGCTTTGTACCATCATCCATAGAGGGAGATTTCTTCTTGCTCGGCGGCGCGATGATTGCCCCCCAAAGATTAGGGACCACGATCCATGTATCGTCCCGCACCTTGGGCCTCACTCCACATCGGGCACCGATCAATGCGCCCAGGCTCACCAGCAGGGAGACGGCGACGAACTCAGCCGGGGCCACCTTGCGATGCGCGGCATCTCTGACATACCCGGCAAGCGGGGCAGGCAGTAGCATCTCCACATCCATCTGTGGGACTGATGGCAAGTCTGAACCGATACGCTCAGGGGTAGGCCATTCTGTAGCCGCAACCGCGACGGCGGCCAGTGCTTCCCGTGGGTCGATAACGCCGGTCAGGTCAATCATGTTGCACCTCCCGGACGGCAGCGGCAGCGGCTCGCAAGTCGCCTTTGTGGTAAAGCGCCGCATAGGTATCGAAGGCGTCCAGGGCATGTCCGTTGTGCATCGGGTCGTCGGCATGGTGGCAGAATATGCGCCCCTCGATCTCCACGATCCCAGGCGTCCCGCTATGGCTATGAGGTGACACCCATCGTTTGCCCTTTCTGGTGTAGCCTCCGTTTTCCAGCACTTCCTCGATGGTGTGCTGTGCATTGAATTGAGCGATAACCGAGACGCCACCACGCGCTGCGATCTGTGTCGTCATCGCCTTGGCCTTTTCCTTTCGGGCCTCTTTTTGGTGCTGCATGGCAGCGGCGATTAGGGTCAACGTCCGGGCGTTCAGCGGGGCTGATCCGCCAGCGTAGAACTCATACTCACCTGCGCGATCTGGTGGAGTCGCTGGCGCATAGTAAAGCCGGGCGCGATCCCCCAGGCAGGCGCGATCAATGGCCTGTGCGATGGCTCCGGGCAACTGGTCCACCACAAAGGATTGCGCGTCCCTCAGCACGTCCGGGTGCAGCGGGGTATCCAGAGCAACGACGATCCGATACCGGGGAGACTCGGCGCTATGGCTCCAGGTGGTGTAGACCACATGCGCCCAGCCCAGGCGTGATAATTCGGTATGCGCGACAAGAGGCGGCAGCGGTGCCTGCTCTTTGCCATCCACATCGAAGCCCAGCGCCGAGACTGCGGCAACATTCTTGCCTGCGCGGTGCATGACATTGAACTGCGCCAGCACAAAGCCGGGGCCGTCTTTCGTCTTCCGCACCTCTGCCCGGCTCAGGTCTTGGCAGAACTCGCGCCAGGACAAAGCGCGCGGGGTGATACGCGGATCATGAGCATTACGCACCATGCCGATTGTGATATGGTTGGAGACGTTCGATCTTGCGTCTGCCGTCCCTCCAGCGGGGCGGCTTTTTTGTGGCTGCATGGCGTCGTCCCCCGATCAAGCGACGTGAGACGTGCGTGAACTGATCCAGGCGTCAACATCGCTGCGACGCCAGGCGACGGCACGCGGTCCCAGCTTTACTGGCTGGGGGAAGTCTCCGCTTTTCATCCATCCATATATTGATGTTTTGCTGGCATTGACGCGGGCCTGTACGGCCGGGAAACGGTCTAATACTTCGGGTGCTGCGGGGGTTTCGTTTTTCATTGGCATCTCAAATCCTCGAATTGAAAGATTGAACATGCCGTCAAGGGGGCTTGCAACATCCCGTAAAGTGGTATAGCGTTCAGCTAGGTTTAGCTTTTGCTAACCCGGCTCCGTAGGAAGAGTCTTGCTGAAAGGAGATAGTACCCGTCCCCTAGACGGCTTTTGGTGATCCGGCCTCTGAGTGTTGGTAGCACTCAGGGGCCATATTTTTACTGCGTTCGACTTCATAAAGAGCAAGAACCCAATATAAACCCTTTTTATGCCCTGTCAAACCACAACATGCGGTGTCTGTAGCCTTTGAACCTTGCCGCGCTTTCTACTATAACCCATTGTCCCCAAAAAAAGCATGTCGGCCTGCATGGAACACATCCAGGCCTGTGGATACAGTGGTAATCAGCCAGCAAAGATTGGA
>JAJYPA010000078.1 GCA_021795795.1 Pseudomonadota bacterium | reverse complement strand
GGCCTTGGTGGCCGAGTCGATTCAATCTTTATGCGGAGGGGGTCAAGATGTCTGCGAACACAGTTGCCATAACGGCAGAGCAGTACAATTACGACATTGTCAAGAAATTCGCCATTATGGCGATGGTATGGGGTTTGCTCGGCATGTCGGCCGGCGTTTACATTGCCAGCGAGCTCGCTTGGCCTTTTCTGAATTTTGATATTGCTGAGATCACATTCGGCCGCCTGCGTCCTGTGCATACCAGTCTGGTTATCTTCGGCTTTGGCGGTAGCGCACTGTTCGCCACCTCATACTATGCTGTGCAACGTACGTGCCAAACGCCCCTGTGGGGCGGTAAGTGGCTTCCGGAATTCACCTTCTGGGGTTGGCAGTTAAGTGTCGGTATCGGTGTTGTGCTTTACATGCTTGGTTATACCGAATCACGCGAATATGCAGAATTCGTATGGCCAGTCGATCTGGGTATTCTGGTCACATGGGTAGCCTATGCCCTGGTTTTCTTCATGACCATTCGCAACCGCTCTCAACCGCACATCTATGTAGCGCTTTGGTTCTATGGTGCCTTCATTCTGGCAACTGCCCTGCTGCATATCTTCAATAACTTGGCTGTGCCGGTTGCCTGGAATAGCTTTGATTCCTACAGCCTGTTCTCGGGCGTGCAGGATGCCATGACGCAATGGTGGTATGGGCACAATGCGGTTGGTTTCTTCCTGACAGCCGCTTTCCTTGGGATGATGTACTATTTTCTGCCCAAGCAGGCTGAACGTCCGATCTACTCATACCGTTTGTCGATCGTCCACTTTTGGGCGTTGACCTTCCTGTACATGTGGGTTGGTGGTCACCACCTGCTGTGGACGGCATTGCCTGATTGGGTGGGTTCACTGGCTTCCGCTTTCTCTATCCTGCTGCTGCTGCCTTCCTGGGGCGGAATGATCAACGGCATCATGACGCTGTCCGGCGCATGGGAGAAGCTGCGTAGTGACCCAATCATGCTGTTCATGATCACTGCGATGGCGTTCTACGGTATGTCAACCTTCGAAGGCCCGATGATGTCTCTGAAGTCAGTCAACGCACTGTCTCACTATACAGACTGGACCGTGGGCCACGTGCATTCGGGCGCGTTGGGCTGGGTGGCCATGATCACCATCGGTTCGTTCTACCACATGGTTCCGCGTCTGTGGGGCGTTAAGCTCTATTCAACCAAGTTGGTGTTCACCCACTTCTGGGTTGCGACAATTGGTATCGTTCTGTACATCGTATCTATGTGGGTAGCCGGTATCGGCCAAGGTTTGATGCTGCGTGCGTTCGATCAGTACGGCAACCTGGCTTACACCTTCGTTGAGACGGTCACCTTCATGCATATCCCGTATATGGTACGTGCAATGGGTGGTGCCCTGTTCCTCTCGGGCATGTTGCTGATGGCTTACAACCTGTACATGACAGTATGGGGTGCGCGTCGTGAAGTGGTACCCGTTGCGGGTCAAACAGCCGTCGCAGCATCTCGTGTCTGATCAGGAGATAATCAATGAAACACGAAAGTATTGAAATCAACTCGGCCCTGCTGATCATCCTGACGCTCGTTGTGATCAGTATCGGTGGCCTGGTCGAAATTGTGCCCTTGTTCCATATCAAGGGTACGGTTGAGAAGGTCGAAGGTGTTCACCCTTACACTCCGCTGCAGCAATTGGGCCGTGATGTGTATGTGCGTGAAGGCTGCTACCTGTGCCATTCGCAGATGATTCGTCCCTTCCGTGACGAACAGTTGCGCTACGGCCACTATTCACTCGCGGCGGAATCACAGTACGACCATCCCTTCCAGTGGGGTTCCAAGCGTACCGGTCCTGATCTGGCTCGTGTTGGTGGCAAGTATTCCAACGAATGGATGACTCAGCATCTGATCCATCCACAGTCGCTGGTGCCTGAGTCCATCATGCCGTCCTATCCCTGGCTGATGCAGCCGCTAAAATATCAAGATATCGAAGCGCGCATGAAAACCTTGCGAGATGTGGGTGTGCCTTACTCTCTGACCAATGCAGAGTACGAAGCCAACGTGAAGAAGTTTGGTAAAGATTTGGCCGACCAGTTTGTGATCGCTGATGGACTCAAATCAGTCAAGGCTGAAGCGGCTGCAGAAAACTGGGATGGCAACCCTAAGGAAATCACCCAGATGGATGCGCTTGTGGCGTATCTTCAGGTATTGGGCACTATGGTTGACTTCTCGAAATATAACCAGGGTTACTTCTCAACATTCAGGTAGTCCGCCAGTCAGTCAACGTGTGACATTCGAGGAATAGATATTTTGATCAGTGAATTTTTTAATTGGATCGGTCGTCCGGAAATAGCAAAAACCATCGAGTTGTTCTTGCTGTTGGGGCTGTTCATTATCGTGCTCATCTATACCTATACGGGCAAGAAGCGCGGTAAGCGGTTGGAGTCCTACAAAGATATTCCGTTCCTCGATGATCATGATCATGTTTCTACTGACGCCAACAAAGAGCAGGTGTGTAAAAATGAGTCAGAGTCCAGAAAATAAGAAAGGTCAGGTTGAGACCACCGGTCACGTGTGGGACGGCGACCTGCGTGAGTACAACAATCCATTGCCTCGCTGGTGGTTGTGGGGTTTCTACGGCACCATTATCTTTGCTGTGGTCTACTGGATTTTGTATCCCGCATGGCCTTATGCCGATACCTACACCAAGGGTATATCGACTGTCAGTTTCCAAAGCCCTGTCATCGGTTCGGATGGCAAGCCTGAGAAGGGAGCCGACGGCCAACCCAAAATGGAAACCAAAACAGAACATTGGAATAGCCGGGCTCTGTTCTATCAGGAAATGCAAACCAGCCCGTCTGCTGTGGCGCAGAAAGAGTGGCTGGCTAAGGTCAAGGATATGAGTTTTGAGCAAATTGCAGCGAATCCAGATACTCTGAATTTTGCCCGCGCTATGGGGCACGGCTTGTTCGGTGACTATTGCGCGGCTTGTCACGGAACCGGCGGACAAGGCCTGCTGTCGAGCAATCCCGAAGGGTCTTACCCTAACCTGTCTGATAACGCTTGGATCCACGGTGATAGCTATCAGAAAATCGTACAGAACATCACCAACGGAATTCATGGCAACATGCCTGCCTTTGGTGCCTTGTTTAAGGGTGATAAGCTGACTGACCTTGCTCAGTACGTTTTGAGTCTTTCCCATCAGCCGGGTGTCAATGAAGAAGCCGCCAATCTTGGTAAGGCATCATTTGCTACTTGTGCGGGTTGCCACGGAGCGACCGGTACGGGTAATCAGTTGATTGGTGCGCCAAACCTGACGGATCAGGTATGGGACTTCGTTGATGTGCCGGGTGCCAAGAACTACGACGACAAGTTGAAGTTGGTCGAAGGCGTGATTGATCATGGCCTGCAACATCAGATGCCGAAGTTTGGTGACCGTCTTTCGCCTGAGCAGATTCGTTTGCTTGCGGTTTACGTGCGCCAGATTGGTGGTACCTGATAGATAACTTAGCTTGAAACCTAAAAACGCCGACTTAGTCGGCGTTTTTTATTCTGAAGGGAGCCTTGAAAAACCTCAACTTTGAGGTTTTTCAAGAACGAACGCTGTGGCTTGTTACATCCTTGTATCCAGCCACTCGGGAAGCGCAAGGGCGTTCCATTGTTGCCCTTGCAACAATGCTGGGAACCCACAACGAACTCTAGCAATCTCAATTGCTCGTCCGATTCTGCAGTGCCTCATCCTTGTGGCACACGGGCCCTAAGAAAGTCTTTCAAGGTGCCCTAAAGTCCATTGCTGCCATTATGAAGTGTGGTTATTGCTTTGCTATAAGTATCCTAGGATGATTTGAATCCGTTGCCTCTGTCGGCCGTTATTTACTATGCCCTTTGTTGGTGTTTTTAACTGAGGAAATAACTTGGTTATTTGATTGGTTTAATTGTTTTTGTGTTATCCGTGATTAGTCTTACTTATTGTGAAAAATATTTTATAATTCGTTGATTGTTTTTTCTGCTGTTATTAGCGTAGGGGTATGAGACACATGTCTTCTGTCGATCTGACCGAAAAAGAACCTGAGCTGTACCAAGCTCGTGAGCCGATACATCCCAAGTCGATTAAAGGGCGCTTCCGAACGTTCAAGACTTCGATGCTCGTGTTGGCTTATGCCGTTTTTTTCCTACTGCCCTGGGTGCGATGGGAGCGATCAGTCGGGCCTGAGCAGGCCGTGATGTTTGATATCCCCGGCCGTCGCTATTACCTATTCGATCTGGTTATTCATCCTCAGGATATGTTTTTGCTGGCGGGTTTCTTGATTCTTGCAGCATGGTTGCTCTTTTTTGTGACGGGGTTAGTAGGTCGTGCATTTTGTGGGTATTTCTGTTTTCAAACACTTTGGACAGATGTATTCATGAAAATTGAGTATTGGGTTCAGGGTGATCGCAACAAGCGAATAAAACTTGAGAAGCAGGCTTGGGATGCTGAAAAAATCTTGAAGAAAGGGCTGACGATTTTCCTATGGACTCTCGTGGCCTTCTGGACGGGTTTTACCTTTACCGCCTACTGGGCTGATGCGCCGCAACTTTTTGTTACGTTTTTTACGGGCGCGGCCAATTCCGCCGCCTACATCACAACAGGTATTCTCACGGCCACCACACTTGTGGCGGCTGGATTCGCTCGTGAACAGGTTTGTATCTACATGTGTCCTTACGCCCGTTTTCAGGCCGTAATGTTCGATAAGGAATCATTACTGGTCAGTTATGACGCGAAGCGAGGTGAGGGTTCTACTGGTCGTAAACCTTTGCAGAAAGGCTTGATGAGCCTGGAAGAGCGCCATGCCGCAGGCACGGGTGATTGTATTGATTGCAAACTTTGTGTACAGGTTTGCCCGACGGGTATCGATATTCGCGATGGACTCCAGTTGGCCTGCATCTCCTGCGGTCTTTGTATCGACGCCTGTAATGAGATCATGGACAAACGTGGCTGGCCCGAAGGATTGATTCGCTATGCCTCCGAGAAAGAGCTGGAGACGGGTACAAAACCAAGCCTGTTCAAGTTCAGAACCATAGGCTATGGTGTTGCGACGCTCCTTGCTTCGGGGTTGCTGTTGTACGGCATTCTGACCATGAAACCGGTTGATTTCTCTGTGCAGCAAATTCGTCAGCCTCTGTTTGTTGTGATGTCCGATGGTACGGTTCAAAACAGCTATCAGCTGAAAATTAACAATAAGGAACAAGTTCCGCTGGAACTTGAGCTCGAATTGAAGGGTCTAAACGATGCTTATGTGTCCATTGGCGGTAACTTCACTACGTTGAGTATCCCTGCGGATGGTACGAGGAATTATCTGCTGCACGTTCGAGCACCGCGAGAAGCTGGTGTTTCTAACCAGATTATTCGTTTTGAGCTCAAGGATAAGTCCGGGCATTTGCCAGTTATCCAGCAAGAGACCAATTTTAATTTCAGATAATTGATTTGTATCCGGAGTTGGGTCAACAGACCTAAGGGAATCTCGAAAAACCCATTCCTTGGCGCTTTTCGAGGTCGTTCTTGACGGGAAACCCGCCACGAACTTGCTCTAATTCAATCGCTTACGCGATTGCAAGGCACCACGTACCAGTGGGTGCACGCGCACCTCCAAAGTTTTTTCGAGGTGCCCGTAATTCAGATTGTTCAGATTAAGCTCAGCGAAAGGGAAGATTTTGATGAGCTCCATTTTCCAATCTTCCATTGCCGATGATGGGTGGCAGGTGACAGAAATTGGAAATGGAGCACCTATTCGTGCCGTAGAGCCTTTGCATTTAGTTAATGTGGAGGCCCCGCCCCACTGCGGTAAGACCACGTTAGCCTGCTTTGTTGCCAGCGTGTTTTTGTTTATTGAAAGCGTTTTTGGAGATTTCGATGAGTTTGGTTTTACCGGGTAGTATCGGCGTATTCGGCATTATGGTGCTGTTCTTCCTGCTGAAGTGGCGTTGGCCGCAGGCAGGTCGACCGATTGCCATGATTCTCGGGATTCTCTCCATCGCAGCCTATGCCCCCTATGCGATTACTCATTGGCCAGGCTCGGATATCGTCACGATGGTGATTGTGCTCTACGTGGCGACGGCGTTTATCCTGGGGTTGCTCTTTCCTCCTCGCAAGGAGAAGGATGGCAAGCCGACCTTCCATTGGGGGCCGACGTACGTCATCATTTTCCTGTCCGTGGTGGTGCTGCTTGACTCTATTTTCGTCACCTTAGCCAGCAGCGGCCTCTCCCAGAATGCGGCCAGGGAGCTGCTTCCCAAGCCCGACGAAGGCACTGAGGTGACCTCATTTTTCCCTGGTACGGTCTCTCGTGATTATCAAAAAGACCTGAAGATGTTCAATCAATACAATGATGCTCTGGATGAACAGATTCAGCGCGGATGGAAAGTTCACAAAGGTTGGGTTGAGCCACCGATTGTGAACCAGCCGACACTGTTCCGGGTTTCGGTTATCGATAAGGATGGTAATCCTGTGCCGGGCGCCCACGTCGAGGTTCACTTTATGCGCCCGGCAGATAAGCGGAAGGATTTCCTGACTGTGCTGCGGGAGTCACAGGCCGGTGTTTATCAGGAACCCTTGAAGATGACTAACCCGGGGCTTTGGGAAGTTGTCATCCATATCAAGAAGGGTGATGCTAATTTTGAACTGGATGGGCAGACCAATGTCAATCTGAGCAATTAAGTAACCTCTGATTAAACCAGTGGTTATGTGCGGCACAAGAATGTGCCGCCATGAACCAGCTAGTACGTGACCGTTCATGAAGAAAATCAAAAATCGCTTTTTTTGATTTTCGCGCTCTGAGCATTCCAGGTTGGAATTATTCAGAGCTTCCTTAACTTGCTCGCGAATTCACTGTGATTTTCGGAGAGATGACGTATGTCTACCGTAGCCGTTTCTGAGCCAGAGCATACTACGGCTGCCGGAGAGGTTGTCTGTTTTCATTGTGGGCTACCTGTTTCGCCCGGTTCAACTTTCCATTCCTATGTTCTCGGTGAAGATCGGCCGATGTGTTGTCCCGGCTGTCAGGCGGTGGCCGATGCCATCGTTGATAACGGGATGGAGGATTATTACCGGCATCGTACCGAGCCGGGTGTGCGTCCGGCGGACGATATGGCGCAGGTACTCGAAGAACTGTCGGTCTTCGATCGCCCCGAAATGCAGAAATCGTTCGTGGCCAATCGGGAAGGCGATACACGTGAAGCGTCACTCATTCTCGAGGGTATCGTCTGTTCCGCTTGTGTGTGGCTGACCGAACGTCATGTGCGTCAGTTGCCCGGCGTTATCTCATTTTCGGTCAATTTTTCGACGCACCGCGCGCAGGTTGCCTGGGATAACAGGCAGATCAAGCTGAGCGAGATCCTGCAAGCGATTGCTGCCATCGGGTATCGCGCCCATCCCTACGACCCCAACCGCCAAGACCGGGTCTTCAAACGAGAGCGGCACATATTGATGCAACGGCTTGCCGTGGCAGGCCTCGTCTACTTGCAAATCATGATGATCTCGATGGCCCTGTATTTCGGGGATTATCTGGGTATCAATGATCAACTGCGATACTTTTTCTGGTGGATGAGTCTGATCCTGTCGACACCCATCGTGCTGTATTCGGGGCAGGCCTTCTTCAAGCCGGCATGGCGGGATTTAAAGCAAAGGCAGGTGGGCATGGACTTGCCCGTGTCCTTGAGCATCATCCTCGCCTATGCGGGAAGTGTCTGGGCCGTGCTGACAAATAGTGGCCATATCTATTTCGATTCGGTCACGATGTTCATCGCGCTTCTGCTGGGTGGTCGGCTGCTGGAGCTGTCCGCACGTCACAAAGCGGGTGAAATGAGTGAATCGCTCACGCGGCTGGTGCCCGCAGTCGCTCATCGGATCGAGCCCGATGGATCGGTGCTGGCCATCCCGGCTTTTGACTTGGTCGAAGGCGATCGGGTTCTGATCCGTCCCGGGGACGCCGTGCCGGCCGACGGTGTTGTTTCCGAGGGCGAAAGCAGCGTGAATGCCGCGATGCTGACCGGCGAAAGTGTGCCGGAAAGTAAATACCCCGGTGCCGAATTGGTGGCTGGCACGATCAACACCGAAAGCCCGTTGGTGATGACGGTTCAGAAGGTCGGTCAGGACACACTGGTATCATCCATTGTCCGGTTGATCGACCGTGCTCAGTCACAGAAGCCGAAGATTTCGGAGCTGGCCGATCGTTTCGCGCGCAAGTTCGTTTTTGCCTTGCTGGGTATTACCGTTGTCGTAACCGCCATCTGGTTGTGGATTGATCCAAGCAAGGCATTTTGGGTCGCCGTCGCCATTCTGGCTATTACCTGTCCGTGTTCCATTTCTCTTGCCACCCCATCAGCCATTGCGGTTGCCGTAGGGCGTATGACGCGTTCAGGTTTGCTGGTGACACGTGGCTATGCACTCGAAGGTCTGGCGCAGGCCACGCATGTTGTGTTCGATAAAACCGGTACATTGACGGACGGCCAGCTGGCTGTTCAGCGCATCGAGCCGGTCACATCGTTTTCTCCTGACGAGCTTTTGCTCTGGGTGGGATCGCTCGAGCTGCAAACCGAACATCCCGTCGGCCGCGCCATGGCAGACGCCGCAAGGCACAAAGGCGAACTGCTTCCCGTGACAGAGGTGAAAAACCATCCGGGCCGGGGCATGACCGGCGTGGTGGCTGGGTACCAACTTGCAGTCGGCAACCAGCGCTTGTTTGATGAACTGGGTATTGCGGCGACTGTCGATTTCACTGCGTCAGCCGATCTTCAGGTTCTGGTCGCTATCGAGGGCCAGTTAGCGGGTATCGTGCATTTGAGTGATACCCTGCGTGCCGATGCCAAGGCGGCGTTGGATGAGATTCTCTCTCTTGGTTTGAAACCGGTCATATTCTCCGGTGATCATCAGGCCCGCGTCACGCAGATGGCCCGAAGACTCGGGGTTGAACATGCCGAAGGCGGTTTGCTGCCCGCCGAGAAGCTGGCACGGGTTGAGCAGTTGCAGTCCGAAGGGGCTATTGTGTTGATGGTGGGCGACGGGATCAACGATGCTCCCGTACTGGCGCAGGCCCAGGTTTCCATGGCGATGGGCGGTGGTACGGTGATTGCCCGTCACAGCGCTGATATCGTGCTGATCAATGACCAGCTCAAGCAGATTCCGTTCGGCCTGCGTTATGCGCGTCGCGTGATGGCGAATATCAAAGAAAACCTGGGCTGGTCGGTGGTGTACAACGCCATCGCAATTCCCCTGGCGGCGACGGGGTTTATTCAGCCCTGGGTTGCCGCCATTGGTATGTCACTGAGTTCCATCCTGGTGATCGGCAACGCTTTGCGGCTACGCTGGGATTGATGGTCCCATAGGAGTCGAGAGTCTGGAGAGCGATGACGTTCTGCCGGGATTATTTGCCGATGCTGTAAACGTATTGGTTGAGAAGCGCCATATCGGTGCTGGTACGCCGGTACAGGTTGTCCAGACTGATGATCGCATATTCCAGAAGCAGGACGGTAATCACTGGGTATTCCAGGCGCATGCGGTTGTACATGACGCGCGGCAGACGCAAGAGTCGGGTGGGTTTGCTGGCCCGCATGCGTACATTGCGTGGCTTGCGGTCGAAAAAACTCATTTCACCCAGTATTTCCCCGGCAGGGATCTCGCCAACCACTACTTCATTTACCGTGGAGCCGACGATCAGCTCGGCTGCGCCCTGAAGGAGAAAATAAAGTGACTCACCGACTTCGCCGATGTCGGCAATGATCTCACTCTTCTCGACGCACATCAGATCACAAAAATCCAGAAACGCGTTTATCTCACGTTGTGTGAATATCTTGGTATCGGTCAATTTGCTGAGAAATTCGACGAGTTGATTGCGGTCTTTGTCGGTAATCATGGGTGAAGTCCTGGATGACGATGAATCGCTAAGCAATCAGTATTTCTTGATGTTTCGGATTGTCCAGAACTTTGACTGATTTGTCGATTACCAAGGGTGATCGGTGTTTCATTAAGGCAACTAATGAACTTTACGCAACATATTTGTGAATAAATATCAATTTTATTCAACTTAGTAGTGGGTAATACTCTCATGGACCGTGTTCGAGGCGGGTTGTGATAGACTCGATTCTAAATCACGCATTTTCTTTTAGTCGGTATTCCCAAATACTGACTTGTTAACTTTTTGCTTTTTTTGGAGATTTCTTCAATGTTTTCAAAGTCAATGACGATTGCCGATTTCGATCCCGTATTGGCGCAAGCCATGGCGGACGAAGTAGTGCGCCAGGAAGATCACGTCGAACTGATCGCTTCCGAAAACTATGCCAGCCCGCGCGTAATGGAAGCCCAGGGTTCGGTGCTGACCAACAAGTATGCTGAAGGTTATCCAGGCAAGCGCTACTATGGTGGTTGTGAATACGTCGATGTGGCCGAGCAATTGGCGATCGATCGCGCGAAGGAGCTGTTCGGTGCAGATTATGCCAACGTTCAGCCGCACTCCGGCTCACAGGCCAACGCCGCTGTCTTCATGGCGCTGATCAATCCCGGTGACACGATTCTCGGCATGAGTCTGGCGCATGGCGGTCACCTGACCCACGGTTCGAAGGTGAATTTTTCCGGCAAGATCTACAACGCCGTTCAATATGGCATCGATGATCAAGGCTATATCGACTACGCCGAAGTCGAGTCACTGACGCGTGAACATAAGCCAAAATTGATTGTGGCCGGTTTTTCCGCGTACTCCCGCGTGATTGATTGGTCCCGCTTCCGTGCGATTGCCGATGAAGTGGGGGCCTATCTCGTCGTTGACATGGCACACGTAGCCGGTCTGGTCGCGGCGGGTATTTATCCCAGCCCTGTCCAGATCGCCGATGTCACTACCTCGACCACGCATAAAACCCTGCGCGGCCCCCGCGGTGGCATCATTCTGGCGAAAGCCAACCCAGAGGTGGAAAAGAAACTCAATTCCCTGGTCTTCCCCGGCACACAGGGTGGCCCCTTGATGCATGTGATCGCCGCCAAGGCCGTGGCGTTCAAGGAAGCCCTTGAGCCTTCGTTCAAAACTTACCAGCAGCAGGTTGTTGATAATTCGCGCGCGATGGCCAAGGTATTCGTTGAGCGCGGCCTGGATGTGGTTTCTGGCGGTACAGACAATCATCTGTTTCTCGTTAGCCTGGTGAAAAAGGGTCTGACCGGTAAGGCCGTCGACGCGGCCCTTGGGCAGGCGCACATCACCGTCAACAAGAACGCCGTGCCCAATGATCCGCAGTCACCCTTCGTGACCTCCGGTATCCGTGTCGGTACGGCTGCCATCACGACACGCGGTTTCGGCATTCAGGAAGCAACCGAATTGGCGGGTTGGATGTGTGATGTGATCGACGGGATTGACGATGCAGCCGTCATTGCCGAAGTGCGTGGCAAGGTTACTGCATTGTGCCGTCGCTTTCCGGTCTACGGTAAGTAAGCAGCACCGGGGTATTGATCTGTGCAGTGCATTGCGTGCGGGCATCCCAACACCCATGTGATTGACTCGCGCATGGTCGAGGGTGGAGCGTCCATCCGTCGCCGTCGGGAATGTCTTGCCTGCAAGCAACGCTTCACCACCTACGAAACCGCCGACATTCGCTTGCCGCGCATCGTGAAAAGTAACGGTGCCCGGCAGTCGTTCAATGAAGAAAAGCTTCGTTCGGGCATGATGCGCGCGCTCGAAAAGCGTCCGGTTGCCACCAGCCGAATCGATGATGAAATCGATCAGATCAAGAAAACCCTGCAAGCCACAGGCGCAAAGGAAGTGACGGCGCGTAAGATCGGCGATCTGGTCATGCAGGCATTGCGGCGACTCGATCAGGTGGCCTATATCCGCTTTGCTTCGGTATACCTGAGCTTCGACAACGTGGAGGCCTTCCGCGCGGCGATCGAGGGCCTTAATCAGGATTCACTCGGTCAAGAAAGTCTGAGTACGAAATCAGAAAAAGTGGATGACGCGACCAAGGGTGATCCCGATGCCGGCTGAGTTTGTGCAGGCAGGCTTTTCGCCGGATGACACTCGCTGGATGCGCGAAGCCCTGGCTCTGGCCGAGCGCGGCATCACGTCGACGCAGCCTAATCCACGGGTGGGTTGCGTCATCGTTCAGGCGGGTGAAGTTGTCGGTCGAGGTTTCCATGCGCGCGCAGGGGCCCCCCATGCCGAGGTGTTCGCCTTGCAGGAGGCGGGCAAACGCGCCAATGGGGCAACCGCCTATGTCACGCTCGAACCCTGTGCGCATGTGGGCAGAACACCCGCTTGCGCACCGCAACTTGCCGCTGCCGGGGTTCGCCGTGTGGTCACCGCCATGACCGATCCCGATCCGCGAGTGGCGGGGGAAGGGCATGCCATCCTGCGTGCAGCGGGTGTGCAGGTTGAGTCTGGCTTGCTTGAATCCGAGGCGCGTTGGCTTAATCGCGGGTTTTTATCCCGTATCGAGCGCGGACGTCCCTGGGTCACGGTCAAGATTGCCCAGTCGCTCGATGGGCGCACGGCACTTGCCAATGGCGAAAGCCGCTGGATTACGGGCGAGGCGGCCCGGCGCGATGTGCAGTTTCTGCGCGCGCGCCACGCTGCGATTCTGACCGGTGTGGACACCGTGCTCACCGATGATGCGCGCCTGAATGTACGTTTGTCGCCCGAAGATCTCGCGATTGACGGCGCGGTGCGACAACCTTTGCGCGTTGTGCTCGATAGTGGCTTGCGCCTGCCGCCGTTCGCACCGATTTTCGATGTGCCAGGCGACGTGCGTATCTACACACGCGATGTGGATGCGGGTATCCATCACGATGGTTTGACCGCGCGGGGCGTTCAACTGGTGGCAGCGCCCCAGGCCGATTCCGGTCTGGATCTTGCGTTCATCCTGCGTGATCTGGCGCAGCAGGGCATCAGTGAGGTCTTGGTCGAATCAGGGCCAAAACTGGCGGGTGCCTTTGTCGACCAAGGCTGGGTGGATGAGTTGATCATCTATCAGGCGCCCATCTTGCTGGGGCACAAGGCCCAACCCTGTCTTGCCTTACCGTCACCGGATCGGCTCGATGGTGCGCCGCGTTGGCAGATTCGGGACACCCTGACGGTGGGGCATGATCTTCGCATCACGCTGGTGCCACTCGCTGATTCATCCGGTGCTACTGGATGATGTGCTGAACAATCGCCATGGGTTTGCGATATGAGTCTGCGATATAGGAATGTATTGCACGCCCAGTCCAACAGGCTCCTGGAAAATCATCTTTGAAAAACCTTATCTCCGGAGGAAGGCCATGTTTACCGGCATTATTCAGTCTGTTGGTTCAATGCGGACCATGACGCCCAAGGGTGGTGATATCCAGTTGACTATCGATGCGGGCAAGCTGGATATGAACAAGGTCGCCCCGGGTGACAGCATCGCGGTCAACGGTGTGTGTCTGACCGTCACGGCTTTTGACGCGCACAGTTTTACCGTGGATTGTTCGCGCGAGACGCTGAAACTCACCACGCTCGGTCATCTGAAACCGGGTTCGCCGGTGAATCTTGAAACGGCACTGACCTTGTCCACGCCGTTGGGCGGGCATTTGGTGAGTGGGCATGTCGATGGTCTGGCCGAAGTGGAATCGCGCAGCGAAGAGGCGCGTGCGACCAGTTTCTGGCTGCGGGCGCCCGATGATTTATCGAAGTACATCGCAAAAAAAGGATCGGTGACCATCGATGGCGTCAGCCTGACCGTCAACGATGTGGATGGTTCACGGTTTCGCCTGACCATCATCCCGCACACGCTGGCACAGACCATCATGGGGCAGTACCGCGTGGGGAGTCAGGTGAATATCGAAATCGATGTGGTGGCGCGTTATCTCGAACGATTGCTGGCAGGGCAGGCGAGTTCAGCCAAACATCCCTACGCCGACTACATGGGCTCTCCTTATTCGGCTGGTTGAGCCGCGATTTTTGCCGAGAGTAACGGGTTTTCAAGCGATCAGGCGTCGTCAAATGCTAGAATTCATCCCTTGACCCAAACATATAAGAGCCCGATCTAAATGAGCTTCAGTTCAATCGATGAAATTCTGGAAGACCTCGCTGCAGGGCGTATGGTCATCATTGTTGATGATGAAGATCGCGAGAATGAAGGTGATCTGCTCATGCTGGCAGAGAAGGTGCGGCCAGAAGACATCAACTTCATGGCCCGTTTCGGGCGCGGGTTGATTTGCCTGACCTTGACGGAAGCGCGTTGCGCTCAACTCAAGCTGCCCTTGATGGTCTCGCAGAACCGCGAGCAGTTCTCGACGGCGTTCACGGTATCCATCGAGGCGGCTCATGGGGTAACTACCGGGATTTCCGCTCAGGATCGCGCACGGACGGTACAGGCCGCCGTGGTGAAGGATGCAAAGCCCACCGATATCGTGCAGCCGGGTCATGTTTTTCCTTTGATGGCCCGGGCAGGCGGCGTGCTGACTCGAGCTGGGCACACCGAAGCGGGTGTAGATCTGGCTCGATTGGCAGGTGCCCAGGAGCCCGCGGCGGTGATTGTTGAAATCCTCAACGAGGATGGCAGCATGGCGCGCCGGCCTGATCTTGAGATCTTCGCCCAGACCCATGGGCTCAAGATCGGCTCGATCGAGGATTTGATCCGCTATCGCATGAAGCATGAACGTTCCATCGAGCGGGTGGCCGAATCCGAGATCGAAACGCGCTGGGGGACGTTCCGATTGGTTAGCTACAAGGACCACAGCACGGGGCAAACGCACCTTGCGATGGTTCGGGGCAAGCCCTCGCCAGATACGCCCATCGCGGTCCGGGTGCATGTGCACCAACCGGTTTGCGACTTGCTTGAACCCCTGGGTTCGGATTGCGGTTGGCCCCTGTCCGATGTCATGGCACGGCTGGGGCAGATGGGCGAAGGGGTCGCCATTATCCTGCGCCCTATGATTGACGAAGACGACGTGCTCCAGCAGCTTCGCCACTGGCAAACCGGCGAAATGCCGACGACTCCCGCCAAGGATCATGTCCGAACCTACGGCGTGGGTGCACAAATTCTGAAAGATTTGGGCGTTCAGCGCATGCGCGTGATGAGTGCCCCCAAACGCTTCCATGCCTTGGCGGGTTATGGTCTGGAAGTCGTGGATTACATTTATGATGAAGTCGCCCAGGCGACTGCCGAAATGGCAAAATAACAAATTGATCGTGGGAGCAAAAGAATGAGTATGGCCGGAATTAAGATAATTGAAGGCGGACTGACCGCCACTGGCGAGGCGCGTTACGCCATTCTGTCCACACGATGGAATGCCTTCATTGTGGATCGTCTGGTCGAAGGCGCTATCGATACCCTCAAGCGTTCGGGTGTGCCGACTGACGCCATCACTCTGATCAAGGTGCCGGGTGCATACGAGCTCCCCTTGGTTGCCCAACGCGCCGCGGCCAGTGAACGTTTTGATGCAATCATTTGTCTAGGTGCGGTGATCCGGGGATCCACAGCGCATTTCGATTACGTTGCCGGCGAAGCGGCCAAAGGTATTGCCGCTGTGGCCATGGACTTCGACTTGCCCGTCATCTTTGGTGTATTGACGACCGACACCATCGAGCAATCGATTGAGCGTGCCGGCACCAAAGCAGGCAACAAAGGCAGCGAAGCCGCCGCCACGGCCATTGAGATGGTCAATCTTGTCAAGCAACTGGATCATATCGAGTGACTAAACTCTCTGAATTCCCCTGGGAACAATCGAAGGCGTCCTTAGCTGATTCTGTAGGTGCTTGTGATCCCGTATCCGATGATGCGGCGCAGGAAGAGGCAGTACCTGCCATGTCGAAATCCAGGTCGAAATCCAGATCAAGCCACCCGCCCCGCAAGCCATCGCCGAAGAAGCGCTGGCGCTGGGCTCGCGAGCGGGCTGTTCAAGCGTTGTATCAACAAATCCTGAACCATACACCCGTCGATTTGCTGGATGCGCAGTTCATGGAGGATGCCTTCATGCTCAAGGTCGATCTGGAACTGTTCCGTAGAATCGTACGCGGTGTGTCGGCGAACGAGGAATCGCTTGACGAGGCCTACTCACCCTTGCTGGATCGCCCGCTTGCGGAAATCGATCCGATCGAGCAGGCGATCTTGCGTCTTGGCGCGTTCGAATTGATTCACACGCCGGAAATCCCGCGTGCGGTGGCCATCAATGAAGCGGTGGAAATGGCCAAGCTGTACGGCGCAACGGATAGCCACAAATACATCAATGGCGTACTGGATAGGTTGGCGGACCGGGTGCGCACTGCCGAGCCACGCGCATAATTTTAAATCAATCGTTCTTCAATGCGCGCAAAATGCCGCATTCGCGTATCGAACGGCCGCGGGCATCGCATTGCAAACTCAGTGCGCGCAATTGCATTTCCAGCGACTGCAAGGCCAGAATGCGTGCATGCACGGCTTCGAGGTGCTTTGACAGCAAATGATCGATGCGGCGGCAATCGTCCGCTGGATTACGCTGCGCCTGCTGCAAGCTGGCGATGTCGTCCAGCGACATATCCAGTGCTCGGCAATGACGGATAAAAGCCAATTCGCCCAAGTGCCACTTGTCATACAACCGATACCCCTGCGCCGTCCGTGCGGGTGGTGACAACAAGCCGAGTTTTTCGTAATAACGCAGGGTTTCGACCGTTAAACCGGTCTGTTTTGCGACCCCGCCTATCCGCCACTGTTTCATGACATTCTGCCCCACTTGACTCTGAAGCCGCTTCAGGGTTTTTACTGCATCCCTCATTAAACCACAAGAGGAAAAAGCATGGCTGGTTGTTGCCACTCTGATTCTTGCCAACTGCCACCACCGAAAGAAGGGCCATTTCGGCGCGCATTATGGATTGCGCTCGTGGTGAATTTGGCCATGTTTCTGATCGAGATCGTGGGCGGATTGCAAGCGCATTCGGTTTCCCTATTGGCCGATTCCGTGGACTTTGCCAGCGATGCGGCGAACTATGGCATTTCCTTGGCCGTATTGTCGCTGGGGGCATTATGGCGTTCTCGCGCTGCGTGGGTGAAAGGCACGTCGATGCTGTTGTTTGGGGTGTTCATCGCCGGTCATGCCGTTTGGTCGGCTGCGTGGGGCATCACACCAGAACCCATTGTCATGGGGGCGATTGCCTTGCTTGCGCTGTTGAGCAATGGCGGCGTTGCGGTGATGCTGTATGTCTTTCGTAATGGTGACGCGAACAGCCGCTCAGTCTGGCTGTGCAGCCGCAATGATGCCTTGGGCAACATAGCCGTTTTGCTTGCGGCACTGGGTGTTTTCGGCACCGACAGCCGATGGCCGGATTTGATTGTGGCGCTGATCATGTCATGGCTGGCGATTTCCGCCGGTTGGAGCATTGTTCGCCAGGCACGTAGTGAACTTCGTCTGGCGTCAACTCAGTCGCCAATCAAGGTACCAGCCGAGGATAAAGCGGCGTCCTGAATTGATCATTTCTTTTTGCGCATTAAGCGCGTTAGAAAATCAGGGCCAGAAGTACCAGAGCACCAGCGCGCCGAAGAGAATCCGGTAATAGGCAAAGCCTTTGAAGGTGTGTTTGCTGATGTAGTGCAGCAGCATGTTCACAAACACCAGGCCGGAAATGAATGCGGCAATGAACCCGATGATCATCATGTGGATGTCTTCGGGATGCAGCAGGTGCATGTGTTTGATCAGGTCGAACAGCGTGGCGGCGAGCATGGTCGGGATGGCCAGGAAAAATGAGAACTCGGTCGCCGTGGTCCGCGACAGGCCGAACATCATGCCGCCCATGATGGTCGAGCCGGAACGGGACGTGCCCGGAATCAGCGCAAAGCACTGCGCCACGCCGACTTTGAGTGCATCTTTCCAGCTCATGTCATCGACATGGTGGATACGCGGCGCGGGCGCGAACCGTTCGACCAGTAAAATAATGAACCCGCCGATAATCAAGGCAACGGCCACAAACAGCGGGTTGAACAGATGCGCTTTGATGTAGCTGTGCGTTGCCAGCCCGATAATGACGGCGGGGATGAAGGCCACAATCAGATTCAGGGTGAATTTTTGTGCGCTGCGCTCACGCGGCAGGCCCACCAGCACGGTTGTCAGTTTTTGCCGATAAAACCACATCACCGCCAGAATCGCGCCCAGCTGGATGAAAATCTCGAATACCTTGGCGCCATCGCCCGTATAACCCAGAAAATCCGCGGCAATGATCAAATGGCCGGTGGATGAAATCGGCAAGAATTCTGTGGCACCTTCAACCAGACCAAGAACGGCGGCGGTGAGCCAGTCGGGCAACATCATGTTAGACACCTCAACAATAGGCAGGCAAAACAAGCCCGGTAGCTTATCCTAAATCGGTTGATTGAGGCAGGCGGCTTAGGATTACCATTTCGTCATCCTCATCGGGTTCGGCGACTATAGGGTTCAAGCCTGTAATGCCGTGATATGCGCGGCCACGCTGCGGGCCAGCGCGTGCGGTTCATAGCCTCCTTCCAGCAAGGAGATGATTCTGCCTTGGGCATGGCGGTCGGCGATGTGTACCAATTCATGTGTCAGCCATTCATAGTCGGCTTCAACCAGCCCCCAACCGCCCATATCATCGAGCAGGTGACCGTCAAAGCCTGCCGAGATGACAATCAGTTGGGGTGCGAAGGCATCGAGTCGGTCGAACCAAGCCGCTGATACGCCGCTGCGCCAGGTGTCGCCCCGGGTACCTTGAGGCAAAGGAACAGGCAGGCAGTTGTCGCCAGAGGGCGGGACGCCGCTATACGGGTAGAACGGGTGCTGAAAGCTCGAACAGAACAGGATGCGTTCGTCGCCCGCCACGATATCTTCCGTGCCATCACCGTGGTGAACATCGAAATCAACAATGGCCACCCGGTCGAGTCCAGTATTTGCCAGTGCGTGACAGCAGGCGATAGCCGCATTGTTGAACAGGCAGAATCCGGCTGCTTTGTGTTTTCCTGCATGATGCCCCGGTGGACGGATGGCGCAGAAGGCGCGTCGGTTCGGCTGGGCCATGACCCAGTCGACGGCGGCAATACCGCTTCCTGCGGCATGACGTGCGGCGGAAAGGGTGTGTGGCATGAGCACGACATCCTGATCGTACAAAAAACCGCCAACCTCCGGCGCATTCTGAAAAACATCTTCGACATACGCCCGTTCATGGGCGAGGCAGAGTTGCTCCTTGGTGGCAGCCGGTGCGGTCAGATGAACCAGCCAGGGTTCGATGCCCTGGGCGATCAGATGATCCTGGATTTCGGTGAGGCGTCGTTGGTTTTCCGGATGCGGCACACCCCCGATCAGGCCATTGCTGTGCAGCAGGCAATCGGGATGCGTGATATAGGCAAGATTCATCGGGTTGCCATCCTGGATGTTTATCGTGGGTGGTGATCGTGTGAATCTATTTTGCGCGGGCGCATCGATCAGAGCAAGATAACGCGCGGATGAAGCCGTTTACGGGCCGGGCGTGATCCTATAGGGTACCTCGGAAAACCCCGTCCTCGGGATTTTTCGAGGACGTTTATTGCGGGAAACCCGCAACGAACTCTCGCTATTTCAATCGCTTTCGCGATTGCGCGGCACCACATCCATGTGGTGCACGGGCGCCTCGAAAGGTTTTTGGAGGCGCCCTATATTCAGCAATCCATGCAACAAGAGGATGAGTTAATGGCAGGGCATATTCTCCAACCGATGTTCAATCCGCGAGGCGTGGCCGTTTTCGGCGCCAGTGAGCGCGAGGGCGCCGTGGGCACCATGGTACTCGCGAATCTGGTGGAGGCGGGATTCAAGGGGGCGATTGTCCCGGTCAATCCCAAGTACACGCAGGTTCAGGGTCTGCCTTGCGTGCCGGATCTTCTGCACCTCGATCAGCCGGTTGATTTGGCCGTCATTGCGACGCCATCTGTTTCTGTTCCGGGTATTCTCCGGCAATGCGGTATGGCGGGCGTGAAGTCTGCAGTGATTCTCTCCGCGGGGTTTGGTGAAGGCGGGGAAGCCGACCGTTCCGAAGGCAAGCGACTGATGCGCGAGAGTCTGGAATTGGCGCAGCAGTTCGGTATGCGTCTGATGGGGCCGAACTGTCTGGGTGTGATGCGCCCCGGTATCGGCCTGAATGCGACATTCAGCCACAATCAGGCACTGCCCGGTAAGCTGGCACTGGTGTCGCAATCGGGCGCTCTGGTTACGGCGGTGCTGGATTGGGCACAAAGCCGCGGAGTCGGGTTCTCCGCTATTGCCTCGACAGGCGATGCGGCAGACCTCGACTTTGGTGACTTGCTGGATTATCTGGCGCTGGATACGCAAACCACCGGCATTTTGCTTTACATCGAAGGCATTAAGGACGCCCGCCACTTTTTGAGTGGCTTGCGGGCCGCGGCGCGCATGAAACCTGTGATCGTGCTCAAATCGGCGCGTCACGCGGCCGGTTCAAAAGCGGCAGCAACCCATACAGGGGCGTTGATCGGTGCGGACGATGTGTTCGACGCGGCGCTCACGCGGGCTGGTGTCGTTCGGGTCGAACGCATTACCCAGTGGTTTTCAGCCGCACAGATACTGGCCAGCGGCCTCGGCTTGCGGGGCGATCAGCTCCTGATTCTCACCAATGGCGGCGGGCCGGGCGTGATGGCCACCGATCGGGCGGCCGATCTGAACGTGCCTTTGGCAAAATTGAGTGACGCAACCTTTACCGCACTGAATGCAGCATTGCCCGCGACCTGGTCGCACGGCAACCCGATGGACATCATCGGGGACGCGACGGCCGAGCGCTACGAGACGGCGTTGCGCCTTTCGTTGGCAGATCCGGGCGTGGATATGATCATCGTGATGCTCACACCACAGGCCATGACCGATCCGACCGCCTGTGCCCAGGCCGTGATCGATGTGGTCAAATCCCAAACGGGATATAAAAAGCCGGTTCTTGCCTGCTGGATGGGTGAAAAGCTGGTGAACGAGGCTCGTGACATGTTCGATGCCGCGAATATCCCGCAGTTTCGTTCACCGGAAACGGCAGTCGAGGCGCTTTCCTACTTGCTGGCGCATCGACGTAATCAGCAGGTGCTGATGCAGACGCCGGGTCCAGCCCTGGCTGAACAATATCCGGATGTTGCTGGCGCGAGAATGATTCTGGCCGCGGCGCGCAGCGCAGGTCGCAAGGTGCTTACCACGCGAGAGTCCAAGGCGATTCTCAATGCGTTCCATATTCCCACCACGCAAACGATTCTGGCGCGAGATGCGGACGAAGCCATGCTGGCGGCCGAGTCGCTCGGGTTCCCGGTTGCCCTGAAAATCAGTGCGCCGACGTTGACGCACAAAACCGATGTTGGCGGCGTGCGTTTGAATGTGCGCAGTGTGCAAACCACGCGGCAACAGGCCCAGGAGATGCTCGATCGTGTTCGGGCACAACATCCCGAGGCGCAAATCGAAGGGATTACGGTGGAGCAGATGGCAGAGGTCGGTCATGCCCGTGAATTGCTGCTGGGCGTGACGCGTGATCCGGTCTTCGGTCCGGTCATCGCCTTCGGCATGGGTGGCATTGCCGTGGAAGTGTTGCGTGATCGGGCGCTTGCGCTACCTCCTTTGAATGGCTTGTTGATCGATCGATTGATCGCGCAGACCCATGCGGCCCGGATGCTCGGTCCGTTCCGTGATGCGCCTGCCGTCGATCGAAAGTCATTGGATCAAATTCTGATGCAGGTTTCCGAGCTGGTCTGTGAGTTGCCCGAGGTGGCTGGTATTGATATCAATCCGCTCCTGGCCGGTGAGTTGTCTGTCGTGGCCGTGGATGCCCGGATTGAACTGACCGAACGCATGCCGATTCAGGAACCCTATGCCCATCTGGCGATCCATCCCTATCCGGCTTCGTTCCAAAGAGAGATCGTGCTGGATAACGGTCAGGTCATCAAGGTGCGTCCCATTCGACCCGAAGATGCCGAGATCGAGCAGCGTTTCGTACGCGGGTTATCAGAGGAAACGCGGTATTTTCGTTTCATGCGGATGCTGAACGAACTCACACCCGAGATGCTGGTCAGATTCACCCAGATCGACTACGACCGCGAAATGGCCTTCATTGCCTTGTACGCACCAGAGGGCGGTGAAGAGGTGGAAGTCGGCGTGACGCGATACAGCCTGGAGCCGGATGGTGAAAGCGCCGAATTTGCCCTGGTGGTGGCGGACGAGTGGCACGGGCGTGGCCTTGGCAGTCATCTGCTCGAAATGCTCATCGATTACGCCCGACGGCGTGTCGTGCGGTATTTGTTCGGGGACGTTTTGTTGCAAAACGAACCCATGCGGCAACTTGCGGCCCGAACGGGGTTCAGCGAGCAGGTGCTTGAATCCGATAAGGACGCCATCCGGATCTCGCGGCGCTTGTAAGTCTTTCGGACTGATATATTCCAGGGCGGTTACAAGGACTGAGTGCAGCAAAGTTATTGGATTGAAGCTGGAGCATCTCCTTTGCTTATTGATCCGGAACATAGAAGATTGAACTTTTGTTAACGGGTTTTGTCTTTATTTGCATGGATAAAGAAGATGCAAGATTTCAAACCCTGGAGCAGTTGCATGAACGGCGTAAACAAGTCGTTCG
>JAJYPA010000554.1 GCA_021795795.1 Pseudomonadota bacterium | reverse complement strand
CCCGGTCGTTCCGTCACGCATCCTCATCCTCACCATGATGTTTCCAGTTAGAAAGTCCTATATAGAACTATTTGGGACGGACGTCAAAGGGGGCTGTAGGACCCGAATTCCGCGATTGATATCGGAAACGAGTAGTCAAGTATCGTAGGGCGGCATACGCAGGCTGGGTTTACCCTGATATTCGCAATTCACGCGCGGAATAATCTCATCTGTCTGTCCCGTGCTTCTCCATGTGCGCATTCTTCCGAAAAGACTGAGGGATAAACTCACTCAAATAGCCCGGGACAGAGCACCTAAATTATTGCGGGACGTGGCATATGGCTATAGTGCATTGTAAAACCAATATTTTCTCAGATTAGTATTGTGTAGTTTTATGTAATAATATAGTATCTCACTGATACTGCAACAACCATGCCCACACAGAAGCGCTCAAGACGCTGGGTGGAGCGCATCAGAAACTCCAATAGCTATATATGGATCCTTGATTGGGCCATCTACTGCAATGATCTGGCGGACAGACTGGAGGAAATACCACCCATGGCTCGGACAAATCCACCGCGAATGCAATTTCCAACGGCCCCAAAGCAGCGATAATAGCCATATCCAAGCCACATGCGAATGACCGCTTCCAGTCTGCTGCCGACCATCAGGATTCAACGGCAGCAGGGCAGCGGTAGCGGTCATTCCCACCCAGCTTGGGTGGGGTACTATCAACTCAGAAGCTGACGTTCGGTGATGGCTTCACGAACTACCGGAGTTCGGCCAAAGTGGACGGTGGCGATGGTCCAGTTGAATGGCCAGTGACGAATAGGTTGCTGCCATCGATGCAGAGTTTACGAATATAGCAGGTGGATGTATTATTCAACGCTTAAGACAAAATTGGAGGTTGTACTAAGGTGCACAGAAAGCCATGACGAAGAAGTCTTCGACCGCCAAATACCTGCCAGCAATACATGTCAGGCAATGGCTTCCAGAGTGGGACTCTATTCGTTTTGACCGAGATGCACAGCAAGCAAAGCCGCAGGCGCATTTCTTACTTTGCTCAATTAAAGCGCGGGACTTAAAAGCCCTTACCGGTGTTTATCGGCGTTCAACCAAGGGAAAACTTGCCCGTGCACAAGACCCAAATGTACAAAGAGGCCACGACGAGGCTCGTTCACAAATAATTCGGGAGTTCGTTAGATTCGGTTACCCGTGGTGTGAAATGGCGGAATCCCGCCGAGAGTCACCTACTGCAAAGAATCTTCAAAAACCAGGATGGCTTCCCACCGCAATCCTGGTAAATATTCTTCCAAAATCAGCAAGTCGAAACGGTCAAGAAATTTCCGCTGACGATTTGGTTCGAGTTGAGGAAGAGGGCGAAATCTCACATATATATTTTCCGACGAGCTATACCGATGGCGCATCTTGGAAGCCCGCATCAGTTTTTCCTCTGGAAGTGATCGATGGCCAACATAGACTTTGGGCTTTCGACGGTTATGATCCTGGTGATGATTTTGAATTGCCTGTAGTCGCTTTCTTTGACCTAGACCGCAGCTGGCAAGCCTATCTGTTTTGGTCAGTCAATATCACTCCCAAAAAGATCAATCGTTCTCTTGCATTTGATCTCTACCCACTATTAAGGCGAGAAGACTGGCTAGACCAATTTGCTGGCCATTCGATCTATCGCGAAACGCGATGCCAAGAACTCGTCGAGGCTTTATGGAGTAGTGAATCAAGTCCCTGGTACGAGCGGATCAACATGCTCGGTGAGAAAAAGGCCGATCGCGAACGCCAAGTTCCAATGGTTACTCAAGCGGCTTGGATCAGATCTCTAATGGCGACCTTCGTTAAGCAATGGGATAGTGGTACTTCAAAAATTGGCGGACTTTTCGGAGCGAGCAAGGATCAAAATGAATTGCTATTGCCATGGAACCGACCAATGCAAGCTGCATTGCTCATATATGCCGGCGCGGCGATGCAAAAGGCTATTAAGAAATGCCCAAAGTCTTGGGCTAAGGATCTACGAAACGCTGTTCCTCCGAGTCTTTTTCAAGATGGAGACGATCTAGCAATGTTTGGCGAAAACTCTTTGCTGGCTACTGACCAAGGTATCCGTGGCTTCCTATTCATCATCAACGATCTCCTCTTCGTTGCAGAAAAACAACTGCAACTAAATGCTTGGACTTGGGAGTCGGTCTATGAAAGCTCGGCAGCTAAAAAGCTTGCAGCTACCGAAGAAGAAGCACAAATCATGGCGTTTACATCTCTTAAGAAAACCCCGATATCGAGCTTTATCACCGATGTGGCACAGAGTCTTGCGGAATATGATTGGCGCACCTCCTCCACTCCCGGGCTATCAGAAGAGCAGCGAATGTCAAAATTGGTATTTCGGGGAAGTAGTGGCTATAAGGAGTTGAGAAAACAACTCCTTGAACACCTTTCACTTAATGAAGGGCTAGTGGGCGACACAGCAAGGGAAGTATTGAACCGCTTGGGGTACAAATGAGCATACCCGCGCTGCTAAATACAGATAAACCGAAAGTTCGTCTAGCCTCACGCAAAGCTGTCGAAGAGTACTTCATTCGATGTGCTGCGGCAGGGGGCAATGATCGTTGGATTGATGAAGCTAACCGCTATCGAAAGTTGACCACAAAAACATATGAAGCTGATGAATCCTCGGCTTCAGTTCATCACGCTGCTTTAATTGAATACATATCTGCTTCTGCGCCGACTCATCTGATTGACGGTTGGTCCTATCTGGGTAGAACTACTGATGCAATTCTTCGCGGAGACCTAAACGCAGCTATCCATTTTGCCTATTATGCAGAGCTTCGGGCTGCAATGTCTCTGCTTGCCTGCGAAGGCATAGGCGTTTTTAACAGAAAGCATCCGATAATTGACAAAAGCGGTACGTCTACTTCACCAATAAAGCGCACTCAATTATGGGATAGGGGGAGTAAAAGGTATAAAAAACAACCAGCATCAACTCATGGGACTGTTTGGCCGCTTCTTCACCATTGGGGGTCATTGAAGCGCGCTGAAAACCTCATAGAAGGGCTTATTGCGCCGGCTGGATACACACTCCGTCAATGGCTTGATGCGTTAAGTATTCCTTCGTCAATGCGAGCCATTTCCAAGAAATGGCTAAGGACATGGGGTACAGATCTCACAAGGTTGACTGATGATCATGACTCGCGAAACATGTCCAGTTATCGACCTTCAGAACTTCGATTAGCACCCGCACCTTCCGCTCCAAGTGCCATCGAATTCGTTGCTGATCTGTGGAAATTATTTGAGCCAGCAACGGGTGGAAGATTTCCTCAGCTTGAGAAGGAACTGTTGAAGCGAATAGTTCGCGCAAGTGGAAAACCAATTACCGCAGATGCTCTTGAAAACAATTTAGGCATGCCCCCTGCTACTGCAGCTAATTGGCAAAGGTACCTCACCAACCCCGATGAACCAAAGCCCCTAACGCTATCTGACAAAAATTCAGATGTAGATCAAACAGACTGCTCATTCCAAGTAGCATCTAGAGCGGCTTTGCTTCTGTTTCTAGCTACTGGCTCCACACGAAAACACCTTATCGATGCCGGATATTCGTCAGATAACTTAGAGTTTTTTTGGCGTCGCTTATGCGAGGTCCGTTTTGGCGGACCGGCAAACATTCTTCCTGATGAGCCGATAGATCTTTGGGACGATATTGAAGCAACAATTTCCGAAGCCGAAGCCTGGAGTGCAGCGGCATCACCCAACGCATCTCTCGGAGAATGGCGCAAAAGGCAGCCTGCGATAATGAATCAAATCGTCAGCCTTGAACTTGCCGCAGTATGGGGATTAGTCGCATGAAGTACATGGGACACAAGGGCAAGATGCTTCCAATATTGGGGGACATACTCCTTCACTATGCAGATGGTTCTGAGAGAATTGCGGATCCGTTCTGCGGCTCGGCCGCAGTGTCATGGTTTCTCGCGGAGAACACGGACAAAGAGATCATTTCTGGCGATATCCAGTCGTTTGCAGTAGCTAGAGCAAGGGCTGTTGTTGAGCGTACCGAGTACTTCGCCCCGGATCAAATGATCAAGTCTTGGTTTGAGAGAGCTAACGTCTTGGTCGAACAGGTGGCAGGCCACTTCCCGAATAATTTGCGCTCAATTGAGCCCAATCTCACCGAGCCCAAGCAGATCAAGCAAGTCGTTACTCAATCCAGAAAATTCTGTCGCGACGTACTCCCGGTCGTGTTCAATGATTTGGGTGGGGCGTGGCCTATTTCTAAGGCATATGGTGGCTATTACTACTCGCCAGTGCAGGCTCTTATTTTCGATGCACTAAGACAATGTTTGCCTTCGCAGACCAATATGCGAAAAGTTGCGTTAGCCGCTTTGGTTGAGGCGGTAAGTAGAGCTGCAGCTGCGCCAGGACATACTGCACAACCCTTTCAGCCGACTGCATCGTCAGCCAAATACATTATCGAGGCATGGACGCGTAACTCCTGGAATCTCGCCAAGAACGCCGTAGAGGAGATGTCCAATAGAGCCGCGATGGTAAAGGGGAAAGGGATTGTCGGTGATTTTCGGAAGACGATAGCCCGCCTAAACAAAGGCGATCTCGTATTCGCCGACCCGCCATACTCGAGCGTCCATTACAGCCGCTTCTATCACGCGCTTGAAACCGTTGCGCGCGGGGTTGAGTTTGAGCCAGAAGGAAGGGGACGCTATCCATCGATTGACGACCGTCCTTCATCGGAATTCAGCAAGAAGACGACGGCCATGAATGCGGCCAAGCAGCTACTCGACGAATGTTCAGAGAAGCAAGCAACGCTCATATTGACGTTCCCAACAACGGGTGCCAGTAATGGATTGGAAGCTAATGATTACGTCGAGTATGGGCGTACGCTGTTCTCAGACGTACATATGGAAGAAGTCGAAAGTGACTTCAGCACATTGGGCGGGAACAAGAAGCATCGTGAGGCACGTCAAGTCTGTAATGAATCAATCATTTGTTTCGTACCTTAAAGACGTACCCAGGCATTCATCTCAACTTCAGCAATCCGCCCGACACCAGTCGTTCAGCTGAGACAACGCCAAAGGCAGCAAAGGCCGAACTCCGGGCGCTGACAACGCCCGGCTTGAATGACCGCTTTGGGTCATTTGCTTTCCGCTGCTGAATGACCGCAATCAGTCTAGTGCCGCCGATCAGAACCCAATGAAGGCAGCGCGTCCTTCAGCATGTATCAAGATATATCGATATGGTTTCTGTTGTCCATGTTGCCACACCTGCGCCAAAGAAATCTCGATCTTCCGTCCAGATCGGACAATCCAGCAGCAAGGACGCTGCCACCGCCG
>JAJYPA010000553.1 GCA_021795795.1 Pseudomonadota bacterium | reverse complement strand
TAGCCTTCCCTGTAATTGCATCCTTAAAGTTTTGGATAGCGAAACCATCACGTTCCCAGTTGACGTAGTAATCATAATTGCCATACCATTTTCTATAATCACCACCCTTCTGATATGGGAACCATTTTTTTTTGCTTTCAATAGCGAGTTTACGGCTATCAATATGACGTTCAGAGCCGTCATTGCTGACTTCAAACCACTGGCGTATAAATAGGTCGTTATCAGCTGTAGCCATTCCAAGGCGGGTATCAACATAATTCTCCAATGAGCCATGGGCGAATATCTGTCGAATCGCATCCGATGCGGAATATGAAATCGGAACTCCTGGAATTTTCAGGAAATCTAAACCTGAGGCACGAAAAAAAAATCGATCCATATTCGCTGTCGATTCAGGTGACTTATTTTTTTTATTAACCATATTCTGTATTCTCTCGATTTTTGACAATTGACTGCAAACTTATGCAATCTACTATGTCTTGTGAATAGCTAAAGTAGTCCATATTATCGAATTTCGATGGGTGATCATCCGGCATGCGTCTCGCCAGAACCAGGATTTGAAGCTCAAAGGCACAGATCGGCAGTATGGCGTGGCAAGGTGGTGGCCATATATTCTGATTGCGCTCGTTAAGTATCATTCGATTCCCCCGGCAGGCAATACTTTCCGGCCATGACTAATCACGAATCCATCGGGTACCGGTTTGAAGGGGTCAGACGGTGAACGATGGCTGGACTGGAACTGGCGCAAGCCGTGAATGTCGATTTTGCCTGTTACGCAATAGTCGTCCAGCCCTCCTTTCACACGAAGCAAATCGCGCCGCCAACTGTCTTTATATGGCGCGCGGATGCGACTGTCACCGTACTGGCGGCTATTACATTGGATAATATAGGCATGAATATCCAAGGCGGATGATTCAACTAAGGAGTTGAAGGTTTCGGTATCCTGATTCCATTCCGGCACGAAAATGGCGTCAACCTCGCCGCGTAATGCCGCCCGGTAGCCAATGTTGGTGAGTTCGCTGCATATCATCAGGGCGAAGCGGAAATCACCATGTTGCAATACGGGCGGGGTATTCCAGACTTTGGCCGGTATCATTTCTACCCCCGCGAGTTGCTTTAGTTTCTGCTCTTCGTGCAAAGCTGGCCTTTGCTTATCCTGCCGGTATATCATCATTGATGGAAAGCCTAGCCCATCGTGCGACAGCGCGGCCCAAACCTGATTACGCACGCGACTTTTGTTAGCATGCAGGTATTCGATACCAGAGATCAACGAGATACCTCGTCCTTGTAGTTTCTGCGCGATACGCATAAACCAGTGGGCAGGCAGGGCCAATTCGGGCAGGACGAAATAACGTGCGCCCTTAGGCTGAGCGATTACGCTATTCACTAGTTGGGTTAGACGGGCATAGCGGCCTAGGTCTGGGTCGGGCGCGCGCAAGACCGACGCAACCCAACTGTTGTCCCTGGTTTGCCAGCTCGACACGGCAATGGTGTGTGTGGGCTGCGGTTTGCCATCGGGAATGTTCAATAGATATTTATCATCGAAGTGAGGCATTTTTTCATTGAGCTTAAAGCCACGCAGCGCAAGCACCACAGTCTCCAGTACCGGTTGACTGGACGACGCAAAAGGATCTTTTGCCAATACAAATAATTCTGCTAGGTTGAATGGGCGGGTGGCGAATAGTAGTCCATGTGGCAAGCCGTTACGGAAATTAATCCATCGGGCAAGATTAACTATACCCTCTACGACGTCTGGTGGCACCATTTGCTCGTTGTCATGGAGAAGTGTCACCCTGTTTTTAGCTGGAATGCCTCGCTGGGAGATCATCTCTTTAGGTAAGCCAATAAAACGGAACGGCATGTGCGCTAGGTCGTGCGAAAACAGAAAAGCCTGATGCTCCTGGAACTTTTTAATTGTCCATGACTGTATGCCTGTGATACCGAACTCTGACGACAGAGAGTCCGCCATATACCTTTTCCATGCATTTTTTCCAGCTTTAGAAAGGTGGGGCGGAAAGGCGGCAATGATGCTTTCTTGCACTGAGGTAAAGAGCTGTGTCTTCCAGCGTTCAATTATTGACTCCTGATTAAGTGCGGTGTTTTCAAGGCAGGATTTTATTTCTGTAGCACAGTGCTTCATTGTCGTATTGCAAACCTTTTCCAGCCCTCTAATGATCTTGTGCAATTGGTCAAAGTCTTCGCAGGCAGTAGCTAGTCGGACCACACGCGGCAGATAGATCGCCAGTTCAAAAAAGTATGGTAGCGCCAGCACGTGCTGAACGAAAGCACTGAAAAACGCATGGCGATGTGCTTGCCATGCTTCGGGGGGCAAGTCTCGCTCATAAGCTTCGAAGTCACGCAGCTTAATGGCAAAGCCTGCGCGGCGCATGGTTAGTGCATCCGCCTTACGTAGGTTGTCGGCAGTCTCGCCATCGCTTTGTGTGGCGGCTACGAGGTTGGTACCCACATGGCTGGCCGAGGTCGGCAAATTCGGCAATGCTCGCCATTCGCTGGCACGCTCGTAAATTTCGTGGGCTATGGAATCTACCAACGTTTTTCCGGTTTCTCCCGCAAGCAGAAAAACCTTGTTCTTACCATTAGCAAAGCGTATCTGGCTGTCGTCTAGATATTCGGTTTTAAACTGGATATATTCCTGCCCACCTTCTTCATCTACCCAACAGAGTTTGCCACTGGCGCGATCGAATAGCCATTTCCATAGATCAGCAGAAGAGCGGAAATGAGCTCCGTTTTCCATCACCAGAATGATGTCGTCCACATAACGGCCATAATACAGCGGGACTACTTGCTCTTCAATTAATTGATCCAGCTCAATCAATGCCATATTAGCTACTATCGCAGAAGCTGGCAACCCTACGGGCAGTCCTTTTTTTAGTGGTGTTTTCTGTGCCCATATTTGCAGAGCGTGGATGAAAATACGGTGGAGTTTTTGCTCTTCCAGCTGTAGCTCTAGTTTGAGCAGCTGATTGAAGCGCACGTCCAGCAGAAAACCTGGATTTAACTCATGATAAAAGGCTTTGACATCGGCGGTGAGGGCCACGATTTTCTTTTCATCTGCCAGTGCAGTGCGCATGGCTTTAATACCATTATCACGCCAAGTGCGAAAGGGCTTCAGGTATGGTGAGAAGGAACCCAATGAGAATGGATTGATATCGTTGTTCTGTTTTCGGCGCAGGCGGTTGCCATAGGCGCAATCGGTAAGCTTCGCATCGTACAGATGACCAACCTTCAGCATCCACAGGGCCGACAGCACATGAAAATCTAGACTAGGTTTAGCCATCAGTCGAAATTCGGCTTTTGGCTTCTCGTATCCAGTTTGCGCCGCCAGCAATTCACAAGCATGTTCCCACGCTTCATCAGGGGAGGAGAAGATTACTCCGTTTCCATGCGCATCACGGAACTTCTTTCTATAATCCCATGAGATAGACTTTGTAGCCAACGTCCAATCCCCAAGAAAGGCCTCATCGTTTATCCATGCCTCATTCTCCCCGTTGAGCTTTTCCAATAAGCATTCAAGGTTGTCCATGAGACTGCTTTCGTACTCCGCAATTGCTAACAAAGAGGGGTGCGATGAGTAGTACATATCTACCTTGGCCTTGCGATAGGCCATGCCAAGATCTTCGAGAGTGAAGTTCATTGGATGACCTTATTGTTCGGCCAAAGGTCTTCTGCGGCAAAACCGCCTTTTGGATCTGTTGTATTTTGATTCTTCATCAATGGGTTCTTCCAGTAGTCCCTGTCCGGGTTAATAATTCCTGGCCTTGATCGGTCAGTCGGTATTTCTGCAGACGGCTTTGGGGTTTGTCGGGGATGGTCATGGCCAGCAGGCTCTGCTCCAGGAGCGGGGCGATATGCCGTTTATAGTTTAGGTACACATTGGCAAGGCCCGCGACCTCTAAAAGCTCCTGTTTACTGCGCTCCCGTACCCGGCAGGCCTGCAACATGGATAGGACTTGCTCACTGACTTGCTCACTGACTTGCTCACCGTCGGGCTGTGTTTCTTTGCGCAGGCTGATGGGCTCCAGTAACGGCACGATAAACCGCACCCGCATGCCAATCTCTTTAATCTGCGGTTCTGGCAGGCCCAGCTCCTGAGCTTCGGTAAAGATGCGGCGCACGCCGGTTCCCCATTGTTCGATGAGGTGCAGTTCACGAAACACGCGGGCAATCACGGTGTTGCGGATTTTTGATGCCCCCTGTTTCATATCTTCGATGGTCATGCCGGGCAACAGCAGGCCGGGGTTTTCGATTTCTATGCGGTCATCCAGAAACACTACACGCACAGGGGCTCCCCGTTGGGAATAATCGGCATGGACGAGGGCATTGATGACCACCTCGCGCAGAATGGAAAGGGGGATACTCCAGACATCTTTGCGGCGAACCTCTGAGAGGTCAGCGCCGCGCATGGCGTGTTTTTTCAGGAAGAGCATCACCTCGTCCACGGCCTTGGGCAGGGGCTGGTCCAGTTCTATATGGTCGAAAATATCGAGCTTTTCAGTGCCGAAAAACCGCCCGCATTGAATCCAGGCATCCGGAAAGTGCCGGAGCCGTTCTTTGCCAAATAACAGGACCGCGCCTTTGGTGGGTACGAGCTTGCCCTGATGCGAACTGAGGAGTTTGAGGGTCAGCAGGGTTTTTTCATCCAGTGTGCGCGATGCACCAAAGAGTTGCTGCGCTGCGGCGATATCCAGATCGTCCACAGAGAGATCAGGCATGGGCATTTCATCAAAGCCGGTACCTTCGACGCTGCGGCGCAGTTCGGCAACCAGTTCCCGATCCGCCTGACGGTTGGTGGAACCGAGGCGGACGAATACGCCGTTATCCGGCCCTTCTGCTTTGAGCCAGTGTGGCCGCTGGCCACTGGGGTACACTTCGACCACCAACAACGTTTTCCCCTCAATGGTCAGCAGTTCGATATTGGGCACCAGACGGGGAGCGATGGCGTCCGCAATCAGGTTACAGAGGCGTTCTTCTTCATCCAGCGGCTGCTCGATGCCCACGACCTGCCGGTCATCGGTAACGCCAAGCACCAGAAATCCGCCTGCGGAGTTGGCGAAGGCGACCAAGGTTTTGAGCAGGGGTTTGGGGGAGGAGAGGTCCCGTTTGAACTCAAGGGTTTTGCCTTCTGGTTGCTGGAGAAGTTGTGGGGTGAAGGGGGTCACTGGATGGCCTCGTTTTGTCTTGCTGCCTTTCGGTTTCTTTCATTTCTCGGCGGGAATGCAATGGGCTTATTATTCGGTCCGATGTCTTCGTACTCGACATAACAGTAGGCCCCTCTCGCTTCAGGGCTTCCGCCTTTCTTGCAAACAGT
>JAJYPA010000552.1 GCA_021795795.1 Pseudomonadota bacterium | reverse complement strand
CGGTCCACATGAGCCAGTAATTGAGTGCGGGTTTGTCGGGCATCAGCCGCGCATTGAACGTCGGGACCACCAGATTATGCTGGGCAATCTGGTCCTTCAGCGACTGGGCATAGATGGGCTCGTCAATGTTCCAAAGACTGGTATTGCCAACACCACAGCCGAAGAACAGCAGTGCCAGCAGAAAAACCGCGAATACCTTCAGTCCAAAGAATCGGCTGGCAGCACTATTCCGGGAGAACATGGTCAGCTCCTGGTGAGGTTACACTGGCTTCGTATAAATCGCTAAGCATCGCGATGCTTCATATTGTCGCGCTTCCCACAAGTCGTAGCCCACCTGCATGCGCAACCAGAACCCGGCATCTATCCCCAGCGCTGTTTCAAGACGCAATGCCATATCAGCGCTTACACCAGAGCGCCCGTTCAAGGGCGCCGATAGTGTTTGCCTGGTTACGTTCAAGGCGTTAGCGGCATCCGTGACGCTCATACCTTCCGGCAGATACTCGCGTAGTACTTTGCCGGGATGCGCGGGATTGTGCATTTCGCTCATGATATCATTCCTAGTGGTAATCCAGATAATCGACCAGCTCCGCCCTGTTCAGCGACCGCTGAACAGGGTAGCACACGAAGGCGGGGCTGTGTTGCGGCGATGTGCATGGATCTTTACTTATGAATTCAATTTCAGAAATTGGGGTATTCGTAATTTGTTGTGTATGGCGTCGAGCTTCCTGGACGATGTCCACGTTCCAAAATCGCAATAACTTGTGTATGGGCGAGCGCGTGTCCACTTTCCAAAATCGTAAAATCTTGTGTATTGGAGCAGTCGCCCGGAGCAGCCTTGTAAAGATTCGCGGTCTGCAGTGTCTCTCCCGCCCTGGGGCCAGTCGCGGCATAGACCAGGCGGCTGTTGGGCACTTCGCTGACATTCTGCCTGTTCTTGGTGACCGTGGTGGTCCCGGCCTGGATCACGTCGGGCGTGGGATTGAGCACATGGATATTCACCTGCGCCGGGTTCAACGTGGCGGTCGAGGCCGATGCATACGCCTGGGCGGCCTGCGCGGCCCCCGGATTCTTGCCGCCGGGATACAGCGGAATCAGCCCCTTGCGCAGGGCCGGCAGGCTGCAGTGATTAAGTGTGGCTTCCCGCACCCCGTAGAAGGTCGCCCAGTCCAGGGTGGACTTGGTGGTGAAGACCAGCGCGATCTGGAGGATACCTCCGCCCAGCAGCAACAGCAACGCTTGCAGGGCGATTACCCAATGGAAATAACGTACTGACCCACGCTCACATTGTCATATTTACGTCACCTGAGGTTCATAAAAGTGTAGCATTGTCCAAGTATACTCTTCCAGAGTAAGGGAATTTAAAACAGCCTACTGGGAATGACCGGTCGTACAGAAAAGGAAGGAACCGCAATGCAACGCTCTAACGCAATCGCCCTGCAAGCAGCCTTGGCGCTATTTTCTGTACCCCATTAGCCCAGGCCGCCAGCGAAAGACTGCCGATTAAAATCCTCGCTTACGACGCCGTATACGACCTACACCACAACGGGACCTACACCGGCACCATTCATGAGGTCGTCATCCCGCTCAGCTACTATCACGCACCTGCAGCAGAAAATTGCATTATAATAGTGCATGTGCATTAAAGTGATGTACTATCGTGGTGCATCACACCGTTCTTGCCTTGTCTTGCTAGAGTTTACGAGTGCAGATGGCATTCTTGGCGGGATACCTAACGGCATAATAATAAAAAATTTTTACACCAAACGGCGCAAGAAATGCACATCTCGCATGGATTTTGCTACAGATTCTATCAAGAATACGATCCATCGGATCCGCTGGGGTGATAGTAGGGGTTTGACATTTGGTGAGCCGATATTTTGGGGCAAGCGAATATTTTGTTTCGATGCCAGGCAAGAATGGAACGATGATTCTGGACTATTCTGGCCATCAGGAAAAGATGGATCAACGGGTAGAGCAGGTAAATAGAGGATCTGAGCATCGCCACCTTGCGGTGTCGACAGAACTGAGGGGCGGCACTACTGATATCACGTTATATCGGGAGATTAAGTTGCTCCCCAGACCACCCACTGAAATAACGAGGAGGCTAAATTTGTATAACGCTATTATGCTCCCATACATAGATAAAAGTGGAGAGACATATATATATATTCCAACTATCTTCCCTTTTCGTGAGTATATTATAGGTGGTGACGTCGATTATGCTGAATTCATGCGTAAATATAATAAGTGGCTTTCTATATTGGCCATATCTGTCCCCGTGTTGGGCGCCATTGAAGGTGCATGGTTGAGTTATACAGATAGCGGAGCAATTATCTCGATAAATTATATGGTCTCGCTTCTTGTGCCACAGATGGTTATATTGTTGTTTGTATTAGGTGAAATGCAAACAATTGGATTGAAAAAGAAAATAGATAGAGACCCAAAAATAAGGCGCATTGTTAGAATTATAACTAACGCGTCAGATTTCACCAAAACAAACCTGGTAATGAATAGCAAAAAAAAGTATGACAGCTTTATGTTGCTTAAATATTCATCATATGAGCCTTATGTTTTTTTGATATATCCAATAATAATATTCTATTGCGTTTTTCTGAATTTAAGTGATGGGCCTCTATCAAAAGTTATGATAAGCATGAATTTCATAACCCTGTTTTACGGTTGCACCATGATCGGAAAGATAGGGTTGGCACTTTATCGTCTCCGCCGGGGGCCTAGCGTGGAGTAAGTTACATGTCATTTTTCTAGGCCATTTTATAAGGAGTTAACCATGAGTGAATTTATTAACAATGAATGTGTCCATGCGCCGGGCATCATTCTAAATGATGTTGATGTTCAAATGGTATCTGGTGGGGGATATACGTCAAGCGCCCTGCAATCTGGATTCAATGGTGCGTTAGCCGGAGGTATTGTTACTTTGGGTGATCCTTTTGGAGCCTTAATTGGTTTTGATGTTGGGATCGGTTCGTATGAGCTTTTTGGAACGTTTCTTTAAAAACAGAATAGCCTAACATCGATCAATCGTCGAAGTTTTCGGTGTTGTATGATTATCTATTGGGCGCATTGAGTAATATTTTATTCCAATGCGCCGTCTTTTTTACGACTAGGATATAAAATGCCAAATATTGAAGACATGGTAGTTTGTTTAATAAATAAAAATTACAGCAATTATGATATTTATTGGTATGGCATAACAGGAAGCTATGCTCGCTCAGAGAATAGGGAATGGTCAGACGTAGATGTGGTGTTGTGCGTGAATGATATAGAATCGCCATATGAAGAATTTTTAGAGTTTAATAAACTTAATTTTGATATTACAGTTATCGGAGAAAATCATATTGATAGGTTGTTAGATATCGAAAGAAGGTCTTGCCGTGCTACCTTGCTAACAAAATTAGCACAGTTAATGATTTTGTATGATCCCAAAAAACATGGTGAACATGCGAAGAACAAGGCCAATGAATACCTAAATTCAGGATCTGTACCCGAAAGAGAATTACAGATTAGCATTAGATTGAATCTAATGAGCGCTATTTCTGCAGCCAAAAAAACCAAGAACTTGAAAGAGCAGAGACTCGCCGCTTTAAATCTGTTCTTTAAAATGCATTTGGCGCATACGATTAATGCTAATAGTTGGGTAGGTGTTACGCCATTTATGTTTAATTATTATTCTGCAGAACAGGACCAAGATATAAGCAGTCTTTTACAATTATTTTTTGATTGCTTCTCTGCTGATGATATCGGCGCTCTCATTTATGATGCAGAAGGGTTACTCAGCAGAATAGGTGGCTCTGTGAAGTCTGGAAGATTCAAGCTATAAGGCAATAGGAAGAAACCTACCTCTTTCCAACGCATATTCCATACATGCATAGCGATAAAACATTATTTCGCCTAGAAGCTGAAACAAATATCGGGACGACCTGGCTCGGCCCTATCCGCTTGGGTTCGCCCGTCCACCATCATGTCTACGCGGTCATAGCGCTATTCGTCACGCTGGCCATCATCCTGCTCCTGATTTTCGGTCATTACACGAGACACCTGGCAGTCACCGGCATACTGGTCCCGTCACAAGGCCTGTTAACGATATCCGCCCCTATTTCCGGCACGGTTGAAAAAGTGGTGGTGCATTCTGGCGAAGAGGTTCGCGCCGGTGCCCCGTTGCTGGAAATTGTCAGCAACCCGGACAATCCTTCCGTGGGATTAGTGGCGACCATCATCGAACAATCCATCAATGCGGAAAAACGGGTTCTGAGCGGCAGCCTCTCCGCAGCGCGTTCTGTTTCTCGCATGCAGCAGACGGCCTTGCGGGACAAACTGCAACTTCTGCGGGCCCAACTGATGGAAACGAGTGCCGAGATCGCCATCCAGCATCAGGATATTGCCAGCACCGAGAAGGTGTTGCGAGAATTTATGAGCGTACGGGGACGGGGCCTCGTTTCGGATCCCGAACTCCAGCAGCAGCATCTCACGGTCTATAGCGCCAAGACGCAGCTGGAAGACCTTGAACGCCAGCGGACGGAACTTGCGCAGAACATCAGTAGCGCGACCCATCAACTGAGGGAGTTGCCATTGACGTCCTTGAGCCAGGAAAACACTATCCGCAGCAAACTGGAAACACTTCGTCAAGATCTGGCCAAAACCGCCGGCAGCAATGTTCTCCTCATACGCGCCCCCGCCAACGGCATTGTTTCCGCCATGACCGTCAACCCTGGTCAGGCCATCGCCGCCGGACAACCCGTCTTATCCGTCATGCCGGTCGGGGATCCCCTGCGCGCCCAGTTGCTTGTGTCAAGCCAAGCCATCGGCTTTCTGACCGTAGGTGGGACGGTCGCATTGCATTACGCGGCCTTCCCCTACCGGGATTTTGGCACTTTCCATGGCACCGTGCGCAGCATTTCTGGTAGTGCACTAACGCCTGCGGAGATTACCGCTCTCACCGGTGACCATTCCACGGTCCCGCTCTATCGGGTCATGGTCCAATTGCACCGTACCACCGTGGAAGTCCATGGCCGCCAAAAATCGCTACGTGCTGGCATGCAACTCCATGCAGAAATCACCCTCAACCGCCTGCGCCTTATTCAGTGGGTCTTTGAACCGCTGTATGGTCTCAGTCACGACCTATTCCCGAATTCGCGGCATACGGATCATTCCGCAGCAGCGCCATCACCGATCATCGCTCAGCCATCCCTGCCATGAAACTCGCCGCAGATATTCTCGATGGCCTGCAGTTCGGCTTTGCTCGCCGCGTCCCGGTGATCCTTCAGTCCGAAGCGTCGGAGTGCGGTCTCGCCTGCCTGGCCATGATCGCTGGTTATCATGGCTTGCAGATCGACCTCTTCAGCCAGCGGCGTC
>JAJYPA010000551.1 GCA_021795795.1 Pseudomonadota bacterium | reverse complement strand
GACGCGCCTTGTTCCGCGGCAGGATCGCCGTGTGCGGAATGGGCAATCCCAGGGGATGCCGGAAGAGTGCGACCACCGCAAACCAGTCCGCCAAAGCACCCACCATGGCCGCCTCCGCAAAGGCCCCTGCCCAGGCCCAAGGCCCGGCAAAGTCGTGTGCCGCAGCCACCAGAAACAGCGCTAGCGCCCCCAGCAACAAACCCAGCGCCCAGCGGCGCAGCACACGTAGTCTTCGAGTCCGATCTGGTTTGGCAGCGGTCACTATAGCTCCTGTAGGTGAGGGCGGGCACGGGCGCATCCCTGGGGGGTCTGGCCCGGAGTTTAGCAGAAGGCAACGCTTGCCCGGTAAAAGTGCGGCAAGGGCTTGAAGCGCTGACAGCGCCGGTCGTAGTATGGACAGGCGACAAGAGAAGGCCTATAGGGGGAGCACATGCGCCTGTTTTTAGCTATTTTTCTGCCATTTCTGGTGTTTTTCACTATTGGTCGCCCGATTGCGGGGATTATTTGCCTGATTTTGCAGATCACGCTGATCGGCTGGGTGCCCGCGGCCATCTGGGCGGTGTATGCGTTGAGTCAGTACAAGACGGACAAGAAGATTGAAAGGGCGTTGGGAAGATAGCTTCAATGGTTCATTGCCCCGCCTCGAACCAGCTTTTGGTTCACATTCATTTCCGTACTCGTGCAGGTTGATTTTTTGTGAACCGAATGACAGAGCCAATGGTCAAGGCCGGCGTGACCAGCGCCTAACCATTATTCAGACATCAATGGCGTATTTGTCCATAAGTCGATACAGGGTGACTCGGGCAATATCGAGGGTGCGTGCCGCCTCCGAAAGGTTTTTTCCAGAGGCATGAATAGCGACGATGATGGCTTCCCGCTCGGCCTTTTCCCGGGCCAGGTCCAATCGCGTCAAGAATACCGGATCCTGTTCAGGAAGGCCAAGATCTTCAATGGAGATGTGCGCATGATCACTCATCACCATGGCCCGACGCATGCGGTTGATCAATTCACGGACATTGCCTGGCCAGGAATAGGTGCTTATGGCGCCCAGCGCGACTTGGCCGATCCCTTTGATGTGGGGATTTTTTTCATGGGCGAAGTGCTGGAGGAAATAATGGGCAAGGAGCGGCGCATCGCCTTCCCTCTCTCTCAGTGCTGGCACCTGTAAGCGCAACACATTGAGGCGATAGTATAGGTCCTCCCGAAACTGTCCCTGTTTCGCCGCTGCCTCCAGATCAACATGGGTGGCAGCGATGATGCGTACATCAGCCAGGAGGCTTTGTGTGGACCCGACGCGTTCAAAACATTGTTCCTGGAGAAAGCGGAGGAGATTTACCTGCATCGTCAGGGGCAGGTCGCCAATTTCATCAAGGAATAAGGTGCCACCCGCAGCAGCCTCAATTTTTCCGATCTTGCGCTCGTGGGCGCCGGTAAAAGCTCCTTTTTCATGGCCAAACAGTTCCGATTGAATGAGTTGTTCAGGAATGGAGCCGCAGTTGATCGCCACAAAGGGCTTGTGCGCCCGTGCTGAATGCTCATGAATGGCCAGCGCGGTAAGCTCCTTACCTGTACCCGTTTCACCCGTAATGAGTACGGGCGCATCCACGGTAGCCACTTTCCGAATCTGCCCAAATAACGCCAGCATGGCTTTGCTGCCACCCACCATGGTGTCCAGCGGATGCAGGTCACCACACCCGTCACCGATGATCGCCACACCATAAGCGTGGCCCAGGCTGTAAAAGAGGCGCGATAAATTGAGGGGTAGGGAGTGATAGTCGAAGCAGAACTGGGCGACGAAGCGCCGCAGGCGCGGGTCTCGCATGCGGTCATGATCCACGATGGCGACTATCTGGATGTGCTGGGGGGATCGGGAAAAAGCCGCTTCCATCTGTCGCAACCATTTGTCCTCAGCGTCTGGATAGACCAATGCGGTAGATATGTGTGGCTGTGCCGCTGTTGCCACTCGGCAATCTCGTTCTGTGCTGACCCAGCAGGGCTCCCAACCAAAGCTACGCATCAGGACGGTAGAAAGGCCAGGGATGGGAAGTCTGCTGAATATGAGCAATGGCCGGCAGCCCGAAGCTAAAACCGACGGGCTGCTAGCTAAATCCATGCGCTGGACAACTGGGATGGTTGACATCAAGGCTTCCTCGCTTCGCATCTATACGATTTCGGGCCATATAGGCCGGTTATTATCTTGGCTCAGGGGTTTACAGGCGGGGTGCGCTTCCAACTGACTGTTGCTCCCTTGAAACATTTTGCACCGCCCCCAAAAAGGGGCAAAGAACCCGATGTAAATGCCAGTTTCCGAAGGGCAGTCGGCAAAAGCTGTTACAACTGCGTTACAGAAGCCGAAGATGGGATCCCTCCTTTGTGGCCGGGGTCACCCGGATTATGGCACCCACGGGCCATTATGCTTCACGGCATGACCCTTGCTTTTAAGTATACAGCAAGAAATAGATGCAGGGCGGGCGCTGCTATCGCTTCCCGGATCTTCATGAACCAAGGGGGTCGATATGGAGTTGGTGCCTGATGATCCAGCAGGCAGATTTTCGCTGGAGCAGCGCATTGTCTAGGCGATCCACCGTGTGCAAAAGAACGGGGAGTCCTATGCCTTGCTGCTCATCCGCCTCAGTTGCTGCGTGCAACAATTTCTCCCATCTGCCAAATGTGGTGATTTGGGGGTCAGGTCCGATACTGGGGCAGATTAGGCTGGGAATCAATGCCCACGATGCCCCGGAATACGCAGCGCGATCAGTACGAAATAATAAACCAATGGAGGTGACCTGTGACCAAGCATATGCCCTATGAGTCCCTGGGTAAGGAAAAAATAGTCGTTGTATTTATCTTCCTTCTCGCCGCAGCCTGGTATCTCCCATGGCGGGCGGGGGTCTTGAATGATAACCATCTGGTTTTTTCCATTCTGCTGTACGGAGCGGAGCTTTTCAGCTTCTTTACCATCATGCTCCATCTGTTCATGACGTGGCGGCTAGCGCTACGGCAATCTCCACCCGCACCCCCAGGGTTAAAGGTGGCGGTACTCATTCCCACCCTCGATGAGCCGGTAGCCATGCTGCGGCAAACATTGCTGGGTGCCATCCGCATGGATTATCCCCATCAGACCTGGTTGCTGGATGATGGTCGTCGCCCGCAGATGCGGCGCCTCGCCAAGGAGCTCGGTTGCAACTATCTCACGCGTCCGGAAAATACCGATGCGAAGGCTGGTTCATTGAATAATGCCCTGCGCCATGTAGAAGCTGATTTTCTGGCCATTTTCGATGCAGATCATATTCCATCGAAGGAATTTTTAACACATACGCTGGGATATTTTGGCGACGAGAATGTGGCTTTTGTGCAGACCCCACAGGATTTCTATAATCTAGATTCGTATCAGCATATCAAAAGCCCCAGAAACCAGAGCATCTGGTCGGAGCAGTCGCTATTCTTTCGCGTGATACAACGTGGCAAGGACTACTGGAATGCGGCATTTTTTTGCGGTAGCTGCGCGGTGATCCGTCGGTCAGCGCTGGATAGCATTGGTGGCTTCGCCACGGGAACGGTCACGGAGGACCTTCATACTTCCCTGTGCTTACACAAGAAGGGCTATACATCGGTCTATCACCCGGAATCCCTGGCCTATGGGTTGGCGCCCCTGGCTATCGGTCCTTATCTGCGGCAGCGCACACGTTGGGGGCAGGGAGCCATGCAGGTGTGGCGCAAGGAGGGCATTCTCTTGGCTCGCGGCCTGACGATACCGCAGCGGATCAATTACCTGGCATCAGCCATCACCTACTTCGATGGTTGGCAGAAAGCGATATTCTATACAGCACCGGTACTGGTATTGGTCCTGGGGTGGTTACCCATCGTGGATATGGGCAGTTCCACCTTTCTGTGGCACTTCATCCCTTATTATGTGTTCACGTTCTGGGCCTTTGAGGAAATTAATCGTGGCTATGGCCGCGTGCTCCAGACGGAGCAGTTCAATATGACGCGATTTTGGGCACTTATGGTGTCCACGCTGGGCTGGTTCAGGAGAAAAATCACTTTTATCGTGACACCAAAGACTGCCAGCGCTATCCATGGAGAACAACATTATATGGTTCCCCAGTATACTATACTTGGGGCGAATGCGGTCGCCATTCCCTTTGGGTTATGGGGACTTTCCGGATATCACACGATCCCCACGGGTGCCTTGGTGGCAGGCGTGCTGTGGGCCAGTGTGAACATCGGTCTGGCGGCTCTGGTAGTGACTATGACCATGGTGCGTCGTCATCGTCGCGGCGAATACCGGTTTCCTGTGCCTATCGTGGTGCGTATTGATGATCCGCTAGACTTGACCGAACTGGCCATTGCCGAAGACATTTCGCTTTCCGGATTTCGTATTTATTCGCGCCTGGCGCAAGAGATCGCCGTGCATGGTAAAATTAGCGGCCGTTTACTGCTCCCTGACGTAGAAATTCCTTTTGCTGCGGAAGTGGTTGGTGAAAATAAGGGTGGAACAGGCAAGATGCGCACCGTTGGTTGCCGCTTCCTTTGGCGGGACGATGCGACCAGGGACCGCTTGGGGTCATTTCTGCATGGCTCAGATTTACAGTGGCGCGTTCTCGGGCTATCCGAGCGGGTACGCACCCCTCTGGAAAGTCTGCGGGTCTGGTTGATGGGTCAGGGACTCCATGGCAATAAAGTTCGACGCTGGATACCTGTTTTTTATCATCGGCTGGACGTTCCGGGAGGTCAGCAGTATGTGGGTTTGATTTCCGCCAATACCAGCGGATCACGCGTATTTATGACCTATGATACGCTTGGGCCTGAGGCAGATGTGCAAATGTTGACACAAGGCAAATACCAGCGGCAGTTTCTGCGTATCAAGGCGGATTTCAGTGAGCGGGTGGGTAGTTCTGCGGCGCCGGTTTATGTCTACCAGGCGGCGGAAAGTGCGGCGGGATGAGCGAACGGCGCTCAGGGGGTAGGCGCTGCTGCCCTATACTGCGAGAAAGGAGGGCCGGACATGTCGCTCATTGATGCCGGATCAGATCCTCCGCCAACCTTCCTCGTACCCACTCCGGGCGAGGAGGCCTTGCTGCGGCGCTATGGCCCTTGCATCGCACTGCGGCGGGGGGCATTTGCCGAGCGCTGGATAACACTCCTGCAACAAGAGCAGAGTTTGCGGCCGCTACTGCGTAAAGCGTTTCCGACCCAAGCTCGGGAGCTCATGGAAAGTCATTATGCTGCGCTCCTGTGTGCAGAGTATGACGCTGAGCGACGGACTGTTCTGCAGCATGCAGGCGCTGGCTACCAACAGATGGGCCTGCCCATTCAGTCGATTACCTTGTGTTATGGTCTTCTCGCCGAGGATTTTGAGACCGGAGTGGAAGCGCTGGGCCTTACA